>NZ_JBNDLA010000004.1:0-477242 GCF_050435825.1 Bradyrhizobium sp. I1.14.4 | reverse complement strand
TAACCGTCGCATCAACAGGCCGGACATATGGATGCAAGCGATCCGATCTACTCAAAAAGCTCTTGTGCCACGGGGGCCGTCCACATATGGGTCCCTGCTTTCGCAGGGACGACACCGTGGGTGTGGCGCTACGCGTGGCCCGCGTCGTTGGAGAGCATGCCGGCCTCGATGCCGATCTTGCGCAACGCACGCGCGTATTTCTCGTCGACGTCGGTGCCGAAGATCAGCTCCGGATCGGCATCGCAATGCAGCCAGCCATTGTGCTGGATCTCGTTCTCGAGCTGGCCCGGCGCCCAGCCGGCATAGCCGAGCGCGAGGATGGCGTGCTTGGGCCCGGCGCCCTTGGCGATCGCCTTCAGAATGTCGACGGTCGCGGTAAGCGAGATGCCGTCGTCGATGTTCAGCGTTGCGTCCTGAATGTAGAAGTCGCTGGAATGCAGCACGAAGCCGCGGCCGGTGTCGACCGGGCCGCCCTTCATCACCTTCATCATCTCGGCATTCTCGGGCAGCTGGATCTGGTCCGACTTCTCGATGATGTCGAGCTGCACCAGAAGGCCGGGGAAGTCGATGCTGCCGGCCGGGCGATTGACGATGATGCCCATCGCGCCCTCCGACGAATGGGCGCACATGTAAATCACGGAGCGCTCGAACCGCGGGTCATTCATGACAGGCATCGCGATCAGCATCTGGCCATCGAGATAGCCATCTTCGGTGGCATGGGGACCGACGGCCGGGCTTCTGCCGGCGGCGGTCTTGCGAGTCTTGCCTGTTTTGCCTTCAGGGCGCATCCGCAAAGGCCTTTCCTGCTGATTTGGCATCCTGATATTGGGTGGCCGTTCTGTCAATCAACCATCGGCCGCGGTGCGGCGATGCATCACAAGCAATTCAATGGTTTGCACCGAAAGTTGCAGGTAAAGACGTCTCATGATCGTCACAGTTCCCGTGCGTGCCGCATTTGGCGTTACCGCCATATTATCCGTCGCATTGATGGCAACGCAGGCCCGCGCCGACGACGCCTCGCCGTGGCAGCAGGACACGCATTCCGCGGTCAGGCTGCTCGCGGGATCGCGCAGTGGCGCGGTGCTGCTCGGCGGCATCGCCTTCCAGTTGCAGGACGGCTGGAAGACCTACTGGCGCACACCCGGCGATTCCGGCGTGCCGCCGCGGTTCGATTTCTCCAAGTCGGATAATGTCGATGCGGTCACGGTGATGTGGCCGGCGCCGCGCCGGTTCGACGACGGCGCCGGCGGCACCTCGCTCGGCTACAAGCACCAGGTGGTGCTGCCGCTGCGCATCGTCGCGAAAAATCCCGACAAGCCGCTGGTGTTGCGCGCCGACATCAGCTACGCGGTCTGCGAGAAGCTGTGCGTGCCGGTGGAAGCAAAGGCCGAGCTTGGGTTCGCGAGCGTGGCCTCGACCCAGGACGCGGCGCTGTCGGAAGCGCTCAACGCGGTGCCGAAGCCCGCCAATATCGGCGACCCCACCCCGTTCACGATCCGCGACGTCAAGCGCGACGGCAACAACGTGCTGGTCGATGTCACCGCGCCCGAGGTCAAGGATCTCAGCCTGTTCGTCGAGGGGCCGACGCCCGACTGGGCGCTGCCGGTGCCCAAGCTCGTCGAGCACGCGCCGCCGGGCGTGAAGCGTTTCAGCTTCGAACTCGACGGCCTGCCGCCCGGCGCCAAGGCGGACGGCGCCGCGCTGAAGCTGACGCTGGTCGGCGGCGACAAAAGCTACGAATTCAATATCAGTTTGAACTGACGCCGGCGCCGGGAACGCGCGCGATCGCGTGCCTGCCAGATGTGCGACCAGCGCGTCGGAAGTTCCTTGGCTGGACCTGCCCGGGTCGGCCCGTCCAACCCAATCTTAACGTTTCGTTGATAGATCGGGGGCCATTGCCGCCTAGCGGCGCTTTAGGAATTTTCCGCTTTGGCAGTGATGGAGACACAATCCGCAACGCCTGCGCCATCGGGCCCGGCCGCACGCCTGCGCGGCCTCGCCGCGCGCGCGCTCGGCGGCACCAAGGAGGCGTCGGTCACCAACCGCCTCGCCGGCACCATCTTCGTCATCCGCGTCATCAGCGCCGCCATCGCCTATCTCGCGCAGATCCTGCTGGCGCGCTGGATGAGCGGCTCCGACTACGGCATCTATGTCTATGTCTGGACCTGGGTGCTGCTGCTCGGGAGCACCATGGATTTCGGCATCGCGCCGTCCGCGCAGAAGATCATTCCGGAATATCGCGCGCGCGGCAACCTCGCCGCGCTGCGCGGCTTCCTCTCCGGCGGCCGCTGGATGGTGCTTGCGGCGTCCAGCACGGTCGCGATGCTGCTCGCCGGCGTGATCCACCTCGCCTCGCCCTGGATCGATCCGAATGCGGTCGTGCCGCTCTATGTCGGCTGCCTGACATTGCCGCCCTTCGTGGTCGCCAACACCCAGGACGGCATCTCGCGCGCGCACGACTGGATGCAGCTCGGCCTGATGCCGCAGTTCATCGTGCGGCAGGGACTGATCATCGCGCTAACCGCCGGCGCGCTGGCGCTCGGCCTCAATCTCGGCGCGACGGCTGCGATGATCGCGAGCGCCGCGGCAGTGTACATCGCGGCGATCGGCCAGATGATCGTGCTGAACCGCCGCCTCGCCGCCCATATCGGCCCGGGCGAGAAGACCTACGACGTCAAGGGCTGGTTCGCGATCTCGCTGCCGATCATGCTGGTCGAGAGCTTCTACCTGCTGCTCGGCTACACCGACGTGCTGATGCTGCAGCAATTCCGCTCCTCCGAGGAGGTCGGCATCTATTTCGCGGTGGTGAAGACGCTGGCGCTGGTGTCGTTCGTGCACTACGCGATGTCGGCGACCACGGCGCACCGCTTCGCCGAGTACAATGCGCTCGGCGACAAGGACCGGCTGTCGGCCTATGTCGCGCACGCCATCAGCTGGACGTTCTGGCCCTCGCTATTTGCGACCATCGCCCTGCTCGCGTTCGGCAAGCCGCTATTGTGGCTGTTCGGCCCGAAATTCGTCGACGGCTACAGCATCATGTTCGTCGCCGCGATCGGGCTTGTGGTGCGCTCGGCGATCGGGCCGGTCGAGCGCCTGTTGAACATGCTGGGACACCAGAGTATCTGCGCAACGGCTTATGCGGTGTCGTTCTTCATGAATGTCGGACTCTGCATCGCGCTCGTCCCGCGCTATGGCGGCATGGGCGCCGCCGCGTCGACCTCGCTGTCGCTGATCTTCGAGACGATCCTGTTGTTCTATGTGGTGCGCTCGCGCCTCGGGCTGCACGTGCTGGCGTTCGGGAAATAGCCTCGGTCTTGCCCGCGTCATGCCCGGACTCGTCCCGGGCATCCACGTCTTCAGAATCCATCGGCACCAAAGACGTGGATGGCCGGGACAAGCCCGGCCATGACGAACACCGAACTCAATGACGCGCGCTACTCCGCGGTCCAGCCGCCGTCGATCGAGAGATTGGCGCCGGTGATCTGTGCGGCATCGTCGCCGCACAGGAACAGCGCCAGCGCTGCGACCTGCTCCGAGGTGACGAACTCCTTGGTCGGCTGGGCGGCGAGCAGCACGTCCTTGATGACCTGCTCCTTGGTCATGTTGCGCGCCTTCATGGTCTCCGGAATCTGGTGCTCGACCAGCGGCGTCCAGACATAGCCAGGGCTGATGCAGTTGCAGGTGATCTTGAACTGCGCGAGTTCCAGCGCCGCGGTCTTGGTAAGGCCGGCGATGCCATGCTTGGCCGAGACATAGGCCGACTTGAACGGCGACGCGACCAGCGAATGCGCGGACGCCGTGTTGATGATACGGCCCCAGCCGCGCTTCTTCATGCCCGGCACTGCGGCACGGATGCCGTAGAACGCCGACGACAGATTGATCGCGATGATCGCTTCCCACTTCTCCGGCGGGAATTCCTCGATCGGCGACACGAACTGGATGCCGGCATTGTTGACCAGGATATCGACCGAGCCGAAGGTCTTTTCACCGAGCGCGATCATGTCGGCGATCTCGGCCGGTTTGGTCATGTCGGCCGGCGAATAGGCCGCCTTGACCTTGAAGTCGGTCTCGATGCCGGAACGCTCCTTCTCGATGTCGGCCGGCACACCCATGCCGTTGATGACGACATTGGCGCCGGCGCCGGCGAAGGCGCGCGCATAAGCCAATCCGATGCCGCTGGTCGAGCCGGTCACAACGGCGGTCTTGCCTGTCAACGTACCCATTATCGTTCGCTCCTATTTGCTTGCAGGGGGCGTGGGTTCGTCCCCCGTGAGGTCGTATGTCACCATGGTTTCCCCGGACTGAGGCCGTTCTAGCCATTCTTTGTGACGCATCGACAAATGCACGTCGCGAACGCCTGCGCCCCAGTGCTCGACCATCCCGACATGGGAGAAGTCGTAGTCCTTCGACGAGGACTCGTAGTTCTTGCTCTTGTAGATCAGGTGCACCACCGTGACGGTGTTTTCCCTGGAAGCCTTGCGCAGCAATTCGACCGACGGATCGTTCTGCAAGTAATCGGGCAGCTTGCCGATCAGGTCGCGCACCGCCATGCGGGCGTTGTGGATCTGCTTGTTCTTGTCGGTGTTCATCCGCGTCCGGCTCGAATAGCGGATGTCCTTTTCGCGCTCCGCGGCCTCCAGCAGCGTCTCCGGCAACGGCCCGCGCGCGCTGAACAGGTCGACCTGGAAAATCAGGAGATCCCGGTTGGTCTCCTCGTCGAGCACGAAGTCGAGCGGGGTGTTGGAGGCGATGCCGCCGTCCCAGTAATGCTCGCCCTCGATCACGACGGCGGGAAAGCCCGGCGGCAGCGCGCCAGAAGCCATGATGTGCTCGGGGCCGATCTTCTTGCCGAGCTTCTTGAACTCGTAATTGTCGAAATAGCGGAAATTGCCCGAGGTGACACCGACCGCGCCGACCGACAGCCGCGTCTTCAGATCGTTGATCCGGTCAAAGTCAACCAGCCGCTCCAGCGTCTTCTTCAGGGGCGCCGTGTCGTAATAACTCAACGATTGCGAGCTGCCGGGCGGCCACAGCGGCGCCGGCGGAATCCGCGGCGTGAAGAAGCCGGGCACGCCGAAGGTTGCGATGATGGCGGCGCTGGTTTCGTTGAACAGCGAACGGGCGCGCTCATGCTTGGAGATCGGATTCCACGGCACCGGCGCCGACACCATCTCCCAGAATTCCTTCAGCCGCGGCACGCGCTTGTCCGGCTCGTTGCCGGCGATGATCGCGGCATTGATGGCGCCGATCGAGATGCCGGCGATCCATTCCGGCTCGAAGCCCGCGTGACAGAGCGCCTGGAAGGCGCCGGCCTGATAGGAGCCCAGCGCGCCGCCGCCCTGAAGAACCAGCACCCGCTGCGCTAGCGCGGGCGTCGAAGCCGGCGCGGAATCCGAAGTATCCATTCGTTACCGTTCGGTCGGAAATGACTTGAGGAGCACCGTGGCGGCTGTTCGCCGCGGCGTCAATCAGCGAGATGGGTAGCTCTTTGTTTGAGCATGATCTTCTCGGAAAACCGCTTCACACTTTTCCGGATCATGCAAGATCACGCGGAATTTATCGAAATCAGGTTGCCGCAAGAATAAGCGTCCAGAACACCTTGTACTTGGTGTTGGGAGCATAGACGGCCGCGATGCCCATTTTTGTGACACCGCCCTTGAGCATATTGGCCTTGTGCGGCGGTGAATCGCGCCAACCCGAAAAGGCTTCCGCCAGCGTGTGATAGCCGGCCGAGATATTCTCGACCGCCACGGTCGCGGGATAGCCCCCGGCCTCCAGCCGTTTGCCGAGCGGAGCCTTCACGTCATGGTCCATCTTGTTGCGGGCGGCCATCGCCTGTGACTGCTGTTCGGCGAGCCTCGTCAGGTCAGGGTCGACCACCACGGTGCCGAGGCCGTTGTTCTGGCGGTATTGCGAGAACATGATCGCGGCGGCCTGGGCGTCCAGCACCGCGCCGGCCTGCGCCATATCCAGATACATCGCCGGTTGTTCCGGGATTTTGGTGTCCGCGGCGCAGCCGGCAAGCACCAGAAGCCCGAACAGGGCGACCGTCGTCCGTTTCACTAGTGAGAACCCCCAAAGTTGGCGCGCCGTTGTTGCATACCAACCGTGGCTGAATGGTGAACAGGGGCTAACTTTTGGCCGCCAAATGCCGTCATTGCTTAACGGTGCGCGACGCGACCCGCCGGCCGCATCCGGTCTTCGACCATCCCGTTGACACCATTGTGCGTTTCTGGCTCGGTCGGCCCAACCTAGCCGTCGGGTTGAGGAAGTTCATGAGCCAGGAAACAGCCCTGCCGATCGCCGATTCGACGACGACCCAATCGATCTTCGATTGGCTCGAGCGGTTCGCCGCCTGCGTCAGGGCCGTGGATTATGCTGCTGCCCGTCTGTTCTGGCATCCCGACATCATCTCTTTTGGCACCTACCAGGAACTCATCCGCGGCCGCACGCGCTGGACCGAGACGCAATGGGACAATGTCTGGCCTCGCACAGCGGACTTCGCCTTCGACCTCGACAACACGGTTGTGCTGGTCAGCGCCGACGGCAACATGGCGACGGTGATCACGCCCTGGACAAGCACCGGTTTCCATGCAGACGGAAGCCGGTTCGATCGGCCCGGGCGGGCGACCATCATCCTCGCGCGTCACGCCGACGGACATTGGCTCGGCATTCATTCCCACATGTCGCTGCAGCGGGGCGTACCTCAGGACAGCCACGGCAACCGGCCCGTCAAGGCCCGTTAGGCGCGTACTGTTTGCCGGTCACGGCAGCGCTTCATACAGGCCGCCCGGCTCCGGCGATCGCCTGCTTCTCCTTCCCCCCTCAAAGGCAGCAGGTCGGGATGGAGGACGGCCACGGGCAACTGCGGTTGTTATGGAGGCAGGATCCCCGCCCGCTTGCTCCGGCGAGCAAAGCGACCTCCCTCCTCCAAGGGGAGGTTCGGAAAGCGCTCCTGCGGTTGGGCCCCTATTCCTGGACTGCAAAAATCCGGTAGCGGCGGGGCTGCAGCGAGACGATTTCGCCGGCCTGCAGCTCACGGTCGCGCGGCGCGTCGATCTCGATCACGGTCTTGCCCTCACCGGCCGACAGGGTCACCTCGGCGCGCTGGATCGGACCGAAGGAACGGACATGCCGGATGGCGCCTTCCAGCACGCCGGTTCCCGCCGGACCGACCGCCATGTCGTGGCGGCGGACGAACAGCTTTGCCGCGCCGGACGCCGCACCCAACGCCGGAATGTTCAGAGGACGGCCATCCAGCCGCACCGCATTCCCGGCAATATCGACCGGAAGCACGATGGATTCGCCGATGAAGCCGTGCACGAACGCGGTCGCCGGATTGTCATAGACCTCGCCGGGCGAGCCGATCTGCTCGATCTTTCCCTTGTCCATGACCACGACGCGGTTGGCGACTTCGAGCGCCTCCTCCTGGTCGTGGGTGACGAAGATCGAGGTGACGTGAATCTCGTTGTGCAGCGAGCGCAGCCATTGCCGGAGCTCCTTGCGCACCTTGGCATCGAGCGCGCCGAACGGCTCGTCGAGCAGCAGGATGCGCGGCTCGATCGCAAGCGCACGCGCCAAGGCTATGCGCTGGCGCTGGCCGCCGGACAATTGGCTGGGATAACGGTTGGCCAGCCAGTCGAGCTGCACCAGATCGAGCAAGTTCTTGACGCGGGCGCGGATCGTCGCCTCGTCCTTGCGGATCGCGCGCGGCTGCACGCGCAGGCCGAACGCGACGTTCTCGAATACCGTCATGTGGCGGAACAGCGCGTAGTGCTGGAACACGAAGCCGACCTGACGCTCGCTCGCGCCGCGCGAGAGCGCATTCTCGCCGTCGATCGCGACCTCGCCCGAGTCAGGCCAGTCCAGCCCCGCGATGATCCGCAGCAGCGTCGTCTTGCCGGAGCCGGACGGACCGAGCAGCGCCAGCAGCTCGCCGTCGGCGACCTTGAGATCGACATTGTCCAGCGCGGCAAAGCTGCCGAACGTCTTTACGATATTCTTGACTTCAATCGCCATCGGGCACCTCTGGCTCGTCCAGCTGCCGCTCGAGAACGGTCTTCGCCACCAGCGTGATCAACGCCAGCATCGCAAGCAGCGACGCGATCGCGAACGACGCGACAAACTGATATTCGTTGTAGAGGATCTCGACCAGCAGCGGCATCGTGTTGGTCTCGCCGCGGATGTGGCCGGAGACGACGGATACCGCGCCGAACTCGCCCATCGCGCGCGCGTTGCAGAGCAGGACGCCGTAGAGCAGGCCCCATTTGATATTGGGCAGCGTGACGCGGAAGAAGGTCTGCAGGCCGGACGCGCCGAGCGAGATCGCCGCCTCCTCTTCCTGGGTGCCCTGCTCCTGCATCAGCGGGATCAGCGCGCGCGCCACGAACGGAAAGGTGACGAAGATCGTCGCCAGCGCGATGCCGGGCACCGCGAACAGGATGTGGACGTTGTGGGCCTGCAGCCACGGCCCGAAATAGCCCTGCGCGCCGAACAGCAGCACGAAGACCAGGCCTGAGATCACGGGCGAGACCGAGAACGGCAGGTCGATCAGCGTGATCAGGAAGGTCTTGCCGGTGAATTCGAATTTCGAGATCGCCCAGGCTGCGACCACGCCGAACACGAGATTGAGCGCGACCGAGATCGCGGCGATCAGCACCGTCAGCTTGATCGCGGCCAGTGCTTCAGGTTCGGCCAGCGCGGCCAGATATGCGCCAATGCCTTTCGAGAAGGCCGACGCAAACACGACGACCAGCGGCAGTACCACGAATACGCTGAGGAAGGTGATCGCGAGCGCAATGATGATGAAGCGGATCGGGCCCGGCTCGGTGCGCAGGTTGCGCTGCGCCGCGGCCGGCTCCGCACGCGCGATCTCGAGCCGCGGCGCCGGAGCCGCAACGCTGACGTCGGTCGCGGGCACGTAGGTCCGCAGTTGCGTGGTCGAGGTCGCCAATCCCGTCTGCATCGACATCTTGAGACCTCAATGCACGGGAATGCGGGCTTGCGCCCAGCGCTGCAGCCGGTTGATCAGGAAGATGATCAGGAACGAAGCCACCAGCATCACGACCGCGATCGCGGTGGCGTCGGCATAACGGAATTCGGACAGCCTGATCACGATCAAGAGCGGTGCGATCTCGGAGACATTGGGCAGATTGCCGGCGATGAAAATTACCGATCCGTATTCACCGATGGCACGGGCAAAGGCGAGCGCGAAGCCGGTGAGCAGCGCCGGGATCAGGCTCGGCAGGATGACGCGGAACACCGTGTGCCAGCGATTGGCGCCAAGGCTCGCCGCCGCTTCCTCGATCTCGGGATCGAGATCGATCAGCACCGGCTGCACCGTGCGCACCACGAAGGGAATGCCGATGAAGATCATCGCGATGAAGATGCCGATCGGCGTGAACGCGACCTTGATGCCGAGCTCGGCGAGCGGCGCGCCGAGCCAGCCCTTCTGGGCGAACAGCTGCGTCAGCGCGACGCCGGCGACCGCCGTCGGCAAGGCGAACGGAATGTCGACGATGGCGTCAAACAGCCGCCGGCCCGGAAAGCGATAGCGCACCAGCGCCCAGACGATGATGGTGCCCATCACCAGATTGACGCATGCGGCTGCGAACGAAAGCCCAAACGAAATCTTCAGGGCATTCAGCGTGCGGCGGCTGGTAATGATGCCCCAGAACTGATCGAGGCTGAGCTCGAACGTCTTGAGGAACAGCGCCGCCAGCGGAATCAGGATGATAACGGAGAGCCATGTCAGGGTCAGTCCCATGGTGAGACCGAACCCCGGCAGAGTACTGCGCCGTGCTACCGCTGTGCTCACAATTCCCCCTGTTCGACCAGAAGCGCGACCGATCGCGCCTCACATTCTTGTTTGCGCATGATCTTTTCGGAAAACCGCGTCACACTTTTCCGGATCATGCGCGAGATCAGTTCTTGTAGATCTGATCAAAGATGCCGCCCTCAGCGAAGTGCTCCTTCTGCGCCTTGGTCCAACCACCAAAAACGTCGTCGATGGTGAAAAGTTCAACCTTGGCGAAGGATTTTTCGTACTCCTTGGCGATCTCGGGATCGCGCGGCCGGTAGGAGTTGCGCGCGGCGATCTCCTGGCCCTCCTTGGTGTACCAATACTTCAGATAGGCTTCGGCGACCGCGCGGGTGCCCTTCCTGTCGGCGACCGCGTCAACCACGGCGACCGGCGGCTCGGCGAGTATCGACTGCGCCGGCGCCACGATCTCGAACTTGTCCTGGCCGAATTCGCGTTGCGCCAGAAAGGCCTCGTTCTCCCACGCCAGCAGCACGTCGCCGACGCCGCGCTCGACGAAGGTGACGGTCGAGCCGCGGGCACCGGTGTCGAGCACCGGCACGTTCTGGTAGAGGTCGGCGACGAACTTCTTCGCCTTGTCGGCCGAGCCGAACTTCTTCTGCGCGTAGCCCCAGGCGGCCAGATAGTTCCAGCGCGCGCCGCCTGAGGTCTTCGGGTTCGGCGTGATCACGCTGACGCCGGGTTTGATCAAATCATCCCAATCCTTGATGCCCTTGGGATTGCCCTTGCGGACCAGGAACACGATGGTCGAGGTGTAGGGCGAGGCGTTGAGCGGCAGCCGCTTCTGCCAGTCGGCGGCGAGAAGGCCCTTGCCCGCGATCGCATCGATGTCATAGGCGAGCGCCAGCGTCACGATGTCCGCCTGCAATCCGTCGATCACCGAGCGCGCCTGCGAGCCCGAGCCGCCATGCGACTGCTTGATCTCGACGCTCTTGCCGGTTTCCTTCTGATAGGCTGCGGCAAACGCCTTGTTGAAATCGACATAGAGTTCGCGCGTCGGATCGTAGGACACGTTGAGCAGCGAATAGTCGGCCGCAAAGGCCGAGCTCGCCCACAACAATCCCGCGACCAGCGGCAGCATACGACGGATCATTTCTGTCTCCATTCAACCTGAGAATGTCAGGGAACACGCAAGACATAACTCACGGTGAAGTGGTCTTAAGTCAACGAAACCGGTTTTCTTTGTTTTCAACGGCGCAGCGCGCTTGTGCTACGAACTTGCCGCACTGCGAAGGCTTTGTCGCGTCGCCAAGTCGCGATGAATCGTCATCGCGCTTGAGCGCCCTGCTTCATGCTCTACGACATCTTCATCGTGTGGATGCCGCACTCAGTCTTCGTCCGGCCACGCCAGCGGCCGTCGCGCGCATCCTCGCCGGCTGCGGACCGGCTGCTGCAAGGCATACACCCGACCGACTGATATCCCGATGCGACAAGTGGATGCGGCGGCAGTCTGCCGAGCGTGTAGATCGCCTCGATCTCCTCGCGGGAGACATTGGCGAACGGATTGAATTTCAGCCTGGTCCCGTCGTCCTCGACGACGGGGATATCGGCACGGGCGCCGCCCTGGAAACGCTTGCGGCCGTTGATCCAGCCGGCGAACGGCTTTAGCGCACGCGCCAGCGGCTCTACCTTGCGGATGCGGCAGCAGGCATCGGGATCGGTGAACCACAATTCGCGATCCGGATCCTGGCGCGACAGCGCCTGCTCGTCAGGCTTGATCGAGCGCACATCGGTGAGGCCGAGCGTCTTGATCAGCGTGTCGCGATAGGCCAGCGTTTCCTCGAACAG
Organism: Bradyrhizobium sp. I1.14.4; assembly: GCF_050435825.1. Taxonomy (NCBI): domain Bacteria; kingdom Pseudomonadati; phylum Pseudomonadota; class Alphaproteobacteria; order Hyphomicrobiales; family Nitrobacteraceae; genus Bradyrhizobium; species Bradyrhizobium sp. I1.14.4. The sequence goes on along the minus strand of NZ_JBNDLA010000004.1, from coordinate 465,634 downwards.
CCAGCCGGTGTCGAGGAAGACCACCGGGATCGCCGGATCGACGTCCGCCATCACCTTGAGCAGCGCGGCGGACTCGGTGCCGAACGACGACACCAGCGCCAGCTTCTCGCGGCCGACCGCCTTCAGCGCGGCCGCGATCACCTCGGCGGGCGATGCCGTGCGCAGCGCGCGATCGAGCGCATCGGCGGCGGGCAATGCGCCCGGCACCATTGCGGCGAGCTCTGGTGCAACCGTGCTCACTGGCCCGCGCTCTCCGAGTGACGCAACTGCATGCGGCGGTTGAGCGCGGTGACGCGGCCATCGCCGGTCGGTTGGTAGAACACCGAATAGCGCTTCATGGTCGCGGCAAAGGCATGGGCGTCGGCGTCCTTCTTCACCTCGAAAGCGTCGAAGCCGGCGCGTGTCATGAACACGAACTGGTCGCGCAGGATCTGCCCGGTGGCGCGCAGCTCGCCGTCATAGCCGTAGCGCTCGCGCAACAGCCGCGCCTGGCTGTAGGCGCGGCCGTCGCGGAAGGTCGGGAACACCAGCGCGACCGAGGCCAAACGATCGAGATGCGGCACGAGATCCTCGAGATTGCGGTTGTTCGGCCAGACCACGCCGGTTTTGCCGGGCCGGCGCAGCAGCGCCTCCGGATCGGCGAGAAAGCGCTCGGCCGTCACCAGCACCGCGCCGTCGCCTGGCAGTTCGGCGCCGTCGGCGACATGGACGAACAGATCGGTCGTGATTCTTCCCTGCTTAACGAGTGGCATAGACCCGCTCCCTGAAAGGCTCGACGCCCAGACGCTTCACCGTATCGACGAACAATTCCTCGGGACGGTCGCGCAGCGCGAGATAGGCTTCGACAATGTCTTCGATGACGTCGGCGACTTCCGCATAGGGAACGGCCGGGCCGATCAAGGTGCCCATCTGCGCGTTCTCGTCGGCGCGGCCGCCGATCGTGATCTGGTAGAATTCCTCACCGTTCTTCTCGACGCCGAGAATGCCGATGTGGCCGACATGGTGATGGCCGCAGGCATTGATGCAGCCGGAGATGTTGATGTGGAGCCGGCCGATCAGGCCGGCGGTGTCGTGGTTGGCGAAACGCCGCGTCAGCTCCTGCGCGATCGGGATCGAACGCGCGTTGGCCAGCGAGCAGTAGTCCAGCCCCGGGCAGGCGATGATGTCGGTCACCAAATTGACGTTCGGCGTCGCGAGGCCGAGCCGATCGAGCGCCTTGAACAGCTGGGGCAGATCGCGCTTGGCGACGTGCGGCAGCGCCAGATTCTGCTCATGGCCGACGCGGATCTCGCCGAACGAATATTTGTCGGCGAGGTCGGCGACCGCGTCCATCTGCTCGGCGGTGGCGTCGCCGGGCGGACCGCCGACCGGCTTCAGCGACAGCGTCACGATCGAATAGCCCTGCACCTTGTGCGGCGACACCGAGTTCTTGCGCCAGCGCTCGAACAGCGGGTCATGGGCGGCCTGCTTCAGTTCGTCCGGCATGTGCGGCAGCTTTTCGTAGGCCGGATAGGCGAAGCGCGAGCGGACCTCCTCGATGGCGGCGTGGTCGAGCGTCAGCCCGACATCGCCCATCGCCTTCCACTCCTCGTCGACTTCCTTGGCGAACTTCTCGATGCCGAGCTCGTGCACCAGGATCTTGATGCGCGCCTTGTAGATGTTGTCGCGGCGGCCGTACTGGTTGTAGACGCGCAGGATCGCCTCGATGTAGCTCAGGATATCGCGGCCGGGGACGAACGGCTTGATGGTCTTGGCGATGAACGGGGTGCGGCCGAGGCCGCCGCCAACCAGCACCTCGAAACCGGTCTCGCCGTCGGCATTCTTGTGCAGGCGCAGCCCGATGTCGTGGATTTTGATCGCGGCGCGATCGTGCTCGGCAGCGGTAATGGCGATCTTGAACTTGCGCGGCAGGAACGAGAATTCCGGATGCAGCGTGGTGTGCTGGCGGATCAGCTCCGACCAGATGCGCGGATCCTCGATCTCGCCCGGCGCGACGCCGGCCCACTGGTCCGAGGTGACGTTGCGCATGTTGTTGCCGGAGGTCTGCATCGCGTGGATGCCGACCTCGGCGAGATCGGACAGCGCATCCGGCAGCTCGGCGAGCTTGATCCAGTTGAACTGGATATTCTGCCGCGTGGTGAAGTGGCCGTAGCCGCGGTCGTAGCGGCGCGCGACATGGGCGAAGCGGCGCAGCTGCTTCGACGACAGCGTGCCGTAGGGGATCGCGACGCGGAACATGTAGGCGTGCAGCTGCAGGTAAACGCCGTTCTGCAGGCGCAGGATCTTGAATTCGTCCTCGGTGAGCTCGCCGGAAAGGCGGCGCTTCACCTGGTCGCGGAATTCCGAAACACGCTCGTTGATCAGCGTGCGGTCGAGTTCGTCATATGCATACATAATGGATGAACCTTACGCCGGCGCGCCTTACGCGGGGACCTGGAGATCGATGGTGACGCCCTTGGCGCGGATATGTTCGCGGAGATTGCCCGGCTTGACCTTGCCGCCGTCCTTGAGCTCGACCGGCGCGATATAGGGCCCGACCGCGCCGACGTCGTCGGCAGTGGCTTCGGCCAGCAGCGCGCGCGCATCGTCCGAGGTGCTGACGACCGCGGAATCGGCGAGTTCGGTGGACCAGCCTTGTTTGGCGGTCCGGTACACGACGGCGCCATCCCAAGTGCGGTTGGCGGTCACCACCGAGGGGCCTGTGATCCTGATTTTCTTCTGTTCGAGCGGAGAGGTCATTCGGCAGCTTTCAGCAGTTCGGAGAACATCTGGTTGGAGAACAGTTGGGTGACGTTGGATCGGCTCCAGGGCGCGGAATGCGCGACCACATCGCCAATGATGAGAATGGCGGGACCGCCATCGACCTGCTTGACCAGCTCGGGCAGCCGCGCCAGCGTGCCGACCGCGGCCTTGGTGTCCGGCCGCGTCACGCGCGCGAACACGCCGACCGGCGTCTCCGGCGAGCGGCCCGCGGCCAGCATCCCTTCGCGGATAGCGGGCGCCGCGGTCATGCCCATGTAGACGACGACGGTCATCTTCTTGTCGGTCAACACCGACCAGTCGACCACTTCGGCATCGCGCGCCTTGTGCGCGGTGAGGAAGGTGACGCGCAGTGCCTCGTGCCGGAAGGTCAGCGGCACCTCGAATTGCGCGGCCGCGCCAAGACCGGCGGAGACACCCGGAACAATGGAATAGGCGACGCCGGCCTCGCGCAGCGCCTCGATTTCCTCGCCGCCGCGGCCGAAGATAAAGGGATCGCCGCCCTTGAGCCGCACCGCGCGCTGACCCGACTGCGCGGCCTCGATCATCAGGCGGTTGATGGCGTCCTGGCCGATGCCGGGCTTGCCGACACGGCGGCCGACCGCGATCCGCGTGGCATCGCGCCGGATGCGGTCGAGAATTTCAGGCGACACGAGTTCGTCATAGAACACGACGTCAGCGTCTTGCAGCGCGCGCAGCGCTTTCACCGTGAGCAGGTCCGGATCACCGGGACCAGCGCCAACCAGCGTGACATGGCCAACGGCCTTGCCGTCGGTATCAGCACCGGCGAATGCGGCGGGATCGGTGATCGCGTTCAGCGCCCGCTCGGCCTCGTCGTTGCGGCCGGCCAGCACCAGCGCGCCGATCGGCCCATCGACGATGCGCTCCCAAAAGCGGCGGCGCAGCGGAAACTCTTCGATCCGCGCATGGATCGATTTGCGGACGCGGCCGATGAAGCCGGCGAGATCGCCGATCCGCGCCGGCAGCACCGCCTCGATGCGCTCGCGGATGCGTCGCGCCACCACCGGCGACGTGCCGCCGGTGCCGACGGCGACCACGACATCGCCGCGATCGACGATCGCAGGCATGATGAAGGTGGAATGCACGAGGTCGTCCATCACGTTGACCGGCAGGCCAATCGCCTTGGCGCGCACCGACATCGCAACACCGACGTCGCCTGCGCCGGCGCAGAGAACGGCGATGACATCGGAGAGATCGGCTGCGAGCGGATCGCCTCCCGCGCGTTCGACGCGCGCGGCATCCTCCGCGGCGATGCCGGCGAACTCATGATCGCCGTCGGTCGCGTACCAACGAACTGCGGCGCCGGCGGCTGCGAGCAGCCGCAATTTGGCGCGCACGAGGTCGCCCGCTCCAACGAGCAGCACCTTGCCGCTTTGCAGATCCAGAAACACGGGCAGATATCGCATCAGACACTCGCTTCCCCAACTTGGGGGTTGACTGAAATTATTTTCTATTTATCTCTCGATCAAGGCCAGCAAAGAGAAAATTATTTCTTCTCTATTGCAGCGCAACTTTAGAATTTTCACCTCCACAGGCCAAGGCCGATAGATGCATCTTCTCGACAAAGATTCCGCCGCCGCCGGATTACGCTCCGCAGCCCTTGCACAAGCATCTTCCGTGCCGGGAATTCCGGCCAATCAGGCCCCTCCGTCGATGGACCATCTCGACGAACTGGAGGCGCAGAGCATCTACATTTTGCGCGAGGCGTTCGCCCGGCTGAAGAAGCTCGCGCTGCTGTGGTCGCTCGGCAAAGATTCCAACGTGATGATCTGGCTGGCACGCAAGGCGTTCTTCGGCCGCGTCCCGTTCCCGGCGTTGCACGTCGACACCGGCAAGAAGTTTCCGGAGATGTATGCGTTCCGCGATCGCTTCGGCAAGGAATGGGATCTCGACCTGCGCGTCGAGCCGTGCCCGCCGATCGATAGCGTCGACCCGACCCTGCCGCCGGCCGCGCGCTCCGCCGCGCGCAAGACCGAAGGGCTGAAGCTCGCGCTCAACAAGTTCGGCTTTGACGGCTTGATCGCCGGCATCCGCCGCGACGAGGAGGCGACGCGCGCCAAGGAGCGCGTGTTCTCGCCGCGCGGGACCGAGGGCGGATGGGACGTCCGCGACCAGCCGCCGGAGTTCTGGGACCAGTTCAACGCCTCGCCGCCGCAGGGCGCGCATTTGCGCATCCATCCGATCCTGCATTGGACCGAGGCCGACATCTGGGCTTACACCAAGCGCGAGAATATCCCGATCATCCCGCTCTATCTCGCCAAGGACGGCAAGCGCTATCGCTCGCTGGGCGATCAGGACATTACCAACCCTGTCGCCTCGACCGCATCCAATATCGACGAGATCCTCACCGAGCTCGACGGCACCAAGATCCCGGAGCGCGCCGGCCGCGCGCTCGACCACGAGACCGAGGATGCGTTCGAGCGGCTGCGTGTCGCCGGCTATCTCTGATCAACACGCAACATCTGGCTTCCCAATTCGTGCGAGCGTTCCGATGAACATGATCCTTCCCACCGCCTCGATCTCGGCAACGCCCAACGGCACGACGCGGCCGCAAGTGCGCATCGTCATCGTCGGCCATGTCGATCACGGCAAGTCGACGCTGGTGGGACGCCTGCTGCATGAGACTGGCAGCCTGCCGGACGGCAAGCTGGAAATGCTGAAGGCGGTCAGCGCGCGGCGCGGCATGCCGTTCGAGTGGTCGTTCCTGCTCGACGCGCTGCAGACCGAGCGCGACCAGGGCATCACAATCGACACCACCCAGATCCGCTTCCGGACCCGCTCGCGCGACGTCGTGCTGATCGACGCGCCCGGCCACGCAGAGTTTTTGCGCAACATGATCACCGGCGCCTCGCAGGCCGACGGTGCTGTGCTGATCATCGACGCGCTTGAGGGCGTGCGCGACCAGACCCGCCGTCACGGCTATCTCTTGCATCTGCTCGGCGTGAAGCAGGTCGCGGTCGTCGTCAACAAGATGGACCGCGTCGAGTTCAGTGCCGACCGCTTCAAGGAGATCAGCGACGAGATTTCCGCGCATCTGATCGGCCTCGGCGTGCGCCCTTCGGCGGTGATCCCGATCTCGGCGCGCGACGGCGACGGCGTTGCCGAGCGCACGTCGCGGATCGACTGGTACAAGGGACCGACCGTGGTCGATGCGCTCGATGCGCTCGAGCCGGCACGGCCGCTGGTGGAGCTGCCGCTGCGGCTGCCGGTGCAGGCGATCTACAAGTTCGACGACCGCCGCATCGTGGCGGGCCGCGTCGAGTCGGGCAGCCTGAAGGCGGGCGACGAGATCGTCATCATGCCCACCGGCAAGATCGCGAAGATCAGGACGGTCGAGAGCTGGCCGGTGACGCCGGTGCAGGGACCACAGGGCGCGGGGCGCTCGGTCGGCATCACGCTCGATCGCGAGCTCTTCCTCGAGCGCGGCGACATCATCGGACACAGCGGGCAGAGCCCGCGCGACACCCGCCGCATCCGCGCGCGGATCTTCTGGCTGCACGACAAGCCGCTCACCAAGGGCGAGCAGATCCTGATCCGGCTCGGCACCAAGGAAAGCCGCGCCACCGTGGTCGCGATCGAAAAAGCCATCGATCCAGGCGCGCTGTCCAACGAAGAGAATAGCGCGATCGCGCGCAACCATGTCGGCGAGATCGACATCTCGCTGGCGCAGCCGGTTGCGACCGATCCCCACACCGACAATCCGCGTACCGGCCGCCTCGTGATCGAGGTCAACGGCCGCATCGCCGGCGGCGGCCTCGTGCTGTCGGTCGACGCCGGCCGGCCTGCGGTGCCGGTCGATATCGTGCCGGTGGAGTCAGCGCTGCGGCCGGACGAGCGCTCGGCGCGCTACCACCACAATGGCGCGGTGATCTGGCTGACCGGCCTCCCCGGTTCGGGCAAGTCGACACTGGCGCGGGCGCTGGAACGGCGCCTGTTCGGCAATGGCGGTTCGCCGATCCTGCTCGACGGCGACACCTTCCGCGCCGGGCTCAACAGCGATCTCGGCTTCTCGCCACAGGATCGCACTGAGAACATCCGCCGCCTCGCCGAGGTCGCGACCCATCTCGCGCGCAACGGCCATATCGCCATCGTTGCCGCGGTCTCGCCGGCGGCCGCCGATCGTGCGGCAGCTCGCCGCATCGCCGACAGCGCGTTCCGCGAAATTTATGTCGCCACTCCGGCCGAGGTCTGCGAGACCCGCGATCCCAAGGGTCATTACGCCAAGGCTCGCGCCGGCACGCTGCAGGGCTTCACCGGCATCGGCAACGATTATCAGCCGCCGACCGGCAACGAGTTGACCATCGACACCTCGAACCGCTCGGTTACTGAGGCCACCGACGAGATCGAGCGGATGCTGGCCACGACCGGCGTCCTGTTCGACGAACCGACCGACCTCGCGGCGAATATCTGACCCTGTTCGCCTGTCATCGCCCGGCTTGTCCGGGCGATCCAGTATTCCAGAGACAGCAATTGTTGAGCCGATGGGCCGCGGCGTACTGGATGCCCCGCTTGAAGCGGGCCATGACGGCGTCATACGCGGCAACAAAGGGGCCTTCTCAGAACCATGGCTTTAGGGCAAAAAGGACCGTGAACGCGGCCCTTTGGCACGTTTTCTGCTGATTTCCTTGGAAAACAGCCCCTAAACGCCCTGTTTCTTTGAGAAAGCCCATCATGACTCGTGTCGATGCCCATGGATTGAAGATCGCCCCTGTCCTGTTCGATTTCATCGCCAAGGAGGCGACGCCGAAAACCGGGGTCGCGTCCGACGCGTTCTGGGCAGGACTTGCCGCCATCCTCCAGAAGCTCGGCCCGAAGAACCGCGAGCTGCTCGCGGTCCGCGACACGCTGCAGGCCAAGATCGACGACTGGCACCGCGCCAACAAGGGCAAGGCGTTCGACATCAACGCCTACACCGCATTCCTCAAGGAAATCGGCTATTTGCTGCCCGAGCCCGCGACCCACAAGGTCGAGACAGCAAATGTCGATGAGGAAATCGGCAAGATCTGCGGCCCGCAGCTGGTGGTGCCGCTGACCAACGCCCGCTACGCGCTGAACGCCGCCAACGCGCGCTGGGGTTCGCTGTACGACGCCTTCTACGGCACCGACGCGATCCCGCATGATCCGAGTGAGAGTGGCAAGGGTTACAACAAGGCCCGCGGCGACAAGGTGATCGCGAAGGCGAAGGCGTTCCTCGACGCGGCTGTGCCGCTCGCGACCGGAAGCCACACCGACGTGACCTCCTACGGCGTGATTGCGGGCCAGCTGTCGGTCAAGCTGAAGAGCGGCAATTCGACCGCGCTGAAGAACGGCGCCCAGTTCGCCGGCTATCAGGGCGACGCCGCCCAGCCTTCCGCGATCCTGCTCGTCAACAACGGCATGCATGTCGAGGTCAAGATCGATCGCAGCAACGTCATCGGCAAGGACGATCCGGCCGGCGTCGCCGACATGATCCTGGAGTCGGCGGTCTCGACCATTCTCGACATGGAAGACTCGGTTGCCGCCGTCGACGCCGAGGACAAGGTGCTGGTCTATCGCAATACCCTCGGCCTGATGAACGGCACGCTGTCGGCCGATTTCGAGAAGGGCGGCAAGACGCTGACGCGCTCGCTCAATGCCGACCGCGTCTACAAGACGCCCGACGGCAGCGAGCTGAAGCTGCACGGCCGCAGCCTGCTGTTGATGCGCAATGTCGGCCATCACATGTTCACCGACGCCGTGCTCGATGCGAAGGGCGAGGAGATCCCGGAAGGCATTCTGGACGCCGCCGTCGCCGGCCTGCTCGCGATCCACGACCTCAAGGGTAGTTCCAAGGTCAAGAACAGCCGCACCGGCTCGGCCTATATCGTCAAGCCGAAGATGCACGGTCCCGACGAGGTGACGCTGACCTGCGACCTGTTCGCCGAAGTCGAGAAGATGCTCTCGCTGCCGGAGAACACGCTGAAGGTCGGCATCATGGACGAGGAGCGCCGCACCACGGTCAATCTCAAGGCCTGCATCCAGCGCGCCTCCAAGCGCATCATGTTCATCAACACCGGCTTCCTCGACCGCACCGGCGACGAGATCCACACCTCAATGGAAGCGGGTCCAATGATCCGCAAGAACGACATGAAGGCCCAGCCGTGGATCAAGGCATATGAGGACTGGAACGTCGACAACGGCCTGATCGACGGCCTGCCCGGCCATGCCCAGATCGGCAAGGGCATGTGGGCCGCGCCCGACAAGATGGCCGACATGCTTGCGCAGAAGATCGGTCATCCGCAGGCCGGCGCCACCACGGCCTGGGTGCCGTCGCCGACCGCGGCTACGCTGCATGCGCTGCACTACCACCAGGTCAGCGTCATCGCCCGTCAGCAGGAGCTCGCCAAGAGTGGCCCGCGCGCAAAGCTCTCCGACATCCTCACCATTCCGGTGTCGCAGTCGAACTGGGCGCCCGACGATGTGAAGCAGGAGATCGACAATAACTGCCAGGGCATCCTGGGCTACGTTGTCCGCTGGATCGACCAGGGCGTCGGCTGCTCCAAGGTGCCCGACATTCACGACGTCGGGCTGATGGAAGACCGCGCCACCCTGCGCATCTCGAGCCAGCATCTGGCGAATTGGCTGCATCAGGGCGTCATCACCAGGGATCAGGTGATGGAGTCGCTGAAGCGCATGGCCGTCGTCGTCGACAAGCAGAACGCCGGCGATTCCCTCTACAAGCCGATGGCGCCCGCGTTCGACGGCGTCGCTTTCAAGGCCGCCTGCGACCTCATCTTCGAGGGACGTACGCAGCCGAACGGCTACACCGAATACATCCTCACCGCGCGCCGCCGCGAGGCCAAGGCCGCGGGCTGATCCGCGTTTCCCTCGACAAGCAAAAGCCCCGGCGATGAGCCGCGGCTTTTTTGCTGGCGCCGCAGATGGCGCTAGAGGAGCCGGATGCGATAGCCTGCCGTCGCAGGGGCGCACTGCCAAAATATCGAAAACAACCCCATGCAAAGTAGCCGGCGGCTGCCGGCGGACACTGCAACTTGACTCGTCGGGCAAATCAGCGGCATTCTTCCATTATTCCGAAATCATGCAGACGCCCCTCGCAGGGTCATCACCCGCGCATGCGGGTGATCCAGTATTCCAGAGACCGCAGTACCTTCGTACCTAGAAGACCGCCAGATATTTCAGCAGCGAGACGATGCCGATGATGATGACGACGACGCGCGCGATCTGCTTGGCGCGACCGTCGAGCGGCAGCATGTTGATGAGATAAAGAACGAGAATAATGACGAGGAAGGTGACGAGTACGCCGACGAGCATGCGGGGCCCCCTGATGGCATCGGTGAATGTGCCGTTCGCCCGTTGCCAACGTGCGAGAGGGAGGCAGGTTCCGAACTCCGGAACCGAAAGTCGCCGGGCTCGTCCAAGCGACGCTACTCGCGCGCCACCACAGCCGGCCGGCCATATTTGGCGCGTATGCGATCCGGCGCCGGCGTGAAGTTGAGCTGCGCACCACGCCGGTCCGGACGGCTCACCGACATCAGCCCGTCCTTGCCGGCAACAATGTCGCCCTTGCGCAGGGTCGGATCGTCTTCAATTTTGACTGCGGCCAAGCCGACCGAGTCCTTGCCGTTGCAGGTGCAGCCCGAAACGATCTCGTCGCGATAGCGGAACGCGTTCGGCAGCTCGGAATACGGCTTGCCGTCTTCCGTCGCGGCGCTGTCGATATTGCCGCCATAGACCACCTCGGTCGCGCTCGCCGGGCAGAAGCTGTTGCAGCTCTCCGCCTTGCTCTGGTTGCCGGCCGCAGCCAGCGGGAAGTAGCGGCCGTCACAAGTGCGCACGCAGTAGGCCTGGCCGACATCGTAGCGCGGACGGCGCTCGACCCGTGGTGACGCCATGGGCGGGCCATCGTCGAACGGCATCCGGATCATCGGCGGACGGCCCCGCATGAAGCCGCCGAAAAGTTGCGAGAAGAAATCCTGGGCGTGCGCCGCGGGCGCAAGGGACAGGCCAAGCAATGCCGCCGTCCCGAACGCCCACCGCATGGAGTATCGCGTCACCATCACCGACCCTCAGTACAACGCCGATCCTCAGTACAACGAGGAAGCGGTCGGAATGTTCATCGCCTGACGGCCGGAAGGCAGCGTCGTCACCGCAGGCCGCTTCTGTGCCGGCCGGACCGAAATCTGCGTTGTGGTCGGGCCAAGCTCGCGCGTGGCGAGATGCGGCGCGTTCTTCGGCAGCACCACGACCCTGGTGCCGACATCGACGCGGCTGAACAGGTCGGAGACATCTTCATTGGTCAGGCGGATGCAGCCCGACGACACGAACTTGCCGATCGTCGACGGGTCGTTGGTGCCGTGGATACGGTACTCGCTGGAGCCGAGATACATCGCGCGCGCACCGAGCGGGTTGCCCGGGCCGCCGGCCATGAAGCGCGGCAGATAGGGCTGGCGCTTGATCATCTCGGCCGGCGGGTGCCAGTCCGGCCACTCGGCCTTGCGGCTGATCGTCTGCGTGCCCGCCCAGGTGAAACCCTCGCGGCCGACGCCGACGCCGTAGCGGATCGCCCGGCCGCCGCCCAGCACGTAGTAGAGCGCGGTGTTGCCGGTATCGATGATGATCGTGCCTGGCGCCTCTGACGTGTTGAGCGCGACGGTGGTGCGGCGCAGCCGCTCCGGCAGCGCGCCGTCCTCGGTCGAGGGATCGTTCATCACCTCGTCGGAGGGGAATGCGCCCGGCTGCGCCGACGCATAACCGAGCGCAGAAGAGCGGACTTGGGCGCTGGCCGGGGTGGCGATAACGAACTGCGTCGCGAGCAGGACGCTGGCGAAGGCAAGGGTGCGCGCGGCGCGCGACGCAAGCCGGCGGCTGGAGAGAAACTGCTGTGTCATGTGCTGCCCCTGAACGGGATGCGCATCGTGGTGATGCGATGCCAAGCCAACGCGCGTGGCCATCAGAGAGTTCCGACGCGAATCATCGCGAAGCCGCGATTGTCAACCCGCTGCGTGTCACGAACCCGCGATGGAACCAATCCCGGGGCGGGCCGTTGTCAGGCGCTATTTGACGCGCGGGACCGCCTCGCAGCGCGAAATTCATTCATCCTCATGCGGGAGGAGTCTGGTGCGCGCCTTTCCGAGTGAACGTCTGCTTGGCAATGCGCACGAAGGCACGCCCGTCCCCGACAGCAAAGCCGAACTGCCGCCGGTTATCCGCCGCGCCGAGGTCGTCGCCTTTGCGCTGGTCGCGCTGCTGGTCATTGTCATCGTCGCGGTGCTCTATCTGGCGCGAGCTTTCTTCCTGCCGATCACCATGGCCTTCATTGTCGGCACCATGCTGTCGCCGGCGGCGAGCCTGCTCGAGCGCTACCGGATCCCGCGCGCGCTCGGCGCCGTAGTGATCGTGATCGCGGTCGGCGCCGCCGTTACCTTCATGGTCGGACTGATTGCCTCGCCTGTGATGGAATGGAGCGCGCGGCTCCCCGAGCTTGGCGCGATCCTGAAGGAGAAGCTGCACGTGTTCGACCGGCTGCTTGCACTGTGGCAGGAGCTGCAGAGCATGGTCGGCGGCTCCGACCCGCTGGCCACTTTCCAGCTGCCGAAATTCGAATGGGTGCAGCCGACGCTGGAATTCCTGTCGCCGACCTTCGCCGAATTCCTGCTGTTCATCGTCACCCTGATCCTGTTCATTGCGAGCTGGAAGGATCTGCGCCGGGCGCTGGTGATGACCTTCAGCGAACGCGAGGCGCGGCTGCGCACGCTGCGCATCCTCAACGAGATCGAGATCCATCTCGGCAACTATCTGCTGACAGTGACCATCATCAACGTCGGCGTCGGTATCGTGACTGGCGCGATCTGCGCGGCGACAGGCATGCCCAACCCGGCCGGGCTCGGCGCGCTCGCCGCGACGCTGAACTTCATTCCGATCATCGGCCCGGTCGCGATGTTCGTGGTGCTGGTCGTGGTCGGCATCATCGCCTCGCCGACCATCGGCGCCGGGCTGATCGCGCCGGCCTGCTTTACCGTCGTGACCTTCATGGAAGGACATTTCGTGACGCCGACGATCGTCGGCCGCAGGCTGTCGCTGAATGCGCTTGCGGTCTTTCTCGCGCTCGCGTTCTGGACCTGGCTGTGGGGCCCGATGGGCGCGTTTCTGTCGTCGCCGCTGCTGATCGTTGGATTGATCGTCAAGGAGCATTTGATGCCGGTCAATTCGCCGCAGCTGCCGGAGGATTAGAAAGCGTTTTCAAGCGAAGTGGGCACCGGTTCGCGTGAAGAAAACGCGTCAAATAACAAGGCCCGGTTTCGCATCTGGAACTTTGCCTGATGCGAGGCGTTTTTCCCGCAACACGCGAATTATCCGGGGGCTTTCGATGTCGAGCACGGACAGCGCATTTGGGATCAAGCACATGACGGACAAAGCGACCTACGAACGCCTCGAGAAGGATGTCACCGCCGTGAAGAACGATATCGCAGCCCTTACCGAACAGATCACCGACGCGCTCAACTCGTTTGCGAACAACGCAAGCAAGCAGGCGCGCCGCCGCTACAAGGATGCGCGCGCCAACGCGGAATCGACCTTTGACGACATGTCGGAGCGCGGCAGCGCGATGATTGGCGCGGCGCAGGAGGCGGCGTCCTCGATCGAGGAATCGCTGGAAGAGGTGATCACGCAGCGGCCGCTGGCGACCGTCGGCCTTGCGCTCGGCCTCGGCTTTCTGATCGGCGTCACCTGGCGCCGCTAGGCGCCGTCCAACTCCGGCAGAGGAGGCCCGCGATGACGGTCATCCGTAAACCACTGTTCTGGACGAGATGGCAGCGCTGGCGTGCCACCGCCTCGTTTGTCGATACGCTCTTCAAGGCAAGGTTCAAGGCAAGGCCGGTCGATGCTTCAGCGGCTGATCGATGACGTCAAGGAATCCACCGGCAGCGCGCTGCGGCTGACGTCGCTTGCCGCTGCCGCCGCGGTCGCGCTGTTCATCACCATTGGCTTCCTGTGCGCGGCCGCCTTCGTCTACGTGCTGCAGAACTACGGGCCGGTGGCAGCGTGCCTCTCCGGCGCAGCATTGTTCCTCGTCGTCACGCTGATCGCCGCCGGCGTCTACACGGTGCGCAAGCGCGAGATGCGCCGGCGCGCCGAGAAAGCGGCCAAGGCCGCCGCGGCCAATGTGTTCGCCGATCCTGTGGTGGTGGCCACCGGTCTGCAGATCGTCCGGGCCATCGGCGTGAAGCGGCTGATCCCGATCCTGGCGGTCGGCGGCCTCGCGCTCGGCCTGATGGCAAGCCGCAGCACCGCCGGCAACAACGAGCCGGACGAGGAATGACGCCTTCGCTTGGGGTGTTGCGACGACCGGTTGAAGCCGCCCAGTATTCGAGAGACAGCTATTGTTGAGCGGAGGGGCCGCGGCGTACTGGATTGCCCGCTTTCGCGGACGATGACACCGGTGGATGAATGACCGGCTCAGGTCACGCAGCGACCGGGCTGCAGCAGCTTGGCCACTTCGGTCAGGACGCTGACCACCGGCTCGCAGGCGACCTTGCGGGTATCGCCAGGCCGGGCCCGTGCAGGTGCTGCAGGGTGATTGCGGGCCTCTTCCCGCGCCACGGGGACGCGGACCAAGAGCGACGTATCGGGAAGCCGATCGACCTTCAGCGCGACGGTCCGGCTCGGCAGGCCGGTCGCTGGAACCGTGGCACGGTCGGTCTTGGCGGCGCGATTGACGGCGCTCTCCGGCGCCACGGCGGTGGTGACCTGCTGACCGCCAATGAGATCGTGGCCGGATGCGAGCTGGACGGCGCCAAGCGTCAATCCGGCCGCCAACGCAGCGAAAATTCCTTTTTGAATCTTTGACATGATGATGTCCCTCGCCCCATGGAAATTCCCTTGGCGATCACGGACACAACGCGAACGAAACCTGTGGAGTTCTCACGTCAGGCCATCACTTAACCGTGTACGAAATTATTTTCAGGCGCACGGAACGAGTCAGGGGGGATGCGAGTCATTGGAAGAGCCGGTTATTCCCCCTGCCCCATTGACCGGCGACGTAGGGCGCGACCGTGGTGATGCCGGTCGCGCCCTGCTCTTTTTCGGGGCGCGCCGCGAACGATGCGTCAGCCGCCCTGTCACGCACCCGTTGCATTGGATGTCAGGCAGCGGAGCACCGGTCCTCTCGCCAGAGGCGCGTCTGTCTCACGCATCGTCGCTTGATTGCATGTCGGATTGCTTGTCCTGGGATCGGACAACCGTCGCTTCACGGCAGGACGGGCACCGACCGACGTTAAACTTGATTCCGATCGTCTGGTCGTCGACGAGCATCAGATCGCTCAAGGGCTCGCCGCATTTGCACGTCACCGTTTTCTTATCGGCAAAATACATCTGACGTTCTCCATAAGCCTGGAGATTGCTTCTCGTCATTGGGGCGAGCCCGATTGCGCCGTGCTCGCCGCCTCGCTTCCGCTCCTTCTCCGTCGGTCAGATCCGGGCAATCCGGACGGTGAGTGTGGTTCTCCGGCTATTACTTCGAGGCGGATTGCGGCTGCGTCCGATCCTGCGAGGCCTCGCGCGCCTGCCGCTCGGCCTTGAGGCGCTGGAAATTGTCGTAGAAGGCCTTCTCGTTGGCGCGATGCTCCTTCATCGCCTGCGACGCCTCTTGCTGACGCTGCTCGTCACGGACCTTGCGCTGCTGGGGAGTCAAGTTCATACGACACTCCGATTAAGCTATTGAATCGACGATGGATTCAACGCACATGCCGGCGAAAAGTTGCATCCGGGCGGAGGTTTCGGTCGGCGAGTGATCCCGCGCATGATCCTGGCAGGAAAGCGCGCCCGGCCTATTTGCGCAGGCTCGCCCAGACGCCGCCGAGGATCAGCAGGCCGCCAGCCAGGTGGATCAGCTTCGGTGGCTCGCCAAGGATGATCCAGGACAGCAGCGCGCTCGCGATCGGCGCGACATAGAGCACCAGCGACGTGCGCACAGAGCCGAACCTTGCGCCGAGCCAGGCGAAGCCGGCATAGGCGATCAGGCCGGGCACGAGGCCGGCGAAGACATAGGTCTCGAACGCCCGGGCGTTGAAGACCGCAGCCGGCGTGGCCCACATCTCCTGGAGCGCGGGCGGCAGCGAGCACAGCGCGCCGGCCGCCGAGAACAGGCTGACCCGCGCCAGCAGCGAGGCGCGCGGCGCGACGCGCGATTGCACCAGCGTGTAGCCGGACCAGCCGAGCATCGCGCACACCACCAGGAGATCGCCCCAGGCCGCGCTCGATTGCGTCAGCGTTTCCAGATGGCCGCCCGAGACGATCAGGAGTGCGCCGGCGAGCGCGAGCGCGGTCCCGAGCCATTGCAGCGGACCGATATGCTCGATGCCGAGCGCCGCCGAGATCAGCAGCACCATGATCGGCGACAGCGCGAAGATCAGCGCGATATGGATCGCCGTGGTGGTGATGCCCGCGATGTAGACCGGGCCGCCGCACAGGAACATGCCAAGGAAGCCCGCGGCGAGGATCGGCCAGAGATTCTGCGCCAGCGGGATCTTTCCGTCCCGGATCGCCGCGATCGCAAACGGCGCAAGGCCGATGGCGATGATGCTCCAGCGGAAGAAGGCCAGCGAGAACGGCGGCACCGAGCCGGCAAGGCCGCGCGCCAGGACCTGGTTGGAGGCCTGCCCGACCGCGACCAGGATGAAGCCGGTCAGCGCGACCGCGTCCTCCCAGCCTGTGGCCGGGCGGCTGACCTGCGCTTTCGGCAGCTCCGTATCCATGACACCGCCCCCTCAGCCGGTGCGCAATTGACCAGGACGGCTTCCGCCGGCGCTTCGCGGCACGCGCCCGCTACTGCGCCGCCGCCTCCTGCTCCATGTCGCGGCCGGACATGTCCTCGCCCTGCATGTTGGCGTATTCGCGCGCCATCTCGCGCATCAGGAATTTGGCGGGGACGTCGTGATAGGCTCCGTGGTCGTTGACATACTGCATGTAGGCGCGCCCTTCGCCGTCGAAGGGATGCAGCAGCGCATCTGAATGGCCGTCGAAGTCGAGCGGCTTGACGCCGAGCTTGGCGCACAGCGTGTCGTTGAAGGTCGGGGTCGCCTTGCGCCAGGCGCCGTCGACGAACACTTCGGTAAAGCCGTGCCAGGTGAACAGGTCCGACCCCATGCTCTGGCGCAGCTTTTCGGTGGTGAGATGGTTGCGGACATCGGCGAAGCCGACGCGGGCCGGGATGCCGTGGACCCGGCAGGCGGCGGCATAGAGCGCCGCCTTGCCGACGCAGTAGCCATTGCCGGCGGCGAGCACGCTTGAGGCCCGGTAGCTCTCGGGCGAGCGCATGCTGACATAGGGGTTGTAGCGGATGCCGTCACGCACTGCGGTGTAGAGCCGGCTCGCTCTGTCGCGCGCGCTGGCGTCGGCCGGGACGGCGGCACGGGCGAACGCCTCGACGGCGGGATGGTCGCTGTCGACATATTCGCCGGGATCGGTGTAGAGGCGGCTGATCGTATCGGGGAGATGCTCGGTCATGCCGCGAGCTTAGCAAGCCATGACCACAGTTCAATGGGCGCAGTTCGATGCGGCGCTATTCGCTGCCCTGCCCGCTCAATTCCTGAAGCGTTCGTCCCATTGCGGCGGCTGGTAGCTGCGCCGCTTCGCCTTGAAATATTCGCGTGCGAAATGGATGCCGATCCCGATCAGGAATGGCGGGGCAAGCGCGGCAGCGATCATCAGCGCGGTGATCGACTTCGGCGTCAGGATGTCCAGCACCATCGACGCCAGCAGCCACAGCGTGGCAGCAATCACCGCGACGTCGACGTGCTTCATTCCCAGGTCTTTCCCTTGGACCCCATCATCCGGGTTCCATCCTACCGGCTGGTCCCGCATGCGCCAAGGATTCCGGGCGGCAGACGATACCTCCGGCCCTTCACTTTTTTGGAACGCGCTTCCTTGGAACGACGCCCGCGCGGGCAACGTTGGTCCGGATCGACCGAACGTGGAGGCCGCGATGGGCAATTCCAGTGACATCCACAGCGGCGTCGACCGTCCCGCCAGCCAAAACGGCGTCAACGACCCGGTCGGCGGGGTCGATGTGAAGCGGACGTTCGACGATAACCAGACAGCCCACGAACGCGCGCAATGGGCCGCTGACGTGCGCGCCGACGCCTCGCCCAGACGCAGTGAGGCGTTCCTGCCCGAGGCGCTGCGACGGCCGCCGACCGCGCCGTTGAACCCGCGCACCGGCCGCCATCCCACTGATTAGCGCCCTAGCAAGGCGACGACACCGACGAGCCAGATCGACCCGACCACGGCGCCAAGCGCCAATCAGTGCCGACGGTCCTTAGGCGCCAGTCAGTACCGGCGCCGGACCACGCCTGTATCGTCAAAGTTGGCGTATCGCTTGATCGCACGGGTGAACTCGTGTCGAGCTGGCTTGCCGAGAGGAGCGCTTTCCTGAACTCGATGCGGAAGCACTGGCGATTGTCAAACGCGCCCAGCCGTTCCCACCGCCTCCTGTGGACACGGCAGGTCAGGACTTCCGGCTGATCTTGCCCATCACCTTTAATAATCCTGTCCCGCCATCGAACGATGCTGTCCTTAAGGCAAAGCTGAATTCAGTCTGCCGCGGATGCTGAGCGACCCGTACGCCGTGGCCGGTGTCGGCTTACTCGCTCATCGACAGCATCGCGTTCAGCTCGACGGCTGTGCGCAGCTGCTCGATGCGTGCGGCAATCTGTTCGCGTTCGGCGCCGCGCGGCAGCTGTGCGAGTCGGCTCTCGAGCCGTATCCGGTGCTCCTCCAGCCGCTGCTCAAACGTATGAGGTTCAGAACGCTTCCGCTTTCGAATCGTCTTCTGCATCGTTGACCTTTGGCGGTTGCAGGCCGGGACTGTTGGCCCAGCGGTCCAGTTGATCGATAACCCGCGCGTGGCTCGGGCGCCGTGGTTCCGGCGCTTTCGGCTCCTCGGATAGCTTGCGGGGAAGCTTGACATCGTCGGTCATGGCATCACTCCCGCAAAATAACGAAACAGCCGCCGGCCCGTTCCTTTATTTTCCACTCAAGACATTGATATTGTTGACAAATAATACTCAATCGACGTTTTTGTATGAGCTTGAGGAACCCGCCGCGATTTGGTTCGTTTAGCAGATCACTCAACGAGCTAAGTCTGGGTGTATTGCGATGAATGAGTTACGCGCCGAGCGACTCCAGGTCATGCTCACACCAGAGGAATTGGCTGCCCTCGACGATTTCCGGTTCAGACACCGCATGCCGACCCGCGCCGCCGCGGTGCGCGAGCTGCTCAAGCTCGGTCTGACCAGCAACGGCACCGATGCCGAGACTGGGGTGAAGTCCAGCGAATACGGGGTGCTCAACCGAGGGCCCGACGGGCACACTCAAGGAGACGGGGCAGGCGACAAGTGACGGCGCGTTGGCGCTGATGCGACGGTTCAGCCGGCAACGAACAGATCCACGATTGCCTTCAGTGTGGAGACCACGAGCGCCGACGTGAACATCGCCGTGCCGAGATCTGCGAGATAAAGCAGCTGCGCCTTCTGCTCCGCATCAAGCCGCGCGATCGCCTTACGCATGGCCAAGCTCCCTTTTCAAGAGAACGCGATGCGCCGACGTCCGTTCCAGCGCGGCCCTCAGGCCCGCTGCAGCGCCAGCGTCACGCCGCCCAGCGTCAGCGCCATGGCGCCGATCTCGCGCAGCCCCAGCGGCTCGCCGAGGATGATCGCGGCCGACACCACGCCGATTACCGGCACCAGCAGCATGCCCGTTGACGCGGACGTCGGCGGCAGGCGGCGCAACGTCTCGAACCAGGTAAGATAGCAGATGCCCATCGGCATCAGCGTCATGTAGGCGAAGCAGCCGAGGCCGAGCGGCGTGATCGCGGCATAGTTCGGGTGCTCGAAGAAAATGCCGAGCAGGAGCATCACAAGACAGCCGATGCCGACCTGCCAGGCGACCACCGCGAGCGGCGGCATCGGCAGCGGCTTGCGGTTCAATACATTGCCGAGCGCGAAGCGCCAGCGCGCCCAGGATCACCGCCGCGCACCCGGCAAGTCCGCGGGTGAACAGCGGCGGCCATTGCTGCAGCGACAGCTTGATCAGCGGCCAGTTCAGGGCCAGCCGAACGCCGTCGCCACCAGGCAGAGAAAGCCGACCGTTCTGTCGCGTTGAGTCGTATCCATGGCCGCGCTTAGCAGGCGGAGGCGTGCTATTCACAGCGCATCGCGCATGCAGGGGCGCGTGGCGCGCGCATGATCCGGGATGTAGCTTCGGCTACCGCCCGTCAGGCAAAAGTGCCGATCGATATCCGCGGCCAGCCCTCGCTTTTCCGCGCGGCGGCAAGCCTGGTCGTCCAGGCATCGATCAGGCTCGCGATCAGCAAGCGGCCGGTGCCGCGCATGTCCGGAAGTTTCATGGTCGGCGTGCCGAGCGTCAGCGCGACCACGCCGTGCGTTGCCGCAAGCAGCGCGGTCGCGAGCCGCTGCGGCAGGCCCGGCCCCGGCTCGGCGCCATGCGCCGCCAGAAATTCCCGCACCGACATCACGAACAGCTCGTAGCTGCGGAGCGCGATCTCGGTCTCGCCGAAGTAGACGCCGTCGGGAAATCGGCGGTCCTCGACCGTGCCGGACATCGAGAACAGCGAACGGAAGTGATCGGGATTGTCGGCCCAGTAATCGAGATAGGTTTCCATCACGCGCCGCAGCCGCAGATCGCTGTCGGCCGTCTGCGCGCGAACCCGCTCGAGCTGACCGGCAACCGCCTCGAGATTCTGCTGCTTCACCGCGAGCAGCAGCAGCAGCTTGGTCGGATAGTATTTGAGGACGGTGCCCTTGGAATAGCCGATCGCGTCGGCGATCTTCTGGATCGAAACGGTCTCGAGCGTGCCGGCGGCGAACTCCTTGCGCGCGGTCTCGAGGATCAGCGCCTTCAGCGCCTCCTTGTCGGCCTCCTGGCGCGCCCTGCGCTGAAACCGCCGCGCCCCCTTGCTGGATCGCTCCTTGATCGACATTGCCGTCTCCTGGAGCCTTTTCCGTTCCGATGGAATCGAAACGAGGCTCTCCCTTGCCATATCCTAGTTAATTGACTATGGTCAATTAACTAGGAAGCGGGAGGATCCGAATGAGCAGCCCTGTGAGCCCCCTTGCCGGTGCGGTCGTCCGCAGCGATTTCGATCCATTCAGCCCGGCGACGCGGGCCGATCCCTACGTCACCTATGCGGCGCTACGTGCCGCGGCACCTCTCATTCGCCTGACCAGATATGACATCTGGGCGGTGCCGCGCTTTGCCGAGGTCAAGACGATCTTCGGAGACCACGTCAATTTCAGCAACGCCGGCGGCGCGGGGCTTGCCAACCACTTCAAGGAAAAGCCATGGCGACCGCCGAGCATCGTGCTGGAAGCCGATCCGCCCCTACACACCCGGACTCGCGCGGTGCTGGCGCGAATTCTCTCGCCCGGTGCGATGCGACGGCTCGCGGATGATTTCAAGGCAATGGCGACCCGGCTGATCGACGGGCTGGTCGAGCGCGGATCGTTCGACGCGATCAAGGACATCGCGGAGGTGTTTCCGGTCAGCGTGTTTCCCGACGCGCTCGGCATCGACCAGGAGGGCCGCGAGAACTTCCTGACCTATGGCGCGATGGTGTTCGCCGGCTTCGGGCCCGAGAACGACTATTTTCGCGATCTGATGCAGCAGGCGCCACACGTGCTGCCCTGGGTCGCTGCGCGCTGTCAGCGGGAGGCGCTGCGCCCGGGCAGCTTTGGCGCGCAGGTCTACGAGGCGTCCGACGCCGGCGAGATCAGCACGGAGGAAGCTCCGCTGCTGGTGCGCTCACTGCTCTCGGCCGGGCTCGACACCACGATCAGCGCGATCGGCATGGCGCTGTACACGCTCGCGCGCCATCCCGAGCAATGGTCATTGCTTGCAGCCGATCCGTCGCTGTCGCGCGCGGCGTTCGACGAGACGCTGCGCTTCGATTCACCGGCACCGTTCGTGTTTCGCACCACGCCGCATGACACCGAGATCGCCGGCGTGAAGATCGGCAAGCACGAGAAAGTGCTTCTGCTGCTCGCTTCCGCCAATCGCGACGAGACGCGCTGGGAGCATGCCGACCAGTTCGATGTCAGGCGGCGGCTGTCCGGACACATGGGTTTCGGAGTCGGCATCCATGGCTGCGTCGGGCAGATGGTGGCGCGGCTGGAGGCGGAGGCCGTGATCGCAGCGCTCGCCAGCCGCGTGAGGCAGTTCGACATTGCAGGCCCCGTCGCCTTCCGCGACAGCTCGGGCCTGCGGGCGCTCAGCACGATGCCGGTCCGCGTCACACGCAGGTAACTTCGATATCGAAGCCGTCCGCAAGAAAAAGCCGGCGCACCTTTCGGTACGCCGGGATTTTGCCCGCTTATGTAGTTCAGGTCATGCCGATGCCGCGCGCGGCGTGCGGTTGCGCGAGTTGCGCTGGAAGAACAGCGCCTGGCTCGCCACCGCCGACACCATCGCCGGCTGGAACGGCTTTGAGATCAGGAACGCCGGCTCCGGCCGCTCGCCGGTCAGGAAGCGTTCGGGATAGGCCGTGATGAACACCACCGGCACCTCGAAGGTCCGCAGCAGTTCGTTCACCGCATCGAGGCCTGATGATCCGTCGGCGAGCTGGATGTCGGCGAGGATCAGGCCCGGCTTCTTGTTCTTGGCGAGCGCCACCGCATCGGAATGGGTGCGCGCAACACCGATGACGTTGTGGCCGAGATTCTTCACCAGGCTCTCGAGGTCCATGGCGATGAAGGTCTCGTCCTCGATGATCAAGACGTCGGTCGCGATCTCGGCGGCCATCTCGCGGCCGGCGGCATCCGTGAGCTTGCGCGTCTCGGCAATATCGGTGCCGAGAATGTAGCCGACCTCTTCCTCCGAAAAGCCTTCCAGCGAAAGCAGCAGGAACGCCTGGCGCGGCAGCGGCGTGATGTTGGAGAGCCGGCGCTCCGGCGGCAGCGACAGCGTCGCCACGTCGGCATTGTCGTTGTTGTTCACCGACACCGAATTCCAGATCTGGGTGAACAGTCGAAACAGGCCCGCGCGCGGCCCGTGTGTCTGATCCAGCAACGATCCGTCCTGCAACAGGGCCTCGAGCATGGCCCCGACATAGGCGTCCCCCGACGCCTGGTTTCCGGTCAGTGCGCGAGCGTAACGGCGCAACAGCGGAAGGTGTTCGGCAACGATCTGCGATCGGGACATTCCCACTCCATCCTTGTTCTTAGGCCTCGCGACCTGAAACCCGTGATCTGGGGGCGGCAGAATCCAGCGTACAGAATCCAGTTCTGGGGCGACCCCGGTTCCCCTGCAGCCCGATTACGCGCGAAAGCCGGAAAAGTTCCACGAAATAGTTCCAGCCTCTCGGAACTTTCTGCGCAACTTTGCATTAGCTCGTGACCGACGAGGCAACGCGGCCAGCCTCTTTTTTCGAGGAAACGACTTGAAAATCAGAGACTTAACTCCCGGGGAAGCGTGGATCACATCATGAAGGAAGTAAAGAAGCAGGGCGGTCTCAACGCCGAGATTCAATCCAGAATCGGCCACCAGCTTCGCGCCATGTACGATGACGTGGTGCGACAAGGTGTACCCGACCGCTTTGCGGAGCTGATCCGCAAACTCGACGGGCCGGAGGCTGCGGCGGCGGCCGTCGCCGGGGGCGATACCGACAAGAACAATGGAGGGGACTAATGCCTCTCACGAATGAACTTCGCGACGATATCCTTGCGTCGGTCCCGAGCCTGCGCGCGTTCGCGATCTCGCTGTCCGGCAATGGTGACCGCGCCGACGATCTGGTGCAGGAGACCCTGCTGCGCGCGATCGCCAACATCGATTCGTTCCAGCCCGGCTCGAACCTGCCCGCGTGGCTGTTCACCATCCTGCGCAACCTGTTTCGCTCCGATTACCGGAAGCGGCGGCGCGAGGTGGAGGACGCCGAGGGCAACTATGCCAAGACGCTGAAGAGCCAGCCGTCGCAGGCGGCGCATCTGGAGTTCGAGGAATTCCGCGCCGCCCTCGAAAAGCTGCCGCAGGACCAGCGCGAGGCGTTGATCCTGGTCGGTGCCTCCGGCTTCTCCTACGAGGATGCTGCGGCGATCTGCGGCTGTGCCGTCGGCACCATCAAGAGCCGCGTCAACCGCGCGCGATCGAAGCTCTCCGCGCTGCTTTATGTCGACAGCGCCGAGGATTTCGGTCCCGACAACACCGTGCGCGCCGTGATCGGCGGCAATGGCGGCTAGACAAGCGCAATGCCCAAATGAAAAGGCGGCCCGATCGGGCCGCCTTTTTTTATTGAAAGAACAGGTCAGGTTGACGCGAACTACGCTCCCGCCGCTTTGTGCTGGGGCTTAGCTGGCCATCGCCTTTTTGACAGCGGGCGGCTTGAAGCCGTTTCTCAATTCGAGAATCTTGGCCGCGATTTCGGTGACCGGGACCGGATGACTGAACAGGAAACCCTGGGCCTCGTTGCAGCCCTCGGCCCGCATGTGATTCAGCTGCTCAACGGTCTCGATGCCCTCTGCGATCGTGGTCATGCCAAGGCTTCTGCCGAGGCTGATGACGGCACGCACGATCGATTTCGATCCATGCGTCGCGGTCGCGTCGCGCACGAAGGACTTGTCGATCTTGAGCTTGTCGAACGGGAAGCTGCGCAGATAGCTCAGCGAGGAATAGCCGGTACCGAAATCGTCCAGTGCGATGTGCAGTCCCTGCGCTTTCAGTTTGTGCAGCGTTGCAAGCGTCTCGTTGCTGTTCGCCAGGAAGACGGACTCGGTGATTTCGAGTTCCAGCCGGTGCGGCGACAATTTTGACGCCACGAGCGCGCCGGCAACGACGTCGATGAAGTCTGGATCACGAAACTGGACCGCGGAAACGTTGACCGCGAGCTTCATCTCGCTGGGCCAGGTGACGGCTTGCTCGCAGGCACGATTGAGCACCCATTCTCCCAGCGGACAAATCAGACCGATCTCTTCGGCGATCGAGATGAACTGGTCCGGCGGCACCAGTCCGCGCTTGGGATGATGCCAGCGCAGCAGCGCCTCGAAGCCGCAGATGCGGTCGAGATGGAGATCGTAGAGCGGCTGGTAGAACAGCGAGAACTCGTCCTTGGCCATCGCCTCGCGAAGGTCGAGCTCGATTGCCCGGCGGCGCTGCAGGCTGGCGTCCATCGCAGGCTCGAAGAACCGCCAGGTGCCCCGGCCTTCCATCTTGGCGCGGTACAAGGCGACGTCGGCGTTCTTCAGGAGCTTCTCGCCCGTGGTGCCATCGCCCGGCGACATTGAGATGCCGACGCTGCATCCGACGACGACGCGATGCCCGTTCAGCTCGTATGGAGCGCCGACGCATTCCACGATGCGGCGAGCGAGGCGTTCGGCCTCGTCTGCGCTGTGGACGCCGCATTGGATGACCGCAAACTCATCGCCCCCCAAACGCGCGACGGTGTCGATCTCACGGACGCAGGCATTGAGCCGATCCGCAACCGCGCACAGCAGCTCGTCGCCCACCGGATGCCCGAGCGTGTCGTTGACCTGCTTGAAATTATCGAGGTCGAGGCAGAACACGGCGAAGCCAAGTCCGCGACCGACCTGTGCAACCGCCAGCTCGATCCGCTCGGCCAGCAACGTCCGGTTCGGCAGCTTGGTCAAGGCGTCGTGCCGAGCCATGAACGCGATCTGCGATTCGGCCCGCTGTTGTTCAGTGACATCCTCGCAGGTGACGAGCCAGCCGCCGTCGGAAGTCGGCCGTTGCGCGATGGCAATGATCCGTCCATCGCTGAGATGCTGCAGATAGTTGCCGTCGTGCTGGGCCATCGATCGCTCGCGTTCCGCCAGCAGATCGGCGACGGTCCGGTCGTCATGATTGCCGGCAGCGACGCTCAGGTCGAGCACGTCCTCCATGGTCATTCCGGGAACGACGAGCTCCGGCGAAATATCGAAGATCTCGCAGAACCGGCGGTTGGCGACCTGCAGCCGCGCCTCGCTGTTGTAGAGGCACAGCCCTTGCGACATGTGCGTGAGCGCCGCATCGAGCCGCAGATTGGTCTCATGCAGCTGCGCCTTCTGCTGCTTCAGCGCGGAGATGTCGCTGTAGACGAGGACGACGCCGCCCTCCTGCGTCTCGCTCCGGCTGACGCGCAGCCAGCGCCCGTCGGACAGCTGCGCCTCGCTCGCGAACCCATCGAAGTCACCTTCGGCGGGCGAGAGCCTGGCGGCATCGAGCCGATCCGACTGCAGCAGCTGCGGCGAGAGCCGGATGAATTCACTTGCGCGCGAGTTGGCCAGCGCGACCTGGCCGTCCGCATCGAGCAGCACGACGCCTTCACGCGACGTTTCAAGCGCATCTGAAAGCCGCGCCTGCGCGGAGCGACGTTGCGACACCTCCTGATTGACCATCCGCCTGATGTTGTCGCGCATGGTCTCCATGGCGGTCAGCAGCGTGCCAAGCTCGTCGGTGCCGCCCTTGGGGACGGTTGCGTCGAGGTCGCCGCCGGCGATACTGCGCGCGGCCCTCGACGCGATGGCGACCGGCCCGATAATCCGGCGCGCCAACAACCACGAAAACAGCGCCGACAGGAACAGCGCGATGGTCAGCCCGGCCACGTTGAGCTGCAGGTCCCGCTTGATCGTCGAGAGTGCCTTTTGGCGGAACAGAAAGCCGTCGCCGGCCGTATAGTTGACCAGCAGCTCAACCTGCTGGCTGACGATCCTGGAGTAGCGATCGACGTCGCCGACCGTGGTGCCCGATGCATGCGGATCGGCCGCCGAGTTTCCCTCGAGCGAAGATCCGATCGCACGGCGATGCAGCGTCATCCAGGCGTCGGCGGCTTCCTGAACCTTCGCGACAGCTTGCGCGGCCCGCGAGGACTGCGACCGATCGGCTGCGATCGCCAGATCTTCCGAGAGTGTCTTCGCAAGCTTTTCGATCTGGCTGTCGAGGCCGGCACGGATCTCCGGATCCGTGGTCAGCAGGCGCTGCGACGAGGCGACCCGCATCGAGGCAAAGTCTGCGCCGGCCGCACGGGCGTAATTGATCGACATCAGGGATTCGTCGAACGTCTTGGCCACCAGATCGCCGGCGTGGCGGATGCCAAGGATGGAGTATCCGCCGAGGGCGACGGCAACGGCGCTCATCGCAAGGCAAAAAATCAGTATCTGGGTGCGGATCGAGCCCGTCGTCAGGGCAAGACGCGACAGGCGGCCGGTTGCGAACCGAAAGGCCGCACCGCTTTTCACCTTGAGGTTGCCAAATAGGCTGTCCATGCCCGCGTTTCGCCGTAGTGCTCGATACTCAAGCTACGCACAAACGCGCAGCGCTGCGGTAAATTACTGTCTGCTCAAAATTGCATTAGTAGTGACTGGAACTCATGCTGAAATCGTTAAGATCAGCCGGCGATAATCACCGTTACAGGCAATCCGGGAGGCACCACTTGCCCCTGGGATAGCCGATGTTGGGTGTTCGAGGTTCAAGCGGGGTTCTCATGCAGTCAGGCTTGTTGCGCGCCTTGCGCCTGGGGCAGTTCGGCCATGTGCCATTTGCAGCGGCGATTGTCACGGGAGCATTTGCCGGGGCCGCTCTGGGTGCCAGTCCCTACGTCATTTCGCAGCAGGATCGTGAATTCAAACCCGCTGAAATCTCGATCAAGCGCGGCGAGGTTTTACGGTTCATTAACGATGATGGCGAGCTGCTGCATCACGCTTATTTGAGCACCGATACGTTCAGTTTCGATTCGGGTGACCAGCAGCCGGGCAGCAAGTTCGACGTCACCTTTTCCGTGCCCGGCGACTACACCGTGTTGTGCGGCATTCATCCGAAGATGAAGCTCGCCGTCCGCGTCGCCAAATAGCGCCGCGCAGGCGGCGACGATCTACAGGACCGACGTCTTGAAGATCGCAGCGTGACCGAAATAGTAGACGAACAACGTCAGCGACAGCGCGGCACAGAGCGCGACCGGGGCAAGCCATGCCGCGCGACGATCGCGCGGCAAGACCTTGTTGTCGGCGGCAATCGCAAGCAGGACGGCGATGATCGCCGAATGTCCGATCGTGTCGATCTTGCCGAATTCGAAACAGGCGCTGATGAACATCCCCGTCAGCACCGCAGCGGCGCAGCGCCGGATCAAAGGCGTCCAGATCAAGGCAAAGGCCAGCGTGAATTCGACCATGCCGGCGGCGCGCATGAAGAACTCACTGTCGAAGCCGAGCGTCATCGAGGCATGCTCGATCAGGAGCGGGAAGCTCCATTCCGGATAGGCCCATTTTTCAATCGAGGCCCACATCAACGTCACCGCAGCGGCATACCGCATCACATCGATCGGCCGGATTCCGAACAGATCCTTGTTCAGCCCGATGAGCGCAAAATAGGCGGCCACGCCGAGAAAAATCGGGTAGTCCGCGAGATGGAAGATGCCGTAGCCGCGGACACCGATCCCGAACAGGATCACCATCCCCGCGGCCGACAGCGGCAGCGTACGCCGCGACAGCATCCCGGCAGCGATGGCAAGTTGCAACGCGCCGACCAGCGGCGATGACGTCTTCAACTCCGGCGTCAGCAGGATCCCGCCGACGGCCCAGACCGAGATGAAGAAGAACGCGCAGACGGCGCGCATCATCAATTCGGTGCGCAGCCGCAGTCCCGCGGTAATGCGGTCCAGCACCCGGATCGTGGCATCGCCGAGCGACGTGGGCTCGATCAGGCAGCCCGCAAACAGCCAGAAGACGGCGACGCCGAGCAGCAGCTCAAAGTCGAGGCAAAGGACATTCCCGAGCCCGCGCGGCTGGCCGGCGACGTCGTAGGCGCAGAACCATTTGACATGCGCCTCGGCACTGCGCGCGGCTACGATGCAAAACAACACCGCTGCAAGGCACGTGGCAAAAAAGGAGCGCACAGCCGAGCCGGCATCTCGCGCCCGTCCAGTAAACATTGAACCAACCGCCCACACACACTTAAGGACTTGTTTAACTTATATCAAATTTTACGCTTTACGCCTGCCCGTGACATCTCTTGGTTGCATCGTGGTTAATCGTGGCAGGCGCGCCCCAGGCTGTCTCTTAGTGCAGTCTTTCCAGCTGGTTCCATCGAATTTTAGCTAATTCCGGCATCGGAGCTCAATTCAACTGTCGTAGTGAAACCCGGACAAATCGGATCGGGAGGCCGGTTAAATGTTCGGAGCGTTGAGCATCATAAGTATTGGGGTGGGGTCGGCCCTCGCCTACGTCACGAAATCATCTCCGTCGCGCACGGCGACCCTCGAGACTTGCGCCGGCGCGTTCCTGATCGTCGGGCTTGGCCTCCTGGGCGCCGCGCTGCCGCATCTCGCCTGACGAGCCTTGTCCGAAACAGCCTTCGGCCGTGCTCAGCGCGGCAGTTTGGGCACCCCCGCCACCGGCGGGGCCGTGGCGGTCAGGGTTTGCAGGAAGGCGATCAGGTCCTCCTTCTCGCCTGCCGTCAGAGACAACGGCTTGATGTCGGGCGACCGGCTCGGCCGTTCGATCCCGCCCCTGTTGTAGAGCTCGATGACATCTTCCAGCGTTGCAACCGATCCGTCGTGCATATAGGGCGCACGGCGGGCAACGTCGCGCAATGTCGGGGTCTTGAAGGCATATTTCAGCTTCGCCGAGGTCGGAAAGAAACGGCCGCGCCCCACGTCATGGCCCTTGGCGGTGCCGATATCCTGGAAGGATCCGTCGGAGAGGGACGGGCCACTGTGGCAGGACGAACAACGTCCCTTGCCGTTGAAAAGCTCAAAGCCGTGCCGGGCCGATGCGCTGATCGCGGTATCGTCGCCCTTGACCCAGCGGTCGAACGGCGCCTCGCCTGCAATGATGGAGCGCTCGAAGGTCGCCAGCGACGCCTCGATCCTCGGGCGCGTGATCGCGCCGTCTCCGAAGGCTTGAGCGAACGCATCGACATAGCCGGGGATCGCCGAGAGACGCGCGATCAATTCCGGCTCGGTCATGTTCAGGTTCGCCGGACTGAGGATCGGCCCGAACGCGACGGATTCGAGATCCCTGAACTTGCCGTCCCATCCCAGCGGCTCGAAGAAGGCCACATCGATCAGCGTCGGCGAGCGGATCGGCAGGCCTTTCGGATCCTCTCCGATGGCGCGCGGAAGCCCGTCGGCCCATGAAAGGCTTGGCCTGTGGCAGCTCGCGCAGGCGTGCGTCTTGGACCTCGACAGCAGCGGATCGAAGAACAGCATCTGCCCAAGCGTGGATTTTGCCTTCGAATAGGGATTGCTGCTCGGGAAGGGAACGACATCCGGCCGGCGGTAGCTGGCACGAATTGTCGCAGGGTCGCCGGGCGCCGTCGCCGGGGTCAAGGCAAGCGACAGCCCTACCGGCAAAACTGCCGCGAGCAAGGTCAGGCTGACCCAAAGCCTCATCGGGGTCCTCGAACGGTATCCTGCTCACGGTATGCCTAAGCATGATCAACGAAGTTTTAACGGTCGGTTGCGGGTTATTACGGATGCCGGGGTCGGTCACACATTCGGTCACACATAATGCCAGCATGCCAGCGCGCGTTCGCGCGAGCTTGATTTCGATCAATCCGCGCAGCAAGAGGGTCGCACAACCTGAGGCAGCCGCTATTTCTTCCCCGGGCGCACCGGCGCTGAGAACTGCTCGGTGCGGTCGCGCTCGCTCATGTCGACCACGGTGTCCATCGGCGCGGTCAGTTCGTAGACATAGGAGACATCGGTGAAGTAGCGCTTCGCGGTGCCACCGAGCGCCTCGGGCGCGACCCGGTCGAGCAGGATCAGGCCGAAATCACTGTCGGCCCGCCGCGTCGCCTGGCTGGTGTTGAACTCCTCCCAGCGGAAATGGAAAACCGTGTCCGCATTGTCGCCGACGACCTCCCAATTGGCGACGATGTGCGGATGCTTGCCGACCAGCGACAGCCCTTCGTCGGAGTGCGAGGCGAGCTCGAAGAACAGCAGCGACAGCGATTGCGCGGCGCGGGCGCTGACGGTGATATCGGGACCGTTCACCGCGATCCGGTCGGCATGCGGGATCGAACGGGACTCGAACAGGCCCTTCAATTTGACGCCCTGCCACTGGCTCTCGCTGAGCAACGTGACGACGTTCGACATCGCGTGGATGCGCCCGATCAAGAGCTCGCGTGCGACGTCGATGTCGGCGCCGTGCCGCAGCGTGCGGGTCACGATCGACTGGATCACCGCCAGGATGTTCTTGACCCGATGGTTGAGCTCGTCGATCACCGCGGTCAGCCGGCGCTCGAAGCCGATCCGGACCTCGATCTCGCGGCTGAGGCGCAGATTGTTGTACGCGACATAGCCGAACAGTCCGCAGACGATGCCGGTCAGCGCGAGGCCAATCGCCGCGACGATGGTCGCGGTCTGCTGCGCACGCACGGTGGCGTTGCTCTTGGCGTAATAGTCGAGCGACCAATCACGGCCACCGAA
Source organism: Bradyrhizobium sp. I1.14.4 (assembly GCF_050435825.1). Classification (NCBI taxonomy): domain Bacteria; kingdom Pseudomonadati; phylum Pseudomonadota; class Alphaproteobacteria; order Hyphomicrobiales; family Nitrobacteraceae; genus Bradyrhizobium; species Bradyrhizobium sp. I1.14.4. The sequence goes on along the minus strand of NZ_JBNDLA010000004.1, from coordinate 434,451 downwards.
GGTCACCGTCCGGACCATCGACGGAAGCGGGCCGTCCTGGCGCACCGCGCGCGAGGTGACGATGCCCTGCTCGTTGGCGGTGAACTCGTCGTTGGAATCGCGCGGATCCTTCAATGCCACTGCGAACAGCGAGGAATCGTCGTTGGTCAGCATCAGCGACGACAGCTCGTAGGAGAACGTGATGAAGCCGGCCGGCTCGGACGCGCCCTCCTGGAACACCGGCGCGGCGAGCACGACCCCGACCGGACCGTTCTGCCGCAACAGCGGCACCGGGTCCGAGGCCACCGGCTTGGCGTTTGCCATCGCCCGCGCCAGCATCGGACCAACCACCGAGTGGCGGTCGAAGGCGCGGCCCGGGATGCTCAGGGTCTCCGGATTACGCGGCTCGACGTCCATCAGCACGTTGATCGGCTTGTCGAGCGCCTTGAGGTCGAGCGCCTGGTCGTCGAAATCCCGGATGGTCGGATTGGTGAAGCCGTTGGCCTTCAGCTCGGCCTCCGCCGCGGTGAGCTCGTTCGGCCTGAGCCGTGCGATCCAGGCGGCGACGACGAAGTCGGTCTTGAAGGCGTAGATCGCCGAGCGCAGCGGCTGCAGCATGTTGGCCTTCACCATCGACGGCGCCCGGAACAAGCCGGAGGCGACCCGTGCCAGCAGCTCGCGCTCGGTCAGGCGGTCCTGCACCAGACTGGCATGGACGTCGATCGCTCGCGCCAGCGCGATGCCGTCGATCGCGAGCTCCTGATCGTGCACCCGATAGGCGGCGAGACCGGAGAGCAGAACTCCGATCAGCGCAATCAACGCAACGATGAAGCCCAGTCGAACCACACGCTTACTCGGCAATCAGGGGGTGGCGAAAGGGGACGGTAGGCATCTGGCTTCTGCGGGGCGGCGACAAATCAGGATGCGATGAACGCCAGGCGCAAAGGAATATGGAATAGCGATCATCGGTACGCAACAGGAGCCGGTCGGCAACATTAACGACGACGCCACCCGGCGGTCTTTGGCGGCGCCAAAGGTTGCTAATCGTCAAAGTTGGAAATTGTTCCGGCGATTGCGCAGCTTTTTTGCGGCGGGGTGCCATGCGCACGTAAAGCTGGCGCGGCCTCCCCAACAGCGGAAGGCCGGGCGCCACAATGATTAACGGCTAGCCCGCTTTGGCCGTCTTGCTTGCGGCCTGCGACCGAAGACCGCCCTTGGTCTCGATGAAGCTGATGATGCGGTCGAGGCCGTCGCTCTTCTTCAGATTGGTCATCACAAAGGGCCGCTCGCCGCGCATCCGCCTGGCGTCGGTGTCCATCTTCTCGAGCGACGCACCGACATGAGGCGCGAGGTCGATCTTGTTGATCACCAGAAGGTCGGATCGCGTGATGCCGGGGCCGCCCTTGGAGGGGATCTTGTCGCCGGCGGCGACGTCGATGACGTAGATCGTCAGGTCGGCCAATTCCGGCGAGAAGGTCGCCGCCAGATTGTCGCCGCCGGATTCGATCAGGACCAGATCGAGATCAGGAAATTTCGCCCGCATGTCGGCGACGGCGGCGAGGTTCATCGAAGCATCCTCGCGGATCGCGGTGTGCGGGCAGCCGCCGGTCTCGACGCCGGCGATGCGGTCCGGCGTCAGCGAGCCGGAGCGCACCAGAAACTCGGCATCCCATTTGGTGTAGATGTCGTTGGTGATCGCGGCGATGTCGTAGCGTTCACGCATCGCCTTGCAGAGCAGGTCCATCAACGCGGTCTTGCCGGAGCCGACCGGACCGCCGACGCCGACCCGCAACGGGCCATGAGAAGTGGGCATGAGGCGATCTCTCCGTTATCGTCGTCCCGGCGCATGCCGGGACCCATTACCACCGAATTGAGTCGTTGCGCGAAGCTGGAGCCGCAGACTTGCATAACCACGAAGGCCGGTGGCCATGGGTCCCGGCTTTCGCCGGGACGACAGCGGAGAGTGCCTCATGACCGAAACAGCCTCGTGTACTGTGTCTCGTGACGCAGGCTTGCGAGATCGGCCCGAAAGGTCGCGCTGCCGAGATCGTCGAGCGAGGCCGCATTGGCCCGCGCTGCGATCGCGGCAACGACCGGCTCGAGATCGGCCAGCACGCGCTGGCTGTCGGTCTGCCCGAGCGGGATCAGCCGGCTGCCCGCGGAAATCCAGTTGGAGAGCACCGCATGCAGGAAGGCATGCAGCGATGGCGCAAGCCGAATGCCATGCGCAGCGCCGACCATGCCGACCGCGACCGGATAGACGATCGGGCCGTTGCAAGCCGTAACCATCGCGTCGAGACCGGGTGCACTCCAGGCGGCACGGGCAATCTCGATGAAGGCGCGCCCCTGCGTCGTGGTCTCGAGCTGCCGCTCGCGCGACGGCACGAAGGCCGCAGCAAGCTCGGCGATCTCCCTCAGCCCGGCGTGGTCGGGCTCCGACGCCGCGCGATGGGTCTGCGCGAGAAACACGGCGTCGCAGAATCCGCTGCCGTCGGTGAGCATCGCGCCGAGCCAGCTGCGCAGCGTCGCGGCGTCCGCGATGTCGCCGGCCTCGACCGCCCATTCGATGCCGCTGGAATAGGCGAACGCCCCGACCGGAAAGGACGGCGACAGCCACGTCATCAGCCGGTACAGCGCGGCCGCCTCGTCCTCCGCCATCCCGCCGCGCACCGCGGCGGGGTCAGGCTCATTTGGGGTCATGAGCATGGGAGTGGTCGTGGTGATGATGAGCATGCTCGCAATGTTCATCATGATGGTGGTGATCGTGGTCATGCCCGTGATCATGGTGATGACCATCACCGTGGTGATGACCATCACCGTGGTGACCATGATCGTGCGCACGGCTATGGGCATGATCGTGCCCGGTATGAGCATGCGCGTGCTCGTCGGCGTGCGCATGCTCAGCATAGGCACCGCCCTCGGGATCGAACGGGGCCTCGATCTCGATGACGCGGGCGCCGAGCCCCTTCACCATCGCCTCGATCACGTGATCGCGGCGGATGCGCAAACCCTTCGGCATGATCTGCGTCGGCAGGTGGCGATTGCCAAGATGCCAGGCTACCCGGATCAGATGATGCGGATCGCTGCCGCGGATCTCTGCGAGCGGCTCTGGAGCAGCGACCACCTCGACGAGGCGGCCGTCCGCCAGCACCAGCGCATCGCCGCCACGCAACGCGACGGCGTTTTCGAGATCAAGCAGGAATTCGAGCCCGCGCGTCCCTGATATCACCATCCGCCGCCGGTGCCGGTCGTCGAAATCGAGCACGACGGTGTCGGCGGCCGCTTCCTTCCAGCGGTGCTGTCCCAGAACGTTGGTTGCGCGGATCATCGAACCCTTCATGTTGACGCGTTAGAGCTTCTGGACCTTGGCGTCGCTGATGATCTCGATCACCGTCGGCCCCGTCTTCATCTCGGCGGAATATTCGCGCCACGCCTTCATGTGCGGCGCCTTGCTATGCGCGGTAAGGTCGTCGCGGGTTTCCCAGCGCTCGACGACCACATACAGATTGGGATCGTTGACACTGACATGGCCCTCGTAGGAGAGGCAGCCCTTCTCCTTGTGGGTCTCGGCGATACATGCCTTGTGCCCCTTGATGAAGTCGTCCTTGTTCTCCGGCTTCATCGGCGTGGTGGCAATGACATAGATCATGGAGTTCTCCCGTTCTTGTTCTTATTAGCGAACGTCGACCTTCTCGGGCGTGATCACCTCGATCTTTGGCGGCGCGGCCATGCACTTCACCGCGACCCGGCCGAACGTCTTCATGTGCTCGGCGGTGCGATGCGGCACCAATGCCTCGGCGTTCTCCCATTGCTCGACGAACACCATCTTGCTGTGGTCGGTGACGCTCTCATGGAGGTCGTAGGCGATGTTGCCGGGCTCCTTGCGGGTCTCCTTGATGCAGGCCGTCGCCGCAGCGATGAATTCGGCGCGGGTTTCGGGCTTGATGGTCAGCGTGGCAACGACGTAAATCACGGAAATTCCTCCCGGTTTTCTCTTTTGGCTTCAGATGCCTGGATGACCTTATAGAGAAGCGCGATCGGACGCAAAACCGGATTCCACTTTTGCTGATCGCGCTCGTTAGAACATAAAATAGCGCTGTGCCATGGGCAGCACCTCGGCCGGCGCGCAGGTCAGGAGTTCGCCGTCTGCGCGTACCTCATAGGTCTCGGGATCGACCTCGATCTCGGGCGTCGCGTCGTTGTGGATCATACTCTTCTTGGAGATTTTTCCACGGGTGTTCTGCACCGCGTAGAGTTTTTTGCTGATCCCGAGCTTGCGGGCGAGGCCGCCGGTGACCGCAGCCTTCGAGGTGAACACCACCGAGGACGCGGTGAGCGATTTGCCGAAGGCGGCAAACATCGGCTGGTAATGCACCGGCTGTGGCGTCGGGATCGAGGCGTTGGGATCGCCCATCGGCGCCGCCACGATCGAGCCGCCCTTGATGATGCAGTCGGGCTTGACGCCGAAGAATGCCGGCGACCACAGCACGAGATCGGCGAGTTTGCCCTTCTCGACCGAGCCGATCAGCTTCGACACGCCATGCGCGATCGCCGGGTTGATGGTGTATTTGGCGATATAGCGCTTGACGCGGAAATTGTCGTTGTCGTTGCCCTTGTCCTGCGGCAGGGCTCCGCGCTGCTTCTTCATCTTGTCGGCAGTCTGCCAGGTGCGAATGATCACCTCGCCGAGCCGGCCCATCGCCTGCGAATCCGACGACATCATCGAGAGTGCACCGAGGTCGTGCAGGATGTCCTCGGCGGCGATGGTCTCCTTGCGGATCCGGCTCTCGGCGAAAGCGAGGTCCTCGGCGATCGATGGATCGAGGTGATGGCATACCATCAGCATGTCGAGATGCTCGTCGATGGTGTTGCGGGTGAACGGACGGGTCGGATTGGTCGAGGACGGCAGCACGTTCTTCAGGCCGGCAATCTTGATGATATCGGGCGCGTGGCCGCCGCCGGCGCCCTCGGTGTGGAAGGCATGAATGGTGCGGCCCTTGAACGCCTTCACCGTATCCTCGACGAAGCCGGATTCGTTCAGCGTATCCGAATGCAACATCACCTGGACGTCGTAATCGTCAGCCACCGACAGACAGGTGTCGATCGCAGACGGCGTGGTGCCCCAATCCTCATGCAGCTTCAGCGCGCAGGCGCCGCCCTTGATCATCTCAACCAATGCCGCCGGGCGCGACGCATTGCCCTTGCCCGAAATGCCGAGATTGACCGGGAAGGCGTCGAACGACTGGATCATCCGCCCCATGTGCCACGGGCCGGGCGTGCAGGTGGTGGCGAATGTGCCGTGCGACGGACCGGTGCCGCCCCCTAACATCGAGGTGACGCCAGCCATCAGCGCGTGCTCGATCTGCTGCGGGCAGATGAAATGGATGTGGCTGTCGAATCCGCCCGCTGTGAGTATCTTGCCCTCGCCCGCGATCACGTCGGTGCCGGGGCCGATGATGATGGTGACGTTGGGCTGGATGTCCGGATTGCCTGCCTTGCCGATCGCGGCGATCATCCCCTCCTTGATCGCGACGTCGGCCTTTACGATGCCCCAATGATCGACGATCAGCGCGTTGGTGATGACGGTATCGGCGGCGCCTTGGGCGTTCGTCACCTGCGACTGCCCCATGCCGTCGCGGATCACCTTGCCGCCGCCGAACTTCACCTCCTCGCCATAGGTGGTGAGATCCTTCTCGACCTCGATGATCAGGTCGGTGTCCGCGAGCCGCACCTTGTCGCCGGTGGTCGGCCCGAACATGTCGGCATAGACGGATCGCTTGATCTTCACGGACATATCAGCCCCCAGTTTCAGCCAGCGCGGCCCTGGCGCGCGCAATGGTGTCGTCGAAAATGCGGTCGAGCCGCGGATTGATACCGCGGCAACCGGCAACGACCTTGTCGGCCCAGGCCGCATAGTCGGCGAGATCGTCGCGCTCGTCCTTGCCTGGATGCGGCACGATCCGGGCGCCGATATTGCTGACCTTGTCGGCGGTCTTGATCAGCTTTGCATCGGGCGATTTGTGCGGAGCGTCATCGATCTGCTTCTGCCGGCGTACGGGCTTCGAGAGGCTCATGTCGTCCGTGCATTCGACCACCAGCGAGGCAACGCGCTCGCTGAACTTTTGCGCGAGCTCTTCGCGCGTGGTCTCGGTGTCCTCGATGGTGTCGTGCAGCCAGCCGGCAGCTACCAGCTCCGCATCGGCGCCGTCAGTCACCTGCGCGAGCAGGTTCGCGACCTCGGCGAGATGGTTGATGTAGGGCTCACTCCCCCGCCCCTTGCGCGCCATCCCTTTGTGACGGCGCGCGGCAAGCTCGGCAGCTTCGGAGATCAGGCGGATCGCGGGAAGCATGGTTACGGCGCTCCCCTTTGATCGCGGTTGCAATTGGCGCGGGATCGCAAAATGACTTCGGTCAGCGCCCGAGGCTTACCCCTCTCCCCACCCCTCCCCCGCAAGGGGGGAGGGAGCCTGAGGAGCGTGCTCACCTCACGTCCCGTTGAAATTTCTCCATCTTGCGTCACGGCTTCTCCGCTCCATCGATGTCAGATGTGAGGGAGCCATTAGCGGAAGGGTTCCCTCCCCCCTTGCGGGGGAGGGTTAGGGAGAGGGGTGCCGCTTGCTCAGCCGCTTCCGCGATGCTGAGAACGACGCCCTCCAGATTTTTCATCACGTCATCATTAGTGAAACGAAGGACACGATAACCGCGGGACTTGAACCAACCATCCCGCCGTTTGTCGTGCCGGATGCGTTCCTCGAAATCATGGCTCTCGCCGTCGACTTCGACGATGAGCTTGCAAGAATGCGCGACGAAATCGGCGATGTAATTGCCAATCGGACTTTGTCGGCGAAAATTGAGGCCGGCGACGCGATCGGCCTTGAGATAACGCCACAGCAGTGTCTCCGCCCGCGTCATCGTGCGGCGGAGCTGCTTGGCGCGATCGCGCGCTACGTCGCTCACATGAGTATGCGGCATACCCCTCTCCCCACCCTCCCCCGCAAGGGGGGAGGGAGCCTGACGAAAGTGCTCACCTCACAATCGATCACAACCAAGGCCGCATCCGCGTCACGTAAGGTCACAGCTTCCCCTTCACCTCGGCACGGAAGCCGTGGATCACGCGCTTGCCGGCGAGTGCCACGAGCTGGACGTCGCGGGTCTGGCCGGGCTCGAAGCGAACGGCGGTGCCGGCGGCGATGTCGAGGCGCATGCCGCGGGCCTTCTTGCGGTCGAATTTCAGCGCCGGGTTGGTCTCGAAGAAGTGGTAGTGCGAGCCGACCTGGATCGGGCGGTCGCCGGTGTTGGCAACCGAGAGCGTCACGGTCTTGCGGCCGGCATTGAGCTCGATCTCGCCGTCCTTGATGAAGAGTTCGCCGGGGATCATGTCGCGCTCCTATCGGATCGGCTCGTGCACGGTGACGAGCTTGGTGCCGTCGGGGAATGTCGCCTCGACCTGGATGTCGTGGATCATCTCGGGAATGCCGTCCATCACCTGCGCGCGAGTCAGGACCTTCGCTCCCGCCTGCATCAGCTCGGCGACGGTGCGCCCGTCGCGTGCACCCTCGACGATGAAATCCGTGATCAACGCCACTGCTTCGGGATGGTTCAGCTTGACACCGCGCTCCAGCCTGCGGCGCGCCACCATGGCCGCCATCGAAACCAGCAGCTTGTCCTTTTCGCGGGGAGACAGATTCATGCGAGCACTCTGATCGTTTGGAAATGTCTAGTTGAGCCACAGCCGCGGCAGCGGGACAGCGGAGGCGCGGCGGAGCACAGTCGTCATGTCGGCGCGCAGCCGGGCGGCATCTTGGGCACAGAAGCGTGCCATTGCAAAGCCATTCCAGGCGGACAGGCCGACTTCGCCGCCGAAGCTATCGGACGCCTCGCGGATGCGTTCGACCAGCGCCTCATCGCCCGGCACGATCAGCGCAGTGCCGATCGCGCCTCCTCCATTAGCGATCGCAGGCCTGGCAAGCTTCTCGCCGATCTCGCCGTCGAGCCTGATCGTCTCGGCAAACACCAGCCGGCCGCCGCGCCGCATCCGCCAGCGATCGACGAATTCGCCGTGACGCATGGTCTCGCCCATCGCGGCGCGGCCGAACACCACGATCTCGCACAGCAAAAGCGAAGCGCCCTCGGCAAGGTCGATGTCGAAGCGGCGATGAATACGGGCACGGTCAAACAGGATGGTCTCCTGTGGCAGCCAGGAGAAATGCGCTCCGTCAGCGACCTTCAGCTCGATGTCGAGCCGCGCCGCGGCGCCGGGGGCACGATAGACCTTTTCCGCCGCCGCCGTGGTCAACGTCAGGCGGGCGCCCTCGCCGGCCGCGATCGCAATGTCGAAGCGATCCCCGCCGGCAATACCGCCGGCGGTGTTGACGAACATGGCCGACAGGCCGTTGTCCTCCGGCGACGGGAAACGGACGCGCAGCGAGCCTGACTCATGCAGGTCACCGCGGCGAGTGGCGCCATCCCTGAGATGCACGCCGAACCGAACCGAACCCTGGGCGCGGTTTGCCGCAAACGTCGCCGCTGCCGCGCCTGCGGTCCCGGTCCGCATTCCCCGACGCTCCCTTACGCACGCCGCGCGCAACGGCGTGGCATCCTGTTCACAGCGCCATCTGGCGGCTGATCTCGGCGGGATCGAGGCTTGCGCGGTCGCAAGCATATTTCACCGCACCCCGGTCCATCACGGCAAAACTGTCGCCGAGTTCGCAGGCAAAGTCGAGATATTGTTCGACCAGCACGATTGCGATGTTGCCGAGGTTGCGCAAATAGGAAATGGCGCGGCCGATATCCTTGATGATCGAGGGCTGGATGCCTTCGGTTGGCTCATCGAGCAGCAGGAGTTTTGGCCGCATCACCAGCGCGCGGCCGATCGCTAGCTGCTGCTGCTGGCCGCCGGAGAGGTCGCCGCCGCGGCGGCCCAGCATGGTCTGAAGCACCGGAAACAGCGAGAACACATCATCGGGGATGTTGCGGTCCTCGCGCTTCAGCGGGCCGAAGCCAGTCTTGAGGTTTTCCTCCACGGTCAGCAGCGGGAAAATCTCGCGGCCCTGCGGCACGAAGCCGATGCCGCACCGCGCCCGCTCATAGGGCCTCAGCGCGGTGATGTCCTTGCCGTCGAAATTGATCGCGCCAGACGCGATCGGATACTGGCCGACCATGGCGCGCAGCAGCGAGGTCTTGCCGACGCCGTTGCGGCCGAGCACGCAGGTGACTTTGCCCGGCTCGGCGGTCAGCGAGACGCCACGCAGCGCCTGCGCCGCACCGTAATAGAGATTGATGTTGTCGATCTTCAGCATCGCCCTAGCGCCCCAGATACACTTCGACCACCCGCTCGTTCGACGACACCTGATCGATCGAACCTTCGGCGAGCACCGAGCCCTCGTGCAGGCAGGTCACCTTGACGCCGAGCTCGCGCACGAAGGTCATGTCGTGCTCGACCACCATGATGGTGTGGTTCCGGTTGATCTCCTTCAGGAGCTCCGCAGTCAGATGGGTCTCGACGTCGGTCATGCCGGCGACCGGCTCGTCGACCAGCAGCACCTTCGGGTCCTGCGCCAGCAGCATGCCGATCTCGAGCCACTGCTTCTGGCCGTGCGACAGACTGCCGGCAAGGCGGTTGCGCGCATCGGTCAGGCGGATGGTCTCCAGCACCTTGTCGATGCCCTCGGACTCGGCCTTGCTGCCGCGCCAGAACAGCGTGCCGCGCACGGAATGATCGACATTGAGCGCGAGCAGCAGGTTGTCGTGCACGGTCTGGCTCTCGAACACCGTCGGCTTCTGGAATTTGCGGCCGATGCCGAGTTCGGCGATGCGGGTCTCGTCGAGCCGGGTCAGGTCGACGGTGCCGTCGAACAGCACGGTGCCCTCGTCCGGCTTGGTCTTGCCGGTGATGATGTCCATCATCGTGGTCTTGCCGGCGCCGTTCGGGCCGATGATGGCGCGCATCTCGCCGGGCTCGAGCGCCAGCGACAGGTTGTTGATGGCGTGGAAGCCATCGAACGAGACGTGCACGCCGTCGAGATAGAGCATGGCCGAAGTGGCGCGGGTATCCATGACGTTCATCTGCCTACTCCGCCGGATTCGGTGCGCCAACGCCGTCTTCGCGCGCGGCGCTTGCCCTGTCGACCGCAAGGGCCGCGTTACGCCGCGTCTCCCACCAGCTGTTGAAGGTGCCGACGATGCCCTTGGGCAACAGCAGCGTGACCAGGATGAACATCGCGCCCAGCATGAACAGCCAGTACGGCGCGAGCGGCCCCGAGGTGAAGAACGTCTTGGCGTAGTTGACGACGACGGCACCGAGCGCGGCACCGATCAGCGTGCCGCGACCACCGACCGCGACCCAGATCACCGCCTCGATCGAGTTGGCGGGCGCGAACTCGCTCGGATTGATGATGCCGACCTGCGGCACATAGAGCGCGCCGGCGACGCCGGCCATGCAGGCCGACAGCGTGAACACGAACAGCTTGTAGGATTCGACGCGATAGCCGAGGAAGCGGGTGCGGCTTTCGGCATCGCGCACTGCGATCAGGACCTTGCCGAGCTTCGAGGTCACGATCGCGCGGCAGATCAGGAAAGCGATGATCAGCGCGAGGCAACTCAGCAGGAACAGCGCGGCGCGGGTTCCTTCGGCCTGCACGTTGAAGCCAAGGATGTCCTTGAAGTCGGTCAGGCCGTTGTTGCCGCCGAAGCCGAAATCGTTGCGGAAGAACGCCAGCAGCAGCGCATAGGTCATGGCCTGCGTGATGATCGACAGATACACGCCGGTGACACGCGAGCGGAAGGCGAGCCAGCCGAAACAGAAGGCGAGCAGGCCCGGCACCAGCAGCACCATCAATGCGGCGAAGGCGAACTTGTCGAAGCCGTACCAGTACCAGGGCAGCTTGTCCCAGTTCAGGAACACCATGAAGTCGGGCAGGATCGAGTTGCCATAGACGCCGCGGCTGCCGATCTGCCGCATCAGGTACATGCCCATCGCGTAGCCGCCGAGCGCGAAGAATGCGCCATGGCCAAGCGAGAGGATGCCGCAATAGCCCCAGATCAGGTCGATCGAGAGCGCGAGGATGGCGTAGCAGACATACTTGCCCCACAGCGCCACCAGATAGGTCGGCACCTGGAACATCGAGCCCTGCGGCAACAGCAGGTTCGACAACGGGATCAGCACGCCGACCGCGGCGACGATCAGCACGAACGCGGTCGCGGCGCGGTCGAGCGAACGGGTGAGGAGGTGCGGCGTCATGCTTCCACCGCCCGACCCTTGAGCGCGAACAGACCGCGCGGCCGCTTCTGGATGAACAGGATGATCAGGACCAGGATCGCGATCTTGCCGAGCACCGCGCCCGCCATCGGCTCGAGGAACTTGTTGGCGATGCCGAGCGTGAAGGCGCCGACCAGCGTGCCCCAGAGATTGCCGACGCCGCCGAACACCACGACCATGAAAGAGTCGATGATGTAGCTCTGGCCGAGGTTCGGGCTGACATTGTCGATCTGTGATAACGCCACTCCGGCAATGCCGGCGATCCCCGAGCCGAGGCCGAAGGTCAGCGCATCGACGCGCGAGGTGGCGATCCCCATCGAGGCCGCCATGCGGCGGTTCTGCGTCACCGCACGCATCTCGAGCCCGAGTGCTGTGTAGCGTAGCATCGCGAGCAGGATGGCGAACACCGCGAGCGTAAAGCAGAGGATCCAGAGCCGGTTATAGGTGATTGTGATCTGGCCGAGCTCGAAAGCGCCGCTCATCCAGGAGGGGTTGCCGACCTCGCGGTTAGTCGGGCCGAACGCGGTGCGCACCGCCTGCTGCAACACCAGCGACAGGCCCCAGGTCGCGAGCAGCGTCTCCAGCGGACGGCCGTAGAGGAAGCGGATGATGGTGCGCTCGATCACGACGCCGATCAGGCCCGCGACCAGGAAGGCGAGCGGCACCGCAATCAGCAGCGAATAGTCGAACAGCGCGGGATAGCGCGTGCGGATCACCTCCTGCACCACGAAGGTGGTGTAGGCGCCTAGCATCACCATCTCGCCATGCGCCATGTTGATGACGCCCATCACGCCGAAGGTGATGGCAAGCCCGATCGCGGCGAGCAGCAGCACCGAGCCGAGCGACAGGCCGTACCAGGCATTCTGCACCATCGACCACATCGCAAGATTGCTCTGGATCGAGGTGACCGCGGTTGCCGCCGCTTTGGCAACCAGCGGCGGCTGGTCGCCGAGCCCGGTGAGCAGCGCCAGCGCCTCTTGGTCGCCGCGGGCCTTGAGCACGGCGACGGCGTCGAGCTTGTCGCTGTCAGATGCATCCGGCTTGAACAGGATGATGGCGGCGCGTCCCTCGGCGAAAGCCTGCTTGATCGATTTGACACTCTCCTTGGCGAGCGCGCCCTCCACGGTCGGCAGCAGATTCTCCTCGTGGCTCTTGAACACCGATTGCGCAGCCGCGAGCCGCTTGGCCGGGTCCGGCGACAGCAGCGTGAGGCCGCCGAGCGCGGCGTCCACGGTGCGGCGCAGGCGATTGTTGAGGCGAACGGCGGCGGCATTGTCGGGCAGCTTGTCGACGGCAGCGCCGGTCGTGGCGTCGATGATCTTGCCGTCGGCCTGCGTGATGAAGACCTTCTTGCTGTCCGGATCCGCCGACAGCCGGCCATCCTGCAGCGCGGCGATGATGGGCGAGGCGAGCGCATTGCCCGATGTGGCAACCTCGCCGATCGCAGCCTCGGTGTCGGAGAACTCGTCATTGGCGAATTTGGCGACCGAATCCTCGAACGGGCCGGCCAGCGCCGGCACAGCAAGGCAGCTCAGCAGCAGGATCGAGAGAAGAAACAGAGTGCGAAAGCGATCAATACAATTGGCGAACACGTGAATAACCCCGGCAGGAGTGTGGGGAGAAGGCGGCGAACGGTGCCGCCTTCTCCGGTTTTGGAAGGTTGTGTTGTGTCGTTGTTGAAGTCAGGTGTCTTGTTTGAGCGTGATCTTTTCGGAAAACCGCTTCGCACTTTTCCGGATCAAGCTCAGTATCAGGAGCCCTGGCCGCCGCACTTGTTGGTCTTGGTGTTGTAGTTGCCGCATTTCTTGCCGACCCAATCGCCGATCAGGTCCTTGGAGCCCTCGAGCTCCTTCGACCAGGCGTCGCCGGCCACCAGGCCCGGGGTCTTCCAGACCACGTCGAACTGGCCGTTGCCCTTGATCTCGCCGATGAACACCGGCTTGGTGATGTGGTGGTTCGGCAGCATCTTCGACACGCCGCCGGTCAGGTTCGGCGCCTCGGTGCCGGGAAGCGCGTCGATCACCTTGTCCGGATCGGTCGACTTCACCTTCTCGACCGCCTTCACCCACATGTTGAAGCCAATGTAGTGCGCTTCCATCGGATCGTTGGTCACGCGCTTCGGATTCTTGGTGTAGGCCTGCCACTCCTTGATGAACTTCTCGTTCGCCGGGGTCTTGATCGACTCGAAGTAGTTCCAGGCGGCGAGATGGCCGAGCAGCGGCTTGGTGTCGATGCCGGCGAGCTCTTCTTCACCGACCGAGAACGCGACCACCGGAATGTCGGTCGCCTTGATGCCCTGGTTACCCAGCTCCTTGTAGAACGGGACGTTGGCGTCGCCGTTGATGGTGGAGACCACGGCGGTCTTCTTGCCGGCCGAGCCGAACTTCTTGATGTCGGCCACGATCGTCTGCCAGTCGGAATGACCGAACGGCGTGTAGTTGATCATGATGTCTTCCGGGGCAACGCCCTTCGACTTCAGATACGCCTCCAGGATCTTGTTGGTGGTGCGCGGATAGACGTAGTCGGTGCCGGCCAGCACCCAGCGCTTCACCTTCTCGTCCTTCATCAGATAGTCGACGGCGGGGATCGCCTGCTGGTTCGGCGCAGCACCCGTGTAGAACACGTTGCGCTCGGATTCCTCGCCCTCATACTGCACCGGATAGAACAGGATGTTGTTCAGCTCCTTGAACACCGGCAGCACGGACTTGCGCGACACCGAGGTCCAGCAGCCGAACACGACCGCAACCTTGTCCTTGGTGATCAGCTCGCGGGCCTTTTCGGCAAACAGCGGCCAGTTCGATGCGGGGTCGACCACGACGGCCTCGAGCTTCTTGCCGAGTACGCCGCCCTTCTTGTTCTGCTCGTCGATCAGGAAAAGGATCGTGTCCTTCAGCGTGGTTTCGCTGATGGCCATGGTGCCCGACAGCGAGTGAAGAATACCAATCTTGATGGTGTCGTCGGCCGCTTGGGCGGGCGCGAACGGCGAGGACGCAGCCAGACCCAAAACCAGGCCGGCGGTCGCCGCGAGCGCGCGGCGGCGGGTCATCGTCGTTATTTTGTGAGTAAGCTGAGTAAGCATGAAATGTCGTCTCCCTGACGCAGGCGTGGAACGCTTGCGAACGGCCGCTTGGCCGCCTGCGGTTAAGGGAATCGCAAGAACTGTGCCACGGTGCATTGGCACCGTAAGCTGATGAACCAGCTGGATAATTTCGCGAGTTCCGGGCAAATACGGAGAGCGACTGCCCAATCATTGAGCCGTCAATTTGACTGCCGAAAGAGCAATCAGGTTATTTTGTAGGCAAAATCGCCGTCTTGGCTAAATTTCCGGCACCGATTTGTGACAATTTGCGCGAGCGTTCGGCGAAGTTCGGGCGCCGATCCAGCAATCTTACCTTGAAACCGCCCTGTTCCTGGTCCATATCCTCGCCATGCCCGCGACATCGCGGTGCCTTCGCGAGCTGCGTGTTCAAGCTGCCCCAAGCGGCTTCTGGCTCGCCTTTCAGCTAACCCAGCTTGACGCCCCAGACACGCGGGTGTCCCCGAATGCCTCCATGCGATTCCGGCCGATACTGGCCGGGACGATGACGGCTTTTATGGAAAGAACCACCTTTTGACCTCCTTTCAGGATTTCGGCCTCGCCGATCCCATCGCCCGCGCGCTTCGAGAAGAAAACTATCTCACGCCGACCCCCATTCAAGCCCAGACCATCCCGCTCGCACTTGCCGGCCGCGACGTCGTCGGCATCGCCCAGACCGGAACCGGCAAGACCGCGTCCTTCGCGCTGCCGATCCTGCACCGGCTGCTCGAGAACCGCATCCGCCCGCAGCCCAAGAGCTGCCGCGTGCTGGTGCTCTCGCCGACCCGCGAACTGTCCGGACAGATCCTCGACAGCTTCAACACCTATGGCCGCCACGTCCGGCTGTCCTCGACGCTCGCCATCGGCGGCGTGCCGATGGGCCGCCAGGTCCGTTCCCTGATGCAGGGCGTCGAGGTGCTGGTCGCCACCCCCGGCCGCCTGCTCGATCTCGTGCAGAGCAACGGGCTGAAGCTCAACCAGGTCGAGTTCCTGGTGCTCGATGAAGCCGACCGCATGCTCGACATGGGCTTCATCAACGACATCCGCAAAATCGTCGCCAAGCTGCCGATCCGGCGGCAGACGCTGTTCTTCTCGGCCACCATGCCCAAGGACATCGCCGAGCTCGCCGAGGCGATGCTGCGCGACCCCGCCCGCGTGGCGGTGACGCCGGTGGCCTCTACGGTGGATCGCATCGCACAGCGCGCGATCCAGGTCGATTTCGCGGCCAAGCCGGCGGTTCTCGCCCAGCTTCTGAAGCAGGAGGCGGTCAATCGTGCCCTGGTGTTTACCCGCACCAAGCACGGCGCCGACAAGGTGGTGAAGAGCCTTGCCAAGGCCGGCATCGAGGCCAATGCGATCCACGGCAACAAGTCGCAGAACCACCGCGAGCGCACGCTGGCGGCGTTCCGTACCGGCGAGATCCGTACGCTGGTGGCGACCGACATCGCCGCCCGCGGCATCGACGTCGACGGCATCAGCCACGTCGTGAACTTCGACCTGCCCAACATTCCGGAAACCTACGTCCACCGCATCGGCCGCACGGCGCGCGCCGGCGCCGATGGGGTCGCGATCTCGCTGATCGCCGGCGCCGAGGAGATGGGCTATTTGCGCGATATCGAGCGGCTGATCCGCATTACCGTGCCGCGGGAAGACCGCCGCACGCAGGGTAGCCGCGAAGCTGCAGCGCCCGCGCAGGCCCCCCATCCGCACCGAGGCGGCCGCTCTGCGCCGCGCGCGCATAATGTCCGTGGGAATGAGGCCGCTCCGAGTGCAAAAGGGCCTCGCCGCCGCCGCCGTCCAGGTGGTAATAATGGCGCGCCGCAGACGAGCCGGGGCGAGTCGCCACGTCCGTCGCAGGCCGGCAACAGCGAAGGCATCCAGGGCGTCGCCTTCTTGCATCGCGAGAGCCGGCCGAATCCGCAACACAACCGCAACAACCGACCGAAGCACTAGCCGTCGCTCGATCTGGAGAAACATATGGCTAAGGAAGAGCTGATCCAGTTCGAAGGACTGGTGACCGAAATCCTCCCCGACGCTCGCTACCGGGTGCAACTCGACGCCGGACACGAGATCGTCGCCTACACCGCCGGCAAGATGAAGAAAAACCGCATCAAGACGCTGGCCGGCGACCGCGTGACGATCGAAATGTCGCCCTACGATCTCGAAAAGGGCCGCCTGATCTTCCGTCACAAGGACGAACGTCCGAGCGGCGCTCCCGGCGGCCCGCCGCGGGGCGGAGCGCAGCGCGGCGGCCAGTTCCGCCGGCGATAGCGCGGCATTGCAACTGTTGCGCGCACGACGTCCTGATGTCCTGCGCAGCACTTGGCCGGCGGCTGCGCCGGCCAAAAAATCGCGCACGTCAGGATTGTTTTGAGCCCTTCTATCGAATAATATCCTACCCATCGATTTTCGGCCGGACGACATTAGCCAATACCGGTACAGCCGGTTCAGACGCTGACGACCCTTCCAAAAATTCGATCTCACCACCCCGCCGATCAGCGGGTCTTGAACTTGTATATCTGAGAAGGGACTACCCACGTGAGCATGGGAACCGTGAAGTGGTTTAACGCGACCAAGGGCTACGGCTTCATCCAGCCGGATGAAGGCGGGAACGACGTGTTCGTGCACATCAGTGCAGTCGAGCGCGCCGGCCTTGGCACTCTGCGTGAAGGCCAGAAGATCTCCTACGAGATCGTGGCTGACCGCCGTTCCGGCAAATCCTCGGCCGACAATCTGCGCGCCGCCGGATAAGCCGATTTCCCGGGAGCGCAGCTCCAGGAAATTGTCGTTAAAGCATCAAGGGCCGCACCTTCGGGTGCGGCCCTTTTTGTCTGGATCGCGAGTTGTCAGGATCCCGAGTTCTGCGCAATGGCCTAGTAGGTCGAGCAACTCGTAGGCATGGTGGCCGTCGTCGGGGCGTAGTACACACAAAGCGACTGCCGCGGCCTCGTAAACGCGACATCGCCGAGATTAATGCCGCCCTTGGCCATCACATAGCCGACCGTCGGAACGTATTTGTAGCTGACTTCGCTGAAGATCAGATAGGTGCCCGCAACCAGCAGCGCCGGCGGAACGACGCTTGTCACGATGTCGCCCTGACTACGGGTCGACGCCGTCAGCGTCGCCTGCGTGGCGCCCGAGGCGATCACCCCCGCCTTGCTCCACTGTATCTTGGCGATGTTCGAGGCATTGACGTAGATCTCCGACAACGTGACTTTGGTCGGTGTAGGATCGTAGGGCGTCATGATGCCGACGCTGGCACTGAAGAAGTTCTGGAGGTCGGCGTCCACCACCTGGGTCGCCTGCGAGGTCAGATCTGATGCGGCGCGCGCCATCAGCGTGACCTTGCGGTCGACCGCGACGCCGGATGAAAACTCGACGGTGCCGAAGAACATCACCAGCATCAGCGGCAGGATGAAAGCGAACTCGACGGCGGCAAGGCCCCGACGGTCCTGCCCGAGGGTCGCAACGGATCGCAGCAAAAACGCGGGCATGGTTTTCATGACTTTGCTCATGAGCATGTTGTGCCGGCGGTTCCGGAGGGCTCGTTCTTGAACGTCGCGGTCGCGATCAGGAGCCGCTTGCCGTTGGTGAGGTAGGTGGAGCTGAAAAGCTTGGTGACAAACAGCGGCCACTGATAGAACAGCCGCACCACCACAACGTCGCTGTCCTTGCCGGGACACCATTTCACCTGGCTGGGATCAGTTATCGGCAGGAGGTTAACGTTGGCAAAACCCGTCGCGGGATAGCTGCGGACGTCGACGTATATGCCGTTGGTGCAATCAAACAGCGCGTTGACCCGGCCGCAGACGTATTTCTTGAAGTCGTCCTGGGTATAACTTGCCCCCTGGGCCTGACCGGTCATGACCATGCGCGAGGAATCCTGCGTCACCGTCTCGAGCACCTGGCTGGCAAAGAAGATCATTGCCACCTCAATGATCGCAAACAGCAGTCCGAAAAACAGCGGCGCGACCATCGCGAATTCGACCGCGGTCGCGCCACGGCGGTTTCGGTGAAAGCGACGGAGGAGACTCGCGAAAGAATGAGCGGGCAGCGGCATCAACGACCCCGGATCAACATGGCGGCAACAACTACCCAAGACTCATTGTCGAAGTATTTCGCCGGATCGAGACAGAGCGACCCGATCCGTTAGGTCCTTCTTAACCATGTCGGGTGAACGGCCCGCGGTCAGCGGCGGCCCCGGCGTGCGAAATGCCGGAGCGGACACGCGTTAGTTCTGCGGCTTCCCGGCCGCGCCCGAGCCGGAAGCCTGGCTGTTGAGCGAACCGGCCTGGCCCATCGTCGCGTTGAAGTAGCTCTCGCCGTCACCGAGAGTGACACGGCGCTGACAGACCGGCATGCAGCTGTAGGTCTCGCGATCGATGCCGCGATAGACGGTGACAAGCTGGTCGGTCGGACCTTCAACCTGGATTTGGCGATCCACCAGCACCTGGCCGGTGCGGTCGAGCGCAATGAAGTTGGTCGCGCCATAGCCCTTGCCGGTCACGACGACAACCCCGCCGTTCTGCAGGGTGACGTCGGCGATCAGGGGATTGCCGACCACGATCGTGGCGATGCCGCCGGGCAGCTTGACGAGCTTGGCCTGATCGACATTGACCGCGATCCTGTCGGGATCCGGCGCAGCCGTTGCGAGCGCGGGCCCCAGCAGCATGGCTGCGGCCAGCGAGATGATTCCAATGCGCGTAACGGCGCGAACACGTTGGGACTGAAATGACATACTCTACCCCGGGACGTTGACGAGCCGGCAAAGGCGATACGCAGCGGACCGGCGCCCGACGCAGGCAAATCTGACGGCAATTCATTTAAGAAGAGCAAAAATCGACGGCCGAATTGCGCGGATGTCTCGACTTCCCGATCGGACAAGCCAGACGGTCCTGACGGCCGAGCACATCGGCGGCGTTCCATCGCGCCGCCCAATCCGCGATTATAGCAATCTTAAGAGTCTCCAAGCAGTTTCTGCGCCAGCCACAACCGCGGGGCAGCACGTGTCGTCGATATCAAGAATCGAGAGGCGCGCCGTCAATTCCGGCGTGCGCGACCTGATTGTCGACCCGATTCGGATCCGTGACGCTGCGGCGCGCTGGTTGATGTTCAGCGACTTTGGTGACGCCGCGCAGCGTCACATGGCGATCGTCTGGTCCTGCATCTTCGCATGCACCCTTGCCGACATGATCTGGCTGCCGAACTCCGGCCTTTCGTTCGCGCCCTCGAACTGGATCACCATCCTACAGTGCGTCGCATATTACGGTCTTGCGGTAGCATTCATCGCCATTGCCTCCAATCGGCTTGGGGCCGACCTGCGACGCCCGGCCGTCATGTTGCGGCGGGGCCTGTTTGCGACCGAGTTGTTCTGGCGCGCGTTCCTGCCGATCAGCGCGCTTCTGACCGCGGGCAGCACCCTCAGCTACCTGATCGCAGCATCGAAGCTGCCGCTCAGAGACGACGTTCTGGCGGGCGTCGATCATCTGATCGGCTTCGACTGGCCGAGCTTCCTGGCTGCGACAAATTCGAACTCGCTCGTCGCGACGCTGCTGACGACGGCCTACCAAAGCACCGGTCTGCTGTCCCAGGTGGTCCTGGTGTGGCTCATCCTGCAACGCCGTGGCGACAGGCTCGCGGAATTCATCGCGGTGCTCAGCCTGAGCGCGGTCGCGCTGTGCATCGGCATGTGGTTGATCCTGGCCGCGGGGGCGTTCGCCTATTTCAATCCCGCCCGGCACAGCTACGAGAACTTTGCAGCGTTCGGCGAAATGTGGACGTTTGGTCGAACCTTCTCGATGTTGCGAGACGGATCGCTCTCGGTGGTCGACCTGTCAGCAGTCGATGGCATCGTCAGCTTTCCCTCGTTTCACACGATGCTCGGCGTCATGACGACCTATGCAGCGCGTGACACGCGCTGGCTCGTCATTCCGGCGTTCGTCGTGAATGCGACGATGATCGTGGCGACGATGCCCGTGGGAGGTCATCACCTCGCCGACGTGCTGGCCGGCGGCGGTCTGACCATTGCAGCCATCCTGGTGGTTCGTCGCTCTGCCAGGCCCTCCGTCCGTACGACCTAGGGCCACAATCGCGGTATCCCGTCCCGGCTGACGGCACGGACGGCCCGCCGCCGAACCAGGCGCTCGCCGCGGCGATCGGCGTTACGTGGCCGCAACGACTTCAGCTGTCGGCGCGGACGTGAACCACCACGCGCTCGTCGGCATAGAGACGCTGCCATCCTCCGATGTGATCCAGCAATTTGGAGGCCGGCGTGGTCGGATCAAGCATCACCGCATCGATGTCGTTGGTCTTGAGAAGATTGAGAAAGCCGTTGACGTCCTTGAGCTGAAGCGCGCGGGAAAAGGTCACCCCGAACGTCTCACCGTAGAGCTCGGCGCGCCCGTCGATGAACACCGGCATCTGGCGCCAGATCAGATAGCCGCCGAACTGCAGGTCGTTGAGCACGCGCTTGACGTTATGCGCCTTCATCGCGTCAACGGCGGAAGCCGGTGAATAGATCGGCGGAGGCGATATGACCTGGCGCGCCGCAACGACCGAGGTCCACGCGCAAAGCCCGGCGATAAGGATCGCTGCCGGAGCGACCTTCAAGCGGATGGCGCCAGTGGCCTGCAACCCGAACTGGGTTGCGACCGGCGTGAGCACCGCTAAAGGCAACAGCAGGGCGAAGAGCTCGACATTTCTGGCATGGGACAGCGCCATGTGCAGCAAACCGAGCACCAGGACGATCCGCGGCAGTGGCAGTTTCACCCTGTAATGGAGCGTTGCACCAATCAGGCCGAGGATGGATAGCCCGAACGCATCGACCTGACCGAAATTCGCCGGCATCCACTCCGAGATGAGATGCAGCAATTCACCGAGGCCGAGAATCCTGAGCGAGGCCAGGATCGAGCCCCATCCATAGGGGGTCACGCAGCACGCTGCCAACGCGCCGATACCGAACGCCACCCAGTGCAGCGCCAGCGACAGCCTCTGGGCCGGCAGAGCATTCCACATCGCATCGAGCGCAAATGCGCCAACCAGCACCAGGCCGAATAGGAAGCCACCGTGTAGATTGGCCCACAGCGCGATCAGCGGCAGCAGCCAGAACGAGGGTGCCTCGCGTCGTTCACTGGCGGTCATCAGGCCGTTCGCCCAAATGATCATGACGGGCATCACCAGCACATGCGGGCGGGCCAGAAGGTGTCCGCAGGTCAGAACCAGCGCCGCAAGGGCGATCAGGCTCGCGTAGATCGCCGGCAGCGCGCGGCTGAGGATGGCGGTGAGCAGCGCGAAGGTCGCCGCGCTGCAGGCCGCGGCCAGCGCCGCAGGCCCGGTCCATCCGGCAAGATCATAGGCCTTCGCGAACAGGACCTGCGCCAGCCAGGACGACGACACCCACGGCTCGCCAGCCTTGGTGAACGAATAGATGTCGGCCGACGGCAGCGCATAGTGGTCGAGGATCCAGCGGCCGACGGCAATCTGCCAGTAGGTGTCGGGATCGGCGAGCAGCCTGCCGCCGACAGTCAGCAGCAGCGCATAGACGCCGCACGCCATCCAGAACCAGGCCGGGATCTCGGCGAAGGCAAAGGCTTTCGCCCGCGGGAAGGTCGCGGTCTCAGTACTCATGATTGCACCGGCCGGCCAACGGGGTCATTGCCGGAACGGATAGGCCAACTGTCCGCCGATCTCGGTCGGCACGCCCTGCTCGGCGTCGACACCGTAATCTTCCGGAAGCTTGCCTTCGGGCATGCGGAACGTCCCGAACAGGATGTCCCAGAGCGGAAAGGTGCCCGCGAAATTGGTGTCGCCACCCTCCTCGAGCCCGGTGTGATGCCAGCGGTGAAACACCGGCGTCGCGATCACGTATTTGAACGGACCGAGCGTCCA
Organism: Bradyrhizobium sp. I1.14.4; assembly: GCF_050435825.1. NCBI lineage: Bacteria > Pseudomonadati > Pseudomonadota > Alphaproteobacteria > Hyphomicrobiales > Nitrobacteraceae > Bradyrhizobium > Bradyrhizobium sp. I1.14.4. Next base: position 412,252 of record NZ_JBNDLA010000004.1, on the reverse strand, counting down.
GTTCAGGTTGGCGTGCACGAAGGCCGAGTGGAATGTGGTGAACGGCCCGACCCACAGCATGATGTTCGGCGAGATGCCCGCCATCAGCAGGATGACATCGACAGAGATCGTGCCGACCAGAAGATTGACCGGATGGAAACGCGCCGCCGAGATCCACTCGAGATCCTCGGACGAGTGATGAATGGCGTGATACTTCCAGAAGCCGCCGCCGTGGAACATCCGATGCAGCCAGTACAGCATGAAATCGGAGCCGACCAGGAAGATGATCGACTGCAGCCAGAGCGGAAGCTGCGCCAGAGGGCCATGTCCGTTCTCGTAGAACGCGATCAGATCGTCGGCGCCGTGAACGTTGAACACCACGCCTGCGCCCACCACCAGCAGCCCGATGCGCAGCACGCGGGCGAACACCGGCACGAAGAACCAGTAGCAGATGTCGGTGACCAACTCACGCTTCTGCCACCACGGCTTGGCGGGATTGCAGGCCCAGAAGTGGGTGAGCACCGCGAAGAACAGCGCCAGCGCGATCGTGATCGGCAGCACCTTCATCATCGTCTGGCCGATCATCTCGATGACTTCAATGGAAAGGGACATGACGGCCTCACTTGACGGAAGCCCATGGGTACAGATGTGCGCTTAAGGAGCCATGAACAGGCGTTGATTGCGGGCCGCGGCAACAATCTGCAATTTTGGTAAGCCGCTTAATGCCAAATTTACTGTGCGCAACAACTGCGGGTTCCCGCTGTGTTTATACGATCAAATTAACTGCGCCGAAATTGTCGCACCTTAGGGTGCCGCAATGGTCACGGTGCTGAGAACGCCGGCAAGACCAAATCAAGTTCGACCAGCCACGTGTACACAGGAGTGATTTTATGAAGAACCTCGTTTCGCGCTTCGTGAAGGACGAATCGGGCGCGACCGCCATCGAATACGGCCTGATCGCCACCGGCATCGCCATCGCGATCATCGCTGCGGTCAACGGCGTCGGCAAGAACCTCTCTGGCACCTTCAGCACGATCGCCGGTTCGCTGAAGTAAGCCGCTCCGACGAATTCGCATCAAAGGTCCCGGCAACCCCGGGACCTTTGCTATTTGGCGGACAGGCCATCGGCGCTTCGATTGCGGCCATGGCGGCCCTTTCCCGATTGTTCACCATTGGCCGCTAGCGTCGGGTCTCGACCGCAGTTCCAGCTTGACGGCATGAATCCATGATCCTCGATATCGCGCGCTTGATGCTGTTTCCGGCCCTGATGGCCTTCGCGGCGGCGAGCGATCTGCTGACCATGACGATCCCGAACCGGATCTCACTGGCGCTGGCGGCCGGCTTCTTCATCCTCGCGCCGCTGACCGGGATGGGCGTCCACGAGATCCTCAGCCATTCCGGCGCAGGCGCGCTGGTTCTGGTGGTGGCGTTCGGCATGTTTGCGATGGGCTGGGTTGGTGGCGGAGACGCCAAGGTCGCGGCCGCAGCCGGTCTGTGGTTCGGGTTCGAGCATCTGCTTCCCTATCTGGTGTTCGCATCGCTGTTCGGCGGCGCGCTGACCGTGCTGCTGCTGCAGCTCCGGCAGTGGCCCCTGCCCTACCCGCTTGCGTCCCAGGCCTGGTTGAGCCGCCTGCACGACAAGCAGACCGGAATCCCCTACGGCATCGCACTCGCCCTCGGCGCCCTCTTGATCTATCCCGAGACGGACTGGATCAAGACGATCGATCTCGCGCACTTCACTATGCGCTGAGAAAGCAGCGGTAACCGCGCGTTAAGGCGATTTAGATACGCCTCATTAACCATGCTTTGACGAATAGCTGGTCAACTCCCATCACGGCGGCGTCAGCGTCGCGGCGTCATGTGGAAAGTGAAGCGTAATGGATAAGGCCCGCATTCTGGTCCTGGCTATCGCAGGCTGCGCCGGCCTTGCCGCGCTCTATTTGGCGAGCGGAAGCGACGACAAGCCGGCGCCTGCTCCGCCCGTCGCACAGCTGCCCACCGTCGACATCCTGGTCGCACGCACCGACATCGGCCTCGGCCAGGCCGTGAAGCCCGACGACGTGCAATGGCAGACATGGCCGGCGGCAACCGCCAGTGCCAGCTTCATGCGCAAGGACAGCAGCGCCGACGCCATCAGGGACGTCACCGGCTCGATCGCGCGGGCCCCGTTCATCCAGGGCGAGCCGATTCGCGAGCAGAAGCTCGTCAAGGCTGACGGAAGCGGCTTCATGGCTGCGATCCTGCCGACCGGCATGCGGGCGGTATCGACCGAAATCTCGCCCGAGACCGGCGCCGGCGGCTTCATCCTGCCGAATGACCGGGTCGATGTCCTGCTGTCAAAGCGGGACAAGAATCCGGAACGCAACGGCGCCGACATCGTCAACTCCGAAGTCATCCTGACCAATGTCCGCGTGCTCGCGATCGACCAGGCGCCGAAGGAGAAGGACGGCACCAACGCACTGATCGGCAAGACGGTGACGTTGGAGTTGAAGCCCGAACAGACCGAGACGCTGGCGCGCGCACGCCAGAGCGGCGTCCTGTCACTGGCGCTGCGCAGCATCGCCGACAACAACGCGCCCGAGGGCAGGACCGACGACAACCACCAGAAGCGCGGTGAGACGATCAACGTCATCCGGTTTGGCGTTGCCAACCAGGCAACGATGCAGAAGTGACCATGAGGACACACGTGATGAAGGGCGGGGCAACTCAACGGACGATGCGAGCCTTCACGGTCCGCGCATTGTCGTTCTCGGCCGTCGCGGCGCTCACGCTCAACCCGGCGCTGACGCCGGTGATGGCGAGCGACTACCGTGCCGCGCCGGCTCCTGCCTCGGCCGACGGCCAGCTGAACGCTCGTTTTCTCGCACTCGGCGTCGGTAAGTCGGTCGTGATCGATCTGCCCCGGGATATCAAGGACGTGCTGGTCGCCGATCCCAAGATCGCCAACGCCGTGGTTCGGTCGGCGCAACGCGCCTACATCATCGGCGCGACGGTCGGCCAGACCAACATCGTGTTCTTCGATGCCGCCGGCCAGCAGATCGCGGCCTATGACATCGCCGTCAAGCGCGACCTCAACGGCGTGCGGGCCGCGCTGCGCGCGGCGATGCCGAATTCCGATATCCAGATCGAGGGCGTCGGCGATGGCGTCGTGCTGACCGGAAGTGCGGCGACCCCGGTCGAGGCGCAGCAGGCCGGCGAGATCGCCACGCGGCTGGTCGGCGGCCCCGACAAGGTCGTGAACTCCATCGCGGTTCGCGGCCGCGACCAGGTGATGCTGAAGGTCACGGTTGCCGAAGTCTCCCGCAGCCTGGTCAAGCAGCTCGGCATCGACCTTACCGCAAACCTCAATTACGGCACGGCCGTGGTGAAGTTCACCAACACCAACCCGTTCACGGCGAACAGCGCGGCGTTGGTGCCCACCAACGCCCTCACGACATCGTTCGGTGCGGCTCCATCGGTGTCGGCGACGCTACGCGCCATGGAAAGCGCCGGCGTCGTGCGGACGCTCGCCGAACCGAACCTGACCGCGATCTCCGGCGAATCGGCGACCTTCATCTCGGGCGGCGAGTTTCCAATTCCGACCGGCGTAACCTGTCAGACCTCGACGTCGGGCGCGATCGGAAATTGCGTCCAGACCGTTAGCTTCAAGAAATTCGGCATTTCGCTCAATTTCACGCCGGTGGTGCTGACCGAGGGACGGATCAGCCTGCGGGTGATGACGGAAGTGTCGGAAGTCTCGACCGAGAACGCGCTGACAGGCGGCGCAGGTGGGACGACGATCCCTTCGATCAAGACCCGCCGCGCTGAGACCACGCTGGAAATTCCCTCGGGCGGCTCGATGGCCATGGCCGGCCTGATCCAGGACCAGACCAAGCAGGCGATCAATGGCCTTCCAGGGCTGGCGTCGCTGCCGGTGCTCGGCACCCTGTTCCGCAGCCGCGACTTCGTCAACAACCAGACGGAAATGATGGTGCTGGTTACGCCCTATGTCGTTCGCGCGGTGGCGCAGAAGGACCTGTCGCGTCCGGATGACGGTTTCGCCAACGCGTCCGATCCGCAGGCCGACCTGCTGGGCAGCATCAATCGCGTCTACGGCGTGCCTGGCCGCATCGAGCCGGCGCGGAATTACCGCGGCACTTACGGCTTCATTACCGACTGAGGCGGACGATGACACAGACCACATCCAGGACACCCGCCGAATACAAGCGCGCCTTCGGTCTTGCCGGAGCGCTCGTCGGCCTTGCCGTGACGCTGGGCGCCTGCCAGCACGCCGCCGACAACAGTTTCGCGATGGTGAACGCGCCGGCCGACTATCGCCAGCGCCATCCGATCGCGGTCACCGAGGCTGATCGTTCGATCGTGGTCTTCGTCGGCCGCAGCCGCGGCGGCCTGACTGCGGAGCAGCGCGCCGAGGTGATAGGCATGGCGCAGGACTGGATGCGCGAGGGAACCGGCGCCGTCACCATCGACGTCCCTGCCGACACGCCGAACGCACGGCCCGCGCAGGAATCGTTGCGCGAGATCCAGGCGACCTTCACCGCCGCCGGCGTGCCGCCGCGCGGGATTCTTGTTCGTAAATACCACCCCGAGGATCCGCGGCAGATGGCTGCGATCCGCGTGAACTATCCAAAGATGAAAGCGGTCGCCGGGCCGTGCGGCCTCTGGCCGGAAGATCTCGGCCCGTCGATCCACAACGAGTCCTACATCGAGAACAAGCAGTATTACAATTTCGGCTGCGCCAATCAGCGCAACCTCGCCGCCATGGTTGAAGACCCGACCGACCTCGTGCAGCCGCGCGCGGAAACCCCTGCCTACACGTCGCGTCGTAATATCGCCTTCGAGAAGTATCGCAAGGGCACGACCACCGCCACGACTTATCCCGAGTCCGACAGGGCCAAGCTAAGCGACACAGGAAAATGATCACCTACGCGCAGCAAAACTCCGAAGAGCAGACGGACGCCCCGCCGCAGGCCGTGGACGACCATATTGCTCCGGCGCCGCGGGTTTCGGTCCAGGCGTTCTGCGAAACGGTCGAGACCGCCGCCGCCGTGCAGTCGGCCGGCGAGGATCGCCGGCTGGCCAAGGCACACCTCAAGATCCAGATGGGCGGCATGGCAGCGGCCATCGAGGCCTATCGCTCGGCGCCGACGCCCAACGTCATCATCCTCGAAACCGAAGGTCGCGGCGACATCCTGGCCGGCCTCGATCAGCTTGCCACGGTGTGCGACGCCGGCACCCGGGTGGTCGTGATCGGCCGGGTCAACGACGTCACGCTGTATCGCGAGCTGGTGCGGCGCGGCGTCAGCGACTACGTGATTGCGCCGGCGCATGCGATCGACGTGGTGCGCGCGGTCTGCAATCTGTTCTCGGCGCCGGAAGCCAAGGCGGTCGGCCGCATCGTCGCCGTCGTCGGCGCGAAGGGCGGCGTCGGCGCCTCGACGATCGCCCACAATGTCGCCTGGGCGATCGCCCGCGATCTGGCGCTTGATTCCGTGGTCGCCGACCTCGACCTCGCGTTCGGTACCGCCGGCCTCAACTACAACCAGGATCCGGCGCAAGGCATCGCGGATGCCGTGTTCTCGCCGGACCGCGTCGATACCGCCTTCGTCGACCGCCTGCTGTCGAAATGCACCGACCATCTGAGCCTGCTGGCGGCGCCGGCGACGCTCGACAAGGTCTACGATTTCGGCGCCGAAGCGTTCGATGCGATCTTCGATACGCTGCGCACCACGATGCCCTGCATCGTGCTCGACGTGCCGCACCAATGGTCCGGCTGGACCAAGCGCGCGTTGATCGCGGCCGACGACATCCTGATCGTGGCGGCACCCGACCTCGCCAATCTGCGCAACGCCAAGAACATGTTCGACCTCCTGAAGGCGTCCCGGCCCAACGACCGCGCGCCCTTGTATTGCCTGAACCAGGTCGGCGTGCCGAAGCGACCGGAGATCGCGGCGGGCGAATTCGCCAAGGCGATCGAAAGCCAGCCGATCGCCGCGATCCCGTTCGATCCGCAGATATTCGGTTCGGCCGCCAACAACGGCCAGATGATCGCGGAAATTTCCGCCAATCATCGCGCGGTCGAGATGTTCCTGCAGATGGCGCAGCGGCTGACAGGCCGCGGCGAGACCAAGAAGCCGAGGGGGTCCTTCCTGTCGCCCCTGCTCGAAAAGCTGCGGTCCAAATAGTGGTCCGCGTGGAGTCAAGACGTCGTGTTTGGTAAGCGTAGCGGAAACGATGCGGACGTGCGGGCACCCAAGCCCGCTTTTCAGACGCCGGAGCCTGCCGGCTCGTCGACCATGTCGCGCGAGTCCGTCGCCCCGACGATCTCGTCGCCGCCGCTGGCACCGGCCAAGCCACCGCCTGCTCCCGCCGTCGAAGCCCGCCGCTCGGACAATTACTACCAGGTCAAGGCGACGATCTTCGGCGCCCTGATCGAGGCGATCGACCTCGCCCAGCTCGCCAAGCTGGACAGCGAGTCGGCGCGTGAGGAAATCCGCGACATCGTCAACGAGATCATCGCGATCAAGAACATCGTGATGTCGATCGCCGAGCAGGAAGAGCTGCTCGACGACATCTGCAACGACGTGCTCGGCTACGGTCCGCTCGAGCCCTTGCTGTCGCGCGACGACATCGCCGACATCATGGTCAACGGCGCCGGCACCGTGTTCATCGAAGTCGCCGGCAAGATCCAGCGCACCGGCATCCGCTTTCGCGACAACCAGCAGCTGCTCAACATCTGCCAGCGCATCGTCAGCCAGGTCGGCCGGCGCGTCGACGAATCCTCGCCGATCTGCGACGCCCGCCTCGCCGACGGCTCGCGCGTCAACGCCATCGTGCCGCCGCTGGCGATCGACGGGCCCGCACTCACCATCCGCAAATTCAAGAAGGACAAGCTGACGCTGGATCAGCTCGTCAAGTTCGGCGCGATCACACCCGAAGGAGCGACCATCCTGCAGATCATCGGCCGCGTCCGCTGCAACGTGATCATCTCGGGCGGTACCGGCTCGGGCAAGACCACGCTGCTGAACTGCCTGACCAACTATATCGAGCACGACGAACGCATCATCACCTGCGAAGACGCCGCCGAACTTCAGCTGCAGCAGCCGCATGTGGTGCGGCTGGAAACCCGGCCGCCGAACATCGAGGGCGAGGGCCAGGTCACGATGCGCGAACTGGTCCGTAACTGCCTGCGTATGCGCCCTGAACGAATCATCGTCGGCGAAGTCCGCGGACCCGAAGCCTTCGACCTGTTGCAGGCAATGAACACCGGCCATGACGGCTCTATGGGCACACTGCACGCCAACAATCCGCGCGAAGCGCTGTCGCGCTGCGAATCCATGATCACCATGGGTGGATTTTCCCTTCCGTCCCGGACCATCCGCGAGATGATCTGCGCCTCGGTCGACATCATCGTGCAGGCCGCGCGCCTGCGCGACGGTTCGCGCCGCATCACGCACATCACCGAGGTGATGGGCATGGAAGGCGACACCATCATCACCCAGGATGTCTTCCTGTACGACGTGGTCGGGGAAGACGCCAACGGCAAGATCGTCGGCAAGCACCGCTCGACCGGCATCGGCCGGCCGCGCTTCTGGGAGCGTGCGCGCTACTACAATGAAGAGAAGCGGCTTGCGGCGGCGCTGGACGCCTCCGACGCGCCGGCGCCGGTCTAGGGGACGCAGGATGCAGACGCAAACCCTGGCTCTGGCCTTCCTCGCCGCCACAACCGTGGGCGGCATCGCATGGGTCTTTCTGTATCCCTATCTGTCGGGGGAGAAGAAGGCCGAGTCCCGTCGCGCATCCGTGGCGCGCAGCGAACCTACGCCGACACGAGGTGCCGACCGCACGCAACGCTCCCGCCGCGAACAGGTCGAAGGATCGCTGAAGGAGCTCGAGGCGCGGCGGCAGAAGGACAAGAAAGTCCCCCTCGGCATGCGCATCTCGCAGGCGGGACTGGAGTGGTCCGAGCAGAAATTCTGGATGATCTCCGGCGCCCTCGGCCTGTTCGGGTTCGGCGCGGCATTCCTGGCAGGCGGAGGCCTGCTCGGCGCGGCCGGCATCGGCTTCGCCATGGGGCTCGGCGCACCACGCTGGCTCCTCAACTTCCTGAAGAAGCGACGGGAAAAGGCCTTTCTGAAGGCGCTGCCCGACGCCGTCGACGTCATCGTGCGCGGCATCAAGGCCGGCCTGCCGCTGTTCGAATCGCTCAAGGCGGTCGTCAACGACGCGCCGGAGCCCCTGCGCAGCGAGTTCCTTGCGATCATCGAGACCCAGGCGATCGGCATGCCGCTCGGCGAGGCCTGTTCCCGGCTCTTCGAACGCATGCCGCTGCCGGAAGCGAACTTCTTCGGCATCGTGATCGCGATCCAGCAGAAGTCCGGCGGCAACCTGTCGGAAGCGCTCGGCAACCTGTCGCGGGTGCTGCGTGATCGCAAGAAGATGGCCGAGAAGATCCAGGCGATGTCGATGGAAGCGAAGGCCTCCGCCGCCATCATCGGCTCGCTGCCGCCGATCGTGATGATCCTCGTGTTCCTCACGACGCCGGACTACATCGCCCTGCTGTGGACCAACTCGATGGGCCAGCTCATGCTTGTTGGCTGCGCCCTCTGGATGACATGCGGCATCCTGGTGATGAAGAAGATGATCAACTTCGATTTCTGACGGTGAAGCATGATTGATATTCTGATCGCCAAGCTCCACGACGTCAGGTTCATGACGATGCTGCTTGCCTTCTTCGCGGCAAGCGCGACGGTGTACACGCTGGTGATGCCGCTGCTCGCCGGCGGCGATCTCAACAAGCGCATGAAGGCCGTCGCCAGCGAGCGCGAACGCCTCCGGCAGCGCGAACGCGAGCGTCTCTCCAAGACGGAGAAGGTGGCGCTGCGGCAGACGCCGAAGCAAGTCGTCTCAAGGGTGGTGGACGATCTCAACCTGACGAAATGGCTCGCCCAGGAGGCGGCGATCGAGAAGCTCGTGATGGCAGGCTATCGCGGCCACGCCCCCTACGTCACCTTCCTGTTCGCCCGCGCGGTGACGCCGATCGTGATGCTGATCGGCGCAATCCTCTACACCTTCGTGATCGCGGGCGCGAACTGGTCGCTCACGCTCAAGATCGGCATTTGCGTCGGCGCGGCCTATGCCGGCCTCCAGGCGCCGATGCTGTTCCTGAAGAATGCGATCTCCAAGCGCCAGCTCCAGATCAAGCGCGCCTTCCCTGATTCGCTGGACCTGCTGCTGATCTGCATCGAGTCGGGCATGTCGGTCGAAGTCGCGTTCCGGAAGGTGGCCAACGAGATCGTCGGACAGTCGATCGCGCTGTCGGAGGAGTTCGCGCTGACGACCGCGGAATTGTCCTACCTGCAGGACCGCAAGTCCGCCTACGAGAACCTGGCACGCCGCACCGGGCTCGAAGGCGTGAGGTCGGTATGCATGGCCTTGCAGCAATCCGAACGCTACGGCACGCCGCTCGGCCAGAGCCTGCGCGTGATGGCGCAGGAAAACCGTGACATGCGCATGAACGAGGCCGAGAAGAAGGCCGCGGCGCTGCCGCCCAAGCTGACCGTGCCGATGATCCTGTTCTTCCTGCCCTGCCTGTTCATCGTGATCCTCGGGCCGTCCTACATCAAGATCGCCGCGATGCATTGAGCTGCGCCGCCACGCACTGCGCCGACCGCTTTCTCCTTCTCCCTGAAAGGGGGAAGGCCGGGATGGGGGTCAGCCGCAAACGCAGCTGCTCGTGGAGAGAGATGATCCACGCCCGCCTTGCTCTGGCGAGCAAAGCGGCCTCCCCTTTTGAAGGGGAGGTTTGGATCTGCCGTGTTTTGGCTTAGTCGTCCTTGGCGACGACAGGTGCGGCGCGCGATGAAATGCGCGGACCGTCCTTGCGGTTCAGCATCTCGCGGAGGTAAGCGACATTGGCCGCGGCCTCGTCCGGCGGCAGGTCGGCCTTGACGATCGTTTCGGCCTCCGCGAAGCGGCCCTGCAGGCCGACGACGAGCGCAAGGTTCTGCCGGATCCGGGTGTCGGCACGGGCGCTGGCATAGGCCTGGCGCAGCGTCTCTTCCGCTTTCGGCAACTCCTTGGTCAGCATGTAGGACAGGCCGAGATTGGACAGCACCGACGGCTCGTCGGGCGCCAGTCGCAACGCGCTGGCGTAATAGCGCCGCGCCTCCTCGTGCCGGTTCATCTTGTCGAGCGTGGTTCCCTGCACCGACAAGATCCGCCAGTCCGGATTGTCCGGGCTGTGCGCGCGGCTCAGCACGTCGAACGCGGTCTGCGAATTGCCGTTGTCGGCCAGCGCGCGGCCATAGGCGGCGAGTAGCGCCTTGTTGCCGGGGTTGGCGATCGTGGCCTGCTCCAGCACGGCGCAGGCCTGCGAACGCTGCCCGGACACGCGCAGGGCCTGGCCATAGGCGATCGCCGCCTCTGTATCTTTGGGGTTCTTGCGATAGCGCTCGCCATAGACCTCGGCGGCACGGCGCGGATCGTCGAGCGCCGGATCGGACCGGGACGCAATTGATCCCGTCACGTCGGACATGGTCTGGCAACCGCCAAGCCCTGCGGCCAGAACCGTCACGAGGGCTGCGGAAGCGAGATGCCGGGTCAGATTGGACAGTCGACGCATGGCACTGTGACTCATGAAATCGGGCGAATGGTTCCAGCCGAGCGTGACAGCAATAGACCGTTAACCCTAACGTCCGGTTAACTGGCGCAGCCAGCAACCGGCGCGCCGGTTCCAATCCCGCAAGGTCGCGTGAACCGCGGGCCCGCTACCATCCGCCACGAAAGGCGTGTAGTAGCCATCCACGACGCCAGAACAGCCGAGAGCCGCATGCCATCCGTGTTCGAGACCGCCCCCACGACCGCTGTTACCCCGATCACCTTCGTGACCAAGGCGACATGGGATGCAATCCGCGGCGAGCTGCCGGGGCCGGCGCGCCAGTTCGCGGAGGCCAATGGCTTCGAGGCCAAGCCCGGCAAATTGCTCGTTCTGCCGGCGGCTGATGGTGGCATCGCGCAAGTGCTGTTCGGCCTCGAGGACGCCGACCACAAGGCGCGCGATCCGTTCCGGCCCGGCGCCCTGCCGGGCCTGCTGCCGCCGGGCGTCTACCGCTTTGCCAATGCGCCGCATGACACAAGGCTCGCCGCGCTCGCCTTCACGCTCGGCTGCTACCGTTTCGGCCGCTATCGCAAGAACAAGGCCCCCGAGGTCCGCCTGGTGCCACCCGACGGCGTCGACACCGCCGAGATCATCCGGATGGCGGATGCGGCGGCGCTGGCGCGCGACCTCATCAACACGCCATCCAACGACATGGGTCCGGCCGAGCTCGCCGAGGTGGCACGCGATCTCGCAACGCGGTTCGGCGCCGCCTTCAATTGCATCAGCGGCGACGAGCTCGCGCAAAACTTCCCGCTGATCCACGCCGTCGGCATGGCGTCGACGCGCTCGCCGGTTCTGATCGATCTGAGCTGGGGCGATCCGGCCCATCCCAAGGTGACGCTGGTCGGCAAGGGCGTCTGCTTCGACACCGGCGGGCTCGACCTCAAGCCGTCGAGCGGCATGCTGTTGATGAAGAAGGATATGGGCGGCGCCGCCAACGCGCTGGCGCTGGCGCAGATGGTGATGGACGCCAAGCTGAAAGTGCGGCTGCGCGTGCTGATTCCTGCGGTCGAGAACGCGGTTGCCGGCAATGCGTTTCGCCCGCTCGACATCATCAAGTCGCGCAAGGGCATCACCGTGGAGATCGGCAACACCGACGCCGAGGGGCGGCTGGTGCTCGCCGACGCGCTGGCGCTGGCCGACGAGGAGACGCCGGATCTCTTGGTCGATCTGGGCACGCTGACCGGCGCGGCGCGCGTGGCGCTGGGCCCGGATTTGCCGCCGTTCTACACCAATGACGAGGCGCTCGCCGGCGACGTCGCAGCTCAAGCGAAGAGCGAGAACGACCCGTTGTGGCGGCTGCCGCTGTGGCCGGCCTACGATGCCTGGCTCGACTCCAAGACCGCCGACATCACCAACGCGCCGTCAGGTGGTTTTGCGGGCTCGATCACCTGCGCGCTGTTCCTGCAGCGCTTCGTCGAGCACGCCAGGAGTTGGCTGCATGTCGACATCTATGGCTGGACGCCATCAGCGAAGCCCGGCCGCCCCGAAGGCGGCGAGTGTCAGGCTGCGCGCGCGATCTACAAATTGTTGAGCCAGCGCTATGCATGATGTCAGACTGACGCCGGCCCGCGGCGATATCGCCGCGAAATATCTCGAGGGCAAGATCAAGGCCGCGCGCTTCGTCGACGGCGAGGCCTTCGAGGTCCGCGACGCCATTGCCCCGCTGCGCCAGGCGCCGGCCGCCGACGCCGAACAGATGACGCAGGTGCTCAGGGGCGAGCGTGTCACGGTGTACGATCGCAACGGCGAAGGCTGGGCCTGGGGCCAGCTCGTCGACGATGGTTATGTCGGCTGGATCCCCGAGGCCGCGCTGACGACGCTTGGCGCCGCACCGACGCACAAGGTGACGACGCTGCACACGCTGGCATTTCCGGGACCGTCGATCAAGCTGCCGCCGGTCGAGGCGCTGGCGATGGGGACGAAGCTTGCGATCCTCCGCGAGGACGGTCCCTTCGCCGTGACCCGAGAGGGTTGGCATCTGCCACGCCAGCATCTCGCGCCTCTCGACGCGATGGCGCAGGATTTCGTCGCGGTCGCCGAGCAATTCGTCGGCACGCCCTATCTCTGGGGCGGAAAGTCGAGCCTCGGTATCGATTGCTCCGGCCTGGTCCAGATTGCATTGACCGCTGCCGGCACCGGCTGCCCGCGCGACAGCGACATGCAGCAGGACGGGCTCGGCCGCGAATTGACGGCCGCCGAATCGAAGTATCTGCAGCGCGGCGATCTGATCTTCTGGAAGGGCCATGTCGCTCTTGTGCGCGATGCGACGACAATCGTGCACGCCAATGCGCATCATATGGCAACAGTCGTGGAGAATACGCACGCCGCGATCGCGAGGATCAAGGCCGCCGGCAGCGACGTGACGGCGATCAAGCGGCTTTAGCCCTGCCCCGTCATTCCGGGGCATGCGCGAAGCGCGTGAACCTCAGATGCGCAATTGCGCATCGGGAAATCTCGAGATTTTGCGGAAGGAGATTCCGGGTTCTCGCTTCGCGAGCTCCGGAATGACAAGGCGGCTGTTACGTCGCCACTGTCCCCTCGCCCGCCGCTTCGATGCGGAACGCGGCGGCGAACAGCGCGCGGGTGTAGTCGCTCTTCGGGTTCTTGAAGAGCTCGGAGGCTGGCCCCTCCTCCTCGATCTTACCGGATTTCATCACGATCAAATGGCTCGCGAGGGAGGCGACCACACGCAGATCGTGCGAGATGAACATGTAGGTGAGGTCGCGCTTGCGTTGCAGGTCGCGCAACAGATCGACCATCTGGGCCTGCAACAGCATGTCGAGCGCACTGGTCGGCTCGTCCAGCACGACGAAGTTCGGCTCCAGCACGACCGCCCGCGCGATCGAGATGCGCTGGCGCTGGCCGCCGGAGAATTCGTGCGGATAGCGGAAGCGCCAGTCGGGATCGAGGCCGACATCCCCGAGTGCCTTGATCACCCGCACCTCGCGTTCCTCGCGCGACAGCTGCTTCTGGTGCACCTCGAGCCCCTCGGCGATGATGTCGGCCACCGACATGCGCGGGCTGAGCGAGCCGAACGGGTCCTGGAATACGATCTGCATGTCGCGGCGGAACGGCAGCATTTGCTTGAAGCGCAGGCCCTGGATGTCCTTGCCGAGGAACACGATCGGGCCATCGGAGGAAATCAGCCTGAGCAGCGCGAGCCCGAGCGTGGTCTTGCCGGAGCCGGACTCGCCGACCACGCCGAGCGTCTCGCCCTTGCGCACCGCGAGGCTGACGCCATCGACCGCCTTGATGTGGCCGACGGTCGAACGCAACAGCCCGCGCTTGATCGGAAACCAGACCTTGAGATTGTCCGCCGACATCACGACCGGCGCGCCCGGCTGCGGCGGCGCCGGATCGGGCTTCGGCTCGGCCGCCAGCAGCGCCCGGGTATAAGCGTGCTTCGGTGCGGTGAAGACCTGCTCGACCGGGCCCTGCTCGACGATCTTGCCGTTGTTCATCACACAGACGGTGTCGGCGATACGGCGCACGATGCCGAGGTCGTGGGTGATGAACAACATGCTCATGCTGAGCCGCGCGCGGATCTCGGCAAGCAAGGCGAGAATCTGCGCCTGCACGGTGACGTCGAGCGCGGTGGTCGGCTCGTCCGCAATCAACAGGTCGGGCTCGTTGGCAAGCGCCATCGCGATCATCACGCGCTGGCGCTGGCCGCCGGACAGTTGATGCGGATAGCTCTTGAGCCTCGTCTCGGGCTCGGGGATGCCGACCTGGCCCAGCAACTCCAGCGTCCGCCCCCGCGCCGCCGCACCGCTAATGCCGCTGTGCAGCGACAGGATCTCGCCGATCTGGGATTCGATGGTGTGGAGCGGATTGAGCGAGGTCATCGGCTCCTGGAAGATGATCGAGATGTCGTTGCCACGAATCCCGCGCATCTCGCGTTCCGACGATCCCAGCAGATCGCGGCCCTTGAAACGGATCGCCCCGGAGGGATGTGACGCCGCCGGATAGGGCAGCAGCCTCAATACCGACAGCGCGCTGACCGATTTTCCCGAGCCGGACTCGCCGACCAGCGCCGTGCATTCGCCGCGCTTGATCGAGAACGAGACGCGATCGACCGCAAGCGAGTGGCCGAAGGCAACCGAGAGGTCGCTGACGTCGAGCAGAGGCTGGTTGGTCGCGTCCATGCGTCAGCCCCTCGAGAACGTCTTGCGCGGATCAAAGGCGTCGCGCGCGGCTTCGCCGATGAAGATCAGCAGCGACAGCATGATCGCGACCGAAAAGAAGCCGGTGAGGCCGAGCCACGGCGCCTGCACATTGGCCTTGCCCTGCGACAGCAATTCACCGAGCGAGGGCGAACCGGGCGGCAGGCCGAAGCCGAGGAAGTCCAGCGCCGTCAGTGTCATCACCGAGGACGAGACGATGAAGGGCAGGAAGGTCATGGTCGCGACCATCGCGTTCGGCAGCAGATGGCGGAACATGATCACGCCGTTGGAGACGCCGAGCGCGCGCGCCGCCTGGATGTATTCGAAGTTGCGGCCGCGCAGGAACTCGGCGCGCACCAGGCCGACCAGCGAAACCCATGAGAACAACAGGAGGATGCCGAGCAGGATGAAGAAGCCCGGCGGCAGCACCGCCGAGATGATCAGCAGCAGATAGAGCGAAGGGATCGCAGTCCATATCTCGATGAATCGCTGGAAGCCGAGATCGATCCAGCCGCCGAAATAGCCCTGCACGCCGCCGGCGGCGATGCCGATGATCGACGACAGGATGGTCAGCGTCAGGCCAAACAAAACCGAGATGCGGAAGCCGTAGATCAGCCGCGCGACGACGTCGCGGCCCTGATCGTCGGTGCCGAGCCAGTTGTATTCGAGGTCGCGGCAGCCGGTCAGTCCCTTGCGCTTCACCACGTCCTTGCACTGCGCTTCGGTCAGGAGCCAGGTCGGTTTCGACGGCACCGCCGTCGGCGGGTCGAGGTTGCGGCTGTCGTATGAGTAACGGATCGGCGGCCATATCATGCTGCCGCCCTTGTCCGCGATCTGTTTCTGCAGGTAGGGATCGCGATAGTCGGCCGCGGTCTCGAAGTCACCGCCGAAGGTGGTCTCGGCATAGGTGAACACCACCGGCCAATAGAGACGGCCGTCATATTTGACGACCAGCGGCTTGTCGTTGGCGATGAAATTGGCGAACAGCGACGCCACGAACAGGACGAGGAAGATCCAGAACGACCAGTAGCCGCGCCGGTTCGCCTTGAAGTTCTGCCAGCGCCGCTTGTTCAGCGGCGACGGTGCAAAGCCGTGACTCGTGGCGGGCACCGCCTCGCCGAGCGGCGATTGCGTCGAGGTTTCGACCGGCTGGGGCGCGAGCATCGTCATCAGACCTCCCGCGCCTCGAAGTCGATCCGCGGATCGATCCACATATAGGCAAGGTCGGAGAGAAGATTGACCACCAGTCCGACCAGCGAGAAGATGAACAGTGTCCCGAACACCACCGGATAGTCGCGGTTCAACACGCTCTCGAACCCGAGCAGGCCGAGCCCGTCGAGCGAGAAGATGGTTTCGATCAAAAGCGAGCCCGAGAAGAACGCGTGGATGAACGCGCCCGGAAAGCCCGCGATCACGATCAGCATGGCGTTGCGGAAGATGTGACCGTACAGCACCTGACGCTCGCTGCAGCCCTTGGCACGCGCGGTCATCACATATTGCTTGCGGATCTCATCGAGGAACGAGTTCTTGGTGAGCAGCGTCATGGTGGCGAAGGCGCCGAGCGCCATCGACACCAGCGGCAGCGTCAGGTGCCAGAAATAGTCGATGATCTTCCAGTACCAGGGGAATTGCGACCAGCCGTCCGAGGTAAGACCGCGCAGCGGGAAGATGTTGAGGAACGAGCCGCCGGCGAACAGCACGATCAACAGGATCGCGAACAGGAAGCCCGGTATCGCAAAGCCGACGATGATCGCGGCCGAGGTCCAGGTGTCGAACCTGGAACCGTCCTTCACCGCCTTGCGGATGCCGAGCGGGATCGAGATCAGATAGGTCAAGAGCGTCATCCAGATGCCGAGCGACATCGAGACCGGCAGCTTCTCCTTGATCAGTTGCAGCACGCTGACACTGCGGAAATAACTGTTGCCGAAGTCGAACCGCGCGAAATTCCACACCATCAGCGCGAACCGCTCCGGCGCCGGCTTGTCGAAGCCGAACTGCACCTCGAGTTTTTTGATGAAATCCGGATCGAGTCCCTGCGCGCCACGGTACTTCGAATTGACGGCGCCAGCTGCGCCTGCGCCCTGGCCGCGCTGCGCCCCGAAATCGCCGCCGCCACCCGACACGCGCGAGGTGCCGCCGGTGTCGGCACCGTTGATCTGCGCGATGACGCGCTCGACCGGACCGCCGGGCGCAAACTGCACGACCACGAAGGAGACGAACAGGATGCCGAGCAGCGTCGGCAGCATCAGAAAGATACGTCGGGCGATATAGGCGCTCATTGGCTACTTCGCCTGCTCGAGCTTCGCGGCCTTGGCCGCATCATACCACCAGTTCTCCGGCGCACCGACGCCTGCATATTTCGCCGGCCTTTCCGGATGCGCGAACTGATCCCAATAAGCGACGCGATGCTTGCTCGAATACCATTGCGGCACCCAGTAGCGAGCGGCGCGGAACACGCGATCGAGCGCGCGGCAGGCAAAGGTCAAGTCCGCCCGCGTTTCGGCCGCAATCGCCTTTTCAACCAGCGCGTCGATCGCCGGATTGCTCACACCCGCCAGATTGTAAGAGCCTTTCGTAGCTGCGGCTTGAGACGAGAAGTAAGGCCGCAGGCTGTCGCCCGGCGTCGCCGACATGGATATGCGCTGGGTCGTCACCTCGAAATCGAAAGCCTCGACGCGCGCGCGATACTGCACAGCGTCGATCTGGCGGATGTCGGCATCGATGCCAAGCGGTTTGAGATTCTTGATAAAGCTGGCATGATGCGGCTGGAACGTCGGTTCATCGAGCAGAAACTCGATCGTAAGCGGCTCGCCGTTGGGCGATCGCCGCTTGCCGTCCTTGATGACGCATCCCGCCTCGTTGAGCAACTGCGTGGCCTTGCGCAGGAGCGCACGGTCCTGTCCCGATCCATCGGACACCGGCGGCACGAAGGGCTGGCCGAATACCTCATCCGGCACTTGGCCGCGGAACGGTTCGAGCAGCTTCAGTTCCTCTGGCGAAGGCAGCCCGTTCGCCACCATGTCCGAGTTCTGGAACGGCGAGACGCTCCGCGCATAGGCGTCATACATGATGGTCTTGTTGGTCCATTCGAAGTCGAAGGCATAGATCAACGCCTCGCGGACACGCGGGTCCTTGAACTTGTCGAGACGGGTGTTGATAAACCAGCCCTGCCCACCGGACGGCGTTTCGTCCGGCAACGTTTCGCGCTTGACCCGTCCGTCCTTGATAGCGGGGAAATCATACCGCGTCGCCCACACGCGAGCCGTGAACTCCTCGCGAAACAGATAATTCTTGCCGGTGAAGCCTTCGAACGCGACATCGCGATCGCGATAGAATTCGTAGCGCACGGTGTCGAAATTGTAGCTACCGCGATTGACCGGCAGGTCGGCGGCCCACCAATTCTTGACACGGTCGTATTCGACGTAACGATTAACCTCGAACTTGCCGACTGTGTACGGCCCGGAGCCCAGCGGTATTTCGAGCGTAGACTCTTCGAATTGCCGAGTCGCATAGAAGGCTTTCGAGAAGATCGGCAAGCCTGCAACATAAAGCGGCACATCGCGCGCGCGGTTGGGCGCGAAGGTCACGATCACGGTGGCGTCGTCAGGTGCATCGGCCTTCACGAAATCGCGCAATTGCACCATGATTAACGGATGGCCCTTCTCCTTCAGCGTGTTGAGCGAGAAGGCGACGTCCTGCGCAGTCAGCTTGGTGCCGTCATGAAAACGCGCCTCGGGCCGCATCGTGAACCGGTAGGTAAGCTTGTCGGGTGAAATCGAAACCGATTTTGCCGCCAGGCCATACATCGCGTCAGGCTCGTCGGCCGCGCGCGCCATGAGCGAATCGAAGGTCATCTCCATGCCCTTCGCGCCCTCGCCCTTGAGGATGAAGGCGTTGAACGAACTGAATGTAAAGAAGGACTGATTGTAGGCACGGGTCGAAGGGATCATCGAGAACACCCCGCCCTTAGGCGCTTTCGGATTGACGTAGTCGAAGATCTGAAAATCCGCCGGGTATTTCAGATCGCCGAACACCGACATGCCGTGCATCTCGGTTCCGTTGTCGGCTGCCGCCGGTGCAACACGCAGGCCTGCAGCACTCAACGCACCGATGCCGAGACCCAGTGCGTGCCGACGGGAGAATAGCGCCATGCGCGGATCCTTGAGCTTATGAACGCTTGAGCTTGGCCGCCTTGTCGGCGTCGTACCACCAGATCGCCGGGAATCCCGATTGGCCATATTTGGGCAATTCTGCCGGACGACCGAGGCGATCCCAGCGCGCCGTACGCACCTTCGGATAATTCCACTGCGGAACCACGTAATGGTTCCATAATAACACGCGATCGAGCGCCTTCGTCGCCGCAACGAGATCTTCGCGATCCATCGCAAAGATCACCCGCTCGATCAGCTTGTCGATCACTGGGCTCTTGATGCCGGCGATGTTGCGCGATCCGGTGTTGTCTGCAGCTTTCGACCCCCAGTATTCCCGCTGCTCGTTCCCGGGTGACAGGGATTCCCCCCAAGACGCGACGACGATGTCGAAATCCCAACTGCGAAGCCGGTTCTCGTATTGGATTGGATCAATCGTGCGCACGGTGATCGAAAACCCGAGCCGCTCGAGTGCCGGCTTATATGCCAGCATGATCCTTTCGAAATTCGGATCCTCACTCAACAGTTCGATGGAGAACGGCTCTCCACTCTTGGAATCCACAAGCTTCCGGTCTCGTATGTCGTAGCCGGCCTCCTTGAGCAGGCGTGATGCTTCGCGCAGATTTTCGCGGACGGCTTCGGGATTGCCACCGACCGGGTTCGCATAGACTGTTGTGAATACTTCGGCTGGCACCTGATCACGGATAGATTCAAGGATGGCAAGCTCCTTGCCTTGCGGCAGCCCGGTCGCCATCAACTCCTCGGCGCCATCAAAGTAGCTAACGATGCGCTTGTACTGGCCGAAGAACAGCAGCTTGTTGACCTCCTCGAAGTCGAACGCGTAGTTTAGAGCGCGGCGAACCCGCGGATCCTTGAATTTTGCACGCCGTTGATTCGGGACAAAGGCCTGCATGATGCCCGAACTGCGGTTTGGAAACTCTTCCAGCACCACACGCTTGTCAGTGACTGCCGGAAAATTGTAGGCGGTCGCCCACGCCTTCGCGCTGTTTTCCGTACGCCAATCGATCTGATCGCCCTTGAAGGCCTCGATCGCCACCGTGGGATCCCTGAAATACTCGTAACGAAGTTCGTCGAAGTTGTTGCGTCCGACGTTTATCGCGAGGTCGCGCGCCCAATGGTCCTTGACGCGCTCCAGAGTCACGGTCCGTCCTGCGACGAACTCCTTGATCCGATACGGTCCCGACCCAAGCGGCTGCTCCAGCGTTGTCGCGGAGATATCGCGCTTGCGGCCTTGGCCATCGGTGCCTTCCCACCAGTGCTTGGGTAAGACCGTAAGTTGTCCCACGATCTGCGGTAATTCGCGGTTGCCAGGCATGTCGAAGACGAACTTCACTTCGCGATCGCCAAGCTTCTCCGCTCTCACCACATGGCTGTAATAAGCGGAAAACATCGGGTGATGCGTCTTGAAGGCGTCGAGCGAGAAGATCACGTCTTCCGGAGTAACCGATGCTCCGTCATGCCACTTTGCCTGAGGGCGCAGACGGTAAACGACATAGGAGAAGTCGTCGGGGTAACTCGCCGCCTCCGCCAGCGATCCGTACTCCGTTGAGACTTCGTCCAGTGAAGGTGTCGTCAGTGATTCATAAATGAGGGCGACACCGCCCGCGATGGACCCTTTCACGCCCGAGACGACAAGGTTGAAATTATCGAAAGTGCCGATTGCGATTTGCCGGACAAGGCCCCCCTTCGGTGCATCCGGATTGACGTAATCAAACAGCTTGAAGTCGGCCGGGTATTTGACGTTGCCGAAAAGCGACAAGGCGTGCCGCCATTTCAGCCCGTTGGAGGCGTCGTCGGCGAATGCCGGCGTGATCGCCGATAGGCCGGAGTTGAGTCCGAGCGCCGGAGCGATCGCCGCCAGTGCGCTGCCTTGAAGGAGGTGTCGTCGGGTAATCGCCAAATTCGGTTTCCTGCTTGCGGCCCCGGTTACATGGGACCCAATATAAGGCAACGGTTCGACAAA
Source organism: Bradyrhizobium sp. I1.14.4 (assembly GCF_050435825.1). NCBI lineage: Bacteria > Pseudomonadati > Pseudomonadota > Alphaproteobacteria > Hyphomicrobiales > Nitrobacteraceae > Bradyrhizobium > Bradyrhizobium sp. I1.14.4. The sequence continues at coordinate 391,315 of NZ_JBNDLA010000004.1, read as the reverse complement.
TTACGTTGCTTTTTCCTCATGATAATCGCCCGGGAACAATACCGGTGCGGCGAAACGTCCCGATAACAACCCCGCGACAGCGGATTCCCCATGCGAAAACGGCCAGGCATTGCCTGGCCGTTTCATCCGCGTGCTCGAGCGAAGCAATTTCTACTTCGAAGCGGTCGGAAGCGGAGCGGGATGCTCCGAGTTCGAATTCAGATAGGCGATGATATCGGCGCGCTCGCTGTCCTTCGGCACGCCGGCGAAGCCCATCGCGGTGCCGGGGATGAAGGCCTTCGGGTTGGTCAGGAACTTGTTGAGATCGTCGAAGGACCAATCGCCGCCCTTGCCCTTCATCGCAGCCGAGAAATTGAAACCACGGCCCTCGCCCTTCTTCTCGCCGACGACACCGAACAGGTTCGGACCGACGCGGTTGGGGCCACCCTTTTCGAAGGTGTGGCAGGCCTGGCACTTCTTGGCAGCTGCCGCGCCCTTCTCGGCGGAAGCGGACTGCAGCAATTTCTCGATTGGCTCGGACTTGGCGGCGGCAGCCTCACCGCCGCCACCATGGGACTCTTCCTTCACCGCGATCTCAAAACCCGGCTTCTCCGGCAGCTTGGCGGAGAACACCGATCCGGCGGCAAAGCTCATCACCAGGACGACGATGCAGGTGCCGAGAACCGCACCGAGGATTTTGTTGAGTTCGAAGGAGTCCATTTGGCTCAGGCTCCGGGCCTTGAATGTCGACTTCAGGCCGGGAATACGGCCGCGGGGAAAGACCCGGGAATCGGCCTTATCGCACCGCCCCAAGCAGGGTTGAGATATCGGTTTGCCCGCGCTCTGGCAACCCGTATAAACGCGCCGAATTCAACCTCCTCCCCGGCAATTTCCGCAGGCCGGACGGGCCCCGATACGAATGACCGATCCCCGAACCTTGGTGCTGATTCCGGCCCGCATGGCCGCCACCCGACTGCCCGGAAAACCGCTGCTCGAGATCGCAGGCTTGCCCATGATCGTTCATGTGCTCCGGCGGGCCGAGGCGGCCGGAATCGGCCGGGTTGCGGTCGCCACCGACGCGGCGGAGATCGCGGATGCGGTGAAGGCTGCAGGCGGCGAGGTCGTGATGACCCGCCCCGACCATCCGTCCGGCTCGGACCGGATCTATGAAGCGATGACGACCCTCGACCCGGGCGGCCGTGCCGAGATCGTGGTCAATCTGCAGGGCGATTTCCCCACCATTACGCCCGAGACCATCCGCAGAGTGATGCCGGCGCTCGATGATCCCGCCGTCGACATTTCGACCCTGGCTTCGCGCATCGATAGCGAGGAGGAGGATCAGGCCCCCAGCGTCGTCAAGGCGGTCGGGTCCCCGATCGGCCCGAATCGGTTGCGCGCACTCTATTTCACCCGCGCCACGGCGCCCCATGGCGACGGACCGCGCTACCACCATATCGGCCTCTACGCCTACCGCCGCGGCGCGCTGGAGCGGTTCGTGCGGCTTCCGCCCTCGCCGCTGGAGCAGCAGGAAAAGCTCGAGCAGCTGCGCGCCCTGGAGGCCGGAATGCGGATCGACATCACCATCGTCGACACCGTTCCCCGCGGCGTCGACACCCCGGCCGACCTCGAAACCGCCCGTCGGATACTGGCAAAAGCCTGAGCCGCTGGTAAAAGGCCACGCATGACCAAGAAGCTGAAAATCGCGTTCCAGGGCGAGCCCGGCGCCAATTCCCACATCGCGATCGCCGAGGCCTATCCCGACGCCGAGCCGATGCCGTGCCCGACCTTCGAGGACGCGCTGGCCGCGATCGCCTCGGGCGAGGCCGATCTAGGCATGATCCCGATCGAGAATTCGGTCGCCGGCCGCGTCGCCGACATCCATCATCTGCTGCCCGCCTCGGGCCTGTTCATCGTCGGTGAATGGTTTTTGCCGATCCGCCACCAGCTGATGGCGGTCAAGGGCACCAAGCTCGCCGACATCAAGAGCGTGGAAAGCCACGTCCATGCGCTCGGCCAGTGCCGGCGCGTCATCCGCAAGCTCGGCATCAAGCCGATCGTCGCCGCCGACACCGCCGGCAGCGCCCGCGATATCTCCGAACGCGGCGACAAGAGCGTGGCGGCGATCGCCTCCCGCCTAGCCGCCGATATCTATGGCCTCGACATTCTCGCCGAGGACATCGAGGACGAGGCCCACAACACCACCCGCTTCGTGGTGCTGGCGCGTGAGGCCAAATGGGCCGAGCAGGGCTCGGGGCCGCTGGTCACCACTTTTGTGTTCCGGGTGCGCAACCTACCCGCCGCGCTCTACAAGGCACTCGGCGGCTTTGCCACCAACGGCGTCAACATGACCAAGCTCGAAAGCTACATGGTCGACGGCAATTTCTTCGCCACGCAGTTCTATGCCGATGTCGACGGTCATCCTGACGACCGTGGACTCGCCTTCGCGCTCGAGGAACTGAAATTCTTCTCGCGCGAATTCCGCATCGTCGGCGTCTATCCCGGTCATCCGTTCCGCGCGACCTTCAGCGAGACGCAGGATTGATCCCGTCATTCCGGGGCGATGCGCAGCATCGAACCCGGAATCTCGAGGTTCCGGGTTCACGCTTCGCGTGCCCCGGAACGACAACGTTATGCCGCCCGCCTCTTGCCTAGTCCGAATGCCTCGGCAAGCAGGCTGTAGGACTTCTTCCGCGCCTCGTGGTCGTAGACCGCGGTGATCATCATCAGCTCATCCGCCTGGCTTGCCGCGATCAGCGGCTGCAACTTCGTCATCACGGTTGCGGGGCTGCCGACGAAGAGCCGGGCGCGGTTGCGTGCGATCGAGGCACGCTCGGCGTCGGTGTACGGATAGGCCTGGGCCTCCTCCACGCTTGGTAGCGGCAGATACTGGCCGCGGTCGCGGCGCAGCCGGTTCAGGTCCATCGACAGCGCAAGCTGCTCGGCTTCCGCATCGGTCTCCGCCGCGACGACGGCGACCGCGAGGATCGATTGCGGCGTCGCGCGCCAGCCCGACGGCTTGAAATGCGCGCGATAATTCGTCATCGCCGCGATCGCGTCATGGGTCGCGAAATGGTGCGCGAACGCAAAGCCCATCCCGACCTGCGCCGCAAGCTCGGCAGAATAGTCGCTCGAGCCGAGCAGCCAGATCGGCGGCAGCGGCGAATCGTCCGGCATCGCCACCACATTGTTGTAGGGATGGCCGGACGGGAAATCGCGCGTCTCCCACAAGGTCAGCTCATGCAGCCGCTCGAGGAAGTCGTCGCCCTCGCGGCGATCGAGCCTGCTGCGCAACGCGTAAGCCGTCGCGCCGTCGGTGCCGGGCGCACGGCCGAGGCCAAGGTCGATGCGGCCGGGAAACAGCGCCTCCAGCATCTTGAAGCGCTCGGCCACCACGAGCGGCGCGTGGTTGGGCAGCATCACGCCGCCGGAGCCGACGCGGATATGCTGCGTCACCGCCGCGATCTGCCCGATCATCAGATCCGGCGCCGGGCTCGCGACGGAGGCGAGGTTATGGTGCTCGGCGAGCCAGTAGCGGACATAGCCGAGACCATCGACATGGCGCGCCAGGTCGATGCTGTTGCGAAGCGCAGCCGCTGGCTTGGTGCCTGTGGTGACGACGGACAGGTCGAGGACGGAGAGCGGGATCATGGCCGTCAACCTAGTGTGGCCCCACGAAGTGACAAAGGCGCCGGCCGCGCAGACCAGTCCCGCACCGGAAGACCCGTGCAGGCAGCAGCGGGTTTTGGGATGAAACAGGGCGATTCATTGACACGTCACTCTGCCCACATTTGTTTTGAATACCTATCCACCGATAATCGTACAATTATTATATACAAATCAATACATTATGGACTATTACGACGAACCAAGCATCACCCATCGGGTGTGCCCCGCGGTCAATTTTTATCAATTATTGGCTGGCAGTGGGCCATTTCCCATATCCGATGGGCTGTTTGATCCGCCCCGTTTCGCCTATCTTAGGGGCTTCATATCCAGGCCGGACGTCTACCCTCCAGTTGCGGAGCCCTTGCGTATCATGACCCAGACCATTTCCTCCGTGCCAAACGGCCAGCGTGCGCCAAAGACGCCGAAAATCTCGTTCGAGTTCTTCCCGCCGAAGACCGAGGAGATGGAACGCAATCTCTGGGAGACCATCAATCGCCTGGCGCCGCTGACGCCGAATTTCGTCTCGGTCACCTACGGCGCAGGAGGCTCGACCCGCGAGCGCACCCACTCCACCATTACCCGCATTCTCCGCGAGACCGATCTGCTGCCGGCCGCGCATTTGACCTGCGTCAGCGCCTCGCGCGGCGAGATCGACGACATCGTCGACCGCTACCACGAGGTCGGCGTCCGCCACATCGTGGCGCTGCGCGGCGATCCGCCCGGCGGCATCGGCACGCCCTACTTCACCCATCCCGACGGCTACCAGAGCTCGGCCGAGCTCGTCGCCGGGATCAAGAAGCGCCACGCCGACATCGAGATCTCGGTGTCCGCCTATCCCGAGAAGCATCCGGAGGCCGCCGATTTCGATGCCGACATCGACACGCTGAAGGCCAAGGTCGACGCCGGCGCGACGCGCGCGATCACCCAGGTGTTCTTCGACAACGACCTCTACCACCGCTATGTCGACAAGGTGCGGACGCGCGGCATCGAGATTCCGATCGTGCCGGGCATCATGCCGATGCACAATTTCAAGCAGGCCCGCAATTTCGTGACGCGCGCCGGCACCAGCGTGCCGGACTGGCTCGCCGAGAAATTCGACGGCCTCGACAACGACGCCGAGACCCGCAAGCTGGTCGCCGCCACCGTCGCCGCCGGCCAGGTGCAGAAGCTGTTCAAGCACGGCGTCGACACCTTCCACTTCTACACCATGAACCGCGCGGACCTCGTGTTCGCGATCAGCCATCTGCTCGGCATCCGGCCGAACGGTGCCCAGAAAGCTGCCTGACACATGTCCGTTCCCGTTTCTCCCAAGCGTAACGCTTTGCTCGCGGCTGCCCGCGAGCGCATCCTGGTGCTCGACGGCGCCATGGGCACGATGATCCAGGGCCTGCAGTTCGACGAAGCGGCCTTCCGCGGCGCGCGCTTTGCGGACTTCCATCGCGACATCAAGGGCAACAACGATCTCCTGATCCTCACCCAAGCTGATGCGATCACGGACATCCACGCCGCTTACCTGCGTGCCGGCGCCGACATCGTCGCGACCAACACCTTCTCCTCGACCTCGATCGCGCAGGCCGACTACGACATGTCGGACCTCGCCTATGAGCTGAACCTGCAAGGCGCGCGGCTGGCGCGCACTGCGGCCGAGCGGGTGAGCGCCGAAGACGGCAAGCAGCGCTTTGTCGCCGGTGCGCTCGGCCCGACCAACCGCACCGCCTCGATCTCGCCCGACGTCTCCAATCCCGGCTATCGCGCGGTGACCTTCGACGATCTGCGCAAGGCCTATGGCGAACAGGCCAAGGGCCTGCTCGACGGCGGCGCCGACCTGCTGCTGGTCGAGACCATCTTCGACACGCTGAACGCAAAGGCGGCGCTGTATGCGATCGCCGAGATCATCGAGGAGCGCCGCATCGACGTGCCCGTGATGATTTCCGGCACCATCACCGACAAGTCCGGCCGCCTGCTCTCCGGGCAATTGCCGGAGGCGTTCTGGCATTCGGTGCGGCACGCCAAGCCGATCACGATCGGCTTCAACTGCGCGCTCGGCGCCGAGGATCTGCGCGCGCACATCGCCGATATCGGCCGCGTCGCCGACACGCTTGTGTGTGCATACCCGAATGCCGGCCTGCCCAATGAATTCGGTCAGTATGACGAGACGCCGGAATACATGGCGCGGCTGATCGGCGAGTTCGCCGCCGCCGGCCTCGTCAACATCGTCGGCGGCTGCTGCGGTACCACGCCCGACCATATCGCGGCGATCGCCAAGGCCGTCGCTCCGCACAAGCCGCGCGTGGTGCCTGAAATCGAGCAGCGGCTGAAGCTCTCGGGTCTCGAGCCGTTCACGCTGACCGACGCCATTCCGTTCGTGAACGTCGGCGAGCGCACCAACGTCACCGGCTCCGCACGCTTCCGCAAGCTGATCACGGCTGGCGACTACACCGCGGCACTTCAGGTCGCACGCGACCAGGTCGAGAACGGCGCCCAGGTCATCGACGTCAACATGGACGAGGGCCTCCTCGACTCCGAGGCGGCGATGGTGACGTTCCTCAACCTCGTCGCCGCCGAGCCCGACATCGCGCGCGTGCCCGTGATGGTCGACTCCTCGAAATTCCACGTCATCGAGGCCGGCCTGAAATGCATCCAGGGCAAGCCGATCGTGAACTCGATCTCGATGAAAGAGGGCGAGGAGAAATTCCTGCACGAGGCGACGATCGCGAAGCGCCACGGCGCCGCCGTGGTGGTGATGGCATTCGACGAGACCGGTCAGGCCGACACGTTCGCGCGCAAGACCGAGATCTGCAAGCGCGCCTACGACATCCTGGTCAACCGGCTCGACTTCCCGCCCGAGGACATCATCTTCGATCCGAACATCTTCGCAATCGCGACCGGCCTCGAGGAGCACAACAATTACGGCGTCGACTTCATCGAGGCGACGCGCTGGATCCGCCAGAACCTGCCCGGCGCCCACATCTCCGGCGGCGTCTCCAACCTGTCGTTCTCGTTCCGCGGCAACGAGCCGGTGCGCGAGGCGATGCACTCGGTGTTCCTGTATCACGCGATCCATGCCGGCATGGACATGGGTATCGTCAATGCCGGACAGATGATCGTCTATGACGACATCGACCCCGGGCTGCGCCAGACCTGCGAGGACGTTATCCTCAACCGCGATCCGGGCGCGTCCGAGCGGCTGCTGGCGCTTGCCGAGAAATTCCGCGGCAAAGAGAAGCAGACCAGGGAGCAAGATCTCGCCTGGCGCGAATGGCCGGTCGAGAAGCGGCTGTCCCACGCCTTGGTGCACGGCATCACCGAGTTCATCGAGCAGGACACCGAGGCCGCCCGCCAGAACGCATCCCGTCCGCTCGACGTCATCGAGGGGCCGCTGATGGCCGGCATGAACGTGGTCGGCGACCTCTTCGGCGACGGCAAGATGTTCCTGCCGCAGGTCGTGAAGTCGGCGCGCGTGATGAAGCAGGCGGTCGCCTATCTGATGCCGTTCATGGAGGAGGAGAAGGCGCGCAACCTCGCCAACGGCATCACCGGCGGCCGCAACGCCGCGGGCAAGATCGTGCTCGCGACCGTGAAGGGCGACGTCCACGATATCGGCAAGAACATCGTCGGCATCGTGCTCCAGTGCAACAATTTCGAGGTGATCGACCTCGGCGTCATGGTGCCCGCCAACAAGATCATCGAGACCGCCAAGGCCGAGGGCGCCGACATCATCGGCCTGTCCGGCCTGATCACGCCCTCGCTCGACGAGATGAGCTTCCTCGCCGGCGAATTGGAACGGCAGGGCATGAACGTGCCGCTGCTGATCGGCGGCGCCACCACGAGCCGCGTGCATACCGCCGTGAAGATCGACCCGAACTATCCGGGCGGCCCGGTCGTGCATGTCAACGACGCGAGCCGCGCCGTCGGCGTCGCCTCCTCGCTGCTGTCGGCCGAGAAAAAGCAGGCCTATGCCGCCGAGGTGCGCGCCGAATACGCCAAGATCTCGACCGCGCATTTCCGCGCCCAGGCCGACAAGAAGCGGCTGAAGCTCGCGGTCGCCCGCGCCAACAAGGTCGCGATCGACTTCGCGGCGGTGCCGCCGAAAAAGCCGGCGTTCTTCGGGCTGAAGAGCTTCGACGCCTACGATCTCGCGGAGCTCGCGGACTACATCGACTGGACGCCGTTCTTCCAGACCTGGGAATTGACCGGCCGCTTCCCGGCGATCCTCGACGATCCCAAGGTCGGCGAAGTCGCGCGCTCGCTCTATGCCGACGCGCGCAAGATGCTCGACACGATCATCAAGGAGAAGTGGTTCACCGCCCGCGCCACCATCGGCTTCTGGCCGGCGAATGCCGTCGGCGACGACATCGAAGTCTATGCCGACGAGAGCCGAGCCAAGAAGATCGCGACCTTCCATACGCTGCGCCAGCAGCTCGAGAAGCGCGAGGGCCGCTTCAACGCCGCGCTGTCCGACTTCGTCGCGCCGAAGGAAGCGGGAGTGCCCGACTATATCGGCGGCTTCGTCGTCACGGCCGGGATCGGCGAGGATGCGGTCGCCGACCGCTTCAAGAACGCCAATGACGACTACTCCTCGATCCTGTGCAAGGCGCTGGCCGATCGTCTGGCCGAGGCCTTTGCCGAGCGCATGCACCAGCGCGTGCGCAAGGAGTTCTGGGGCTATGCGCCCGACGAGGCGTGGTCGGCGGACGAATTGATCCTCGAGAAATATGACGGCATCCGCCCCGCGCCCGGCTATCCGGCGCAGCCCGACCACACCGAGAAGCGCACGCTGTTCGCACTGCTCGACGCCGAGAACACCGCCGGCGTGAAGCTGACGGAGAGCTTTGCGATGTGGCCGGGCTCGTCGGTCTCCGGGCTGTATTTCTCGCATCCCGAAAGCTTCTATTTCGGCGTCGGCAAGATCGAGCGCGACCAGGTCGAGGACTATGCCGCGCGCAAAGCCATGACGGTCGCCGAGATCGAGCGCTGGCTCGCGCCGGTGCTGAACTACATTCCGTCGCAGGACGGCGCCAAGGACCAGGCGATCGCGCCTGCCGCGACGCCGGCCAACGATGCGGAGCTGGCCTCGCATCCGCAAGGCTGCACCTGCGCGGTGCATTTGGCCTGGCGGAAGAAGAAGGTGGGTGCGGGGTAAACCTCGCCAAGACGTGTCATCGCCGGGCTTGACCCGGCGATCCATCTTCAGGGACATTTCTCAAGTCGATGGATGCCCGGGTCGAGCCCGGGCATGACGTGAGGAGTTCGCCTGATGCAATTCTTCTCCTTCTGGCGGTCGCTGGCAAGCTTTCGGGTGCGGATCGCGCTCAACCTCAAGGGCGTTCCGGCCGACATCGTGTTCGTCGACATCGATGCGGACGCGCATCGCGCCGACGCCTATCGCAAGATCAATCCGCAGATGGCGCTGCCGGCGCTGGTGACCGACGACGGCACGGTGCTGTTCCAGTCGCTCGCGATCATCGACTACCTCGACGAGACTTTTCCGACCCCGCCGCTGCTGCCATCAGATACGCTCGGCCGCGCCCGGGTGCGCGGGCTGGCGCTGATCGTCGCCTGCGAGGGCCATCCGCTGCTGACGCCGCGGGTGCGCCGCTATCTCGATCGCGAACTCGATCTGCGCGACAGCCAGCAGAACGCCTGGCGGCGGCACTGGACGGTCGAGACGCTGGCGGCGCTCGAAGGTCATCTCGCCGGCCACAAGGCCACAGGCCCGTTCTGCCACGGCGATACGCCCACCCTCGCCGACATCTGCCTGGTCGGCCACGTCACGGCGGCGATCAACCAGCAGATCAGCCTGTCGCCGTGGCCGACCGTGAAGCGCATCCACGAGACCGCGATGGCGCTGCCGGCGTTCGCCACGGCGCATCCGTCTGCGCAACCGGATACGCCGGAAGCGATGCGGGCGAAGTAGTCGGATTCGAATGTCAAACGGCGTACTCGGTGTCATCACCCGCATGCGCGGGCGATGACAGGTGTGGGTGAGGACGCAGCTTCGCGTTCTCGCGACATGAATTGTCCGAGCTGTTTGCCGGCCAACTCGCCGTCCGGCGCTTTCGCGTGCCTCCTCTGCGCTATCGGCCTGCATCGGCCCTCCGGCGAATGCGATCGCTGACCGTCCGCGCGATCGCCGCCGGCGCCTCCTCGGGGATCGCGAAGCACGAGCTCGCATTGATCTCGCAGAGCACATATGTGTCGGCGCCGGCCGCATCGCGCGGACCATAGAGGAAATCCGCATCCCAGATCACGGGCAGCGACGCTGCATCGATTGTCAGCGCCGCCATCAATTGCGGAATCCATTCGTCCTCCATCAAGCTTCGCAGCGTCTGGAATTGCGGGGCATCGGGGCCGTGCATGATGCGAGGGCCGGGTTGAGCCTCCGGTGAATCCGGGCCTTCCGGAGGCGGCGGGATCAACGCCTTGATCAGCTGGTGCCCGAAGCCCGCGACCTTCGATCCGCTCACATAGCAACGGATCATGCCCTCGGGCAGGCGAGGCTGGAAAACCTGATCGATGATGCAGCCGCCCCATCCGAAATAGGGCTCGCAACGCGCCATGAAAACTTCCAGTGGCAGCTCCTCGGGCTGGCTGCCGCGCAACGCGTGGAGCACGCATACGGTCGCGTCTGCATTCGGCACGGCTTCCACCTTCCAGACGCCCTGCCCCCCATTGCCGCGGTTCTGCTTGAGGACGCGCGGACCGGCGGCGCGGAGGCGCGACGGGAATTCGGCGCGGAATGCATCGGCGGTGGCGTATTGATGCGTGTCGGCGCCCCAGCCCAGATGACGCGTGCGGCAGAGCACCTCCTTGACGCCCATCTTGAGGATGACATCGGGATGTGCGCTGACCCACGGCCCCTTTGTCGCGACCTCGCGCAGCAGCGGATCGAGAGCCGCCCGCGTCTTGCCTTGATGGATCGGATCGACCCAGACGAGAATACCGTCCACTGTCAGCAATTGGTCGCGGACGGTATCGGCGAATGTCTCATCATAGACGACGGGAAATGCCTCGATGCCCGAAGCGGCGAGCGCTTCGAAGACGCGGACGAAACGATTGTTCTGCGGAGTCGCCTCCCGACGCGACGCGGTATCTCCACGCCACAGGATAGCGATTTTGGAACGGCGAGTTGTGTGCTGTTCGGTGTCCATATGAAGCTCCACGACGGGGTTGAGTGTCGCGCAGAGCTTGGACCGAAGTCTCACGGGGAGTCTGCCGATCCCCGTGGGAACGACTCTAGTCAACCTCGCGCAGGTTTCAAGATGGAAGTGGGATGAAGTCGATCAGGCCATGATCCCGGATCACGCCATGATCCCGGATCACGCGGTGATCCCGTGCCACCCCAACCAGCCCGTGTAGAGACCGACGAGCACGATCAGCGCGGCCGACACGTAGGGGGCGCGATGGGCGAAGCGGCTGAAGCCGCCCCAATGACGCTCGACATGGCGAAGACTGAGCGCTGCCGCGACGCCGGCGGAGACCATGGTGATCGCAAGCCCGATGCCGAAGCAGAGCACCAGCGCGAAGCCGAGCCTGAACTGCTTGAGCTGGAGACAGAGCAGAAGCACGGTGATCGCGGCCGGACACGGAATGAGCCCGCCGGTCAGGCCGAACAGAATGATTTGCCACGTCGTAACGGCTCGTCCGGAAAAACGCTTGCGGATGTCGGCCGCATGCTCGCGCGCATGTGCATCGTCCGCGTCGCCGAGGTCCATATGTGCGTGGTCATGCTCCTCGAACAGGACTTCTGCCGTCTCCGCCCGCACCGACACCCGCGCCTTGAATGCATGCGGCTCGGGGATTTCATCGATGCTTTCCAGATAGCCGCTCCGTTCGGCGAAGCGAAAATGTTGCTCACTGCCGTCCGGCCGGATCGTCACGACGTCCACCTCGCCGGCCGCCGGAAGCGCCCCGGCTTCGCTTCGCAACCGCCAGCGCGGCGGCACGCCGTCCTCGAAGACCTCGAGCGACAGCGCATGCCCGGCCAAAGCCAATTGGCGGGTTTCGTCGTGATGATGGTGATCATGGCGATGATCGTGATGGTCGTATTCGAAATTCTGCTCGCGCCAGGTGCGCCAGGCCATCCAGGCTGCGACCGCGACGATGATCGCCGCCGACACCAGTTGCAGATAGGCTTCACTGCGTTCGCCGGACCATTGCTGGCCGAAATGAAGCCCCGCCAGCGCGACGATCCAGACGATGGCCGTATGCGAGATCGTGGCCGACAGACCGAGCAGCGCCGCCTGCAGCACCGTGCCGCGGATCGCGATGATGAAGGCCGCCATCATCGTCTTGGAGTGGCCGGGCTCGAGACCATGCAGTGCGCCGAGCAGGATCGCGCTGGGGATGAACAGCCATGCATGCGCGCTGCTCTGCTGGAGCAGTTGAGACAGATCGGTCATAGCTTTCACTTCAAGTAGGTACGAACCACGTCGATCAAGTCCGCCGCGCCCTGCGCTTTCTCGGGATCCTTTTCCCGGGCAGGATCCACGACATGATGGCGGATGTGATCCTCGAGCAGTTCCGCGGTCAGTCCGTTGATGGCACCGCGAACCGAGGCCACCAGCATTAGCACGTCGGCACAGCCGATCTCGGACTCCAGCGCGCGCTCGACGGCCTCCAACTGACCCTTGATGCGCCGAACCCGGCCGACGAGCTTGGACTTGTGCTTGATCGTGTGCGACATGCGCGTAATATAGGGGGGTACCCTATATTGGTCAACGGTGCTGTCGACCCGTCTTGGGCGGCACCCGGATATGGCGGGATTGAGATGTCAGCGTCGGGCGTTAGTTTTACTGCGTCACAGGCGCTTTTTTCCGCTGATCCTGAGAGGCTGTGAACGAGTCCACCGTCGTTGCGAGCGAAGCCATCCATCTGCCCGCAAACGCGGTTGGATGGATTGCTTCGTCGCTTCAGCGCAAAATTGCTCTGCAATTTTGTCGCGAGCTTCTTGCAATGACGATGAAAGCACAATCGTGACGCAGTAAGATCAGCCCATGCTTCCGGGCATGAAGCAGCGCGCCTTCGGATGACCATCTATGTAGTAGGGCCACACCATAGATCGGCCGGACAGGTTCGGACCGGACACGACGGCTTCGTTCGGAACATCGACCCACTCTCCATCGATGCGCACGCGATAATGGCCGTTCCTGGTTTCCCAATCGACGTCATCGACGTGCTGCGCCTCTGTGCCGTCGCAGCAGGGGCCCTTGGCGCTGTGCAAGCCCTCATACCAACCGTTCAATTCGGGGTGCTGATGATCGTGGGCGAGAGCGCCGCCGGTTGTTGTGGTGAATAGTGCAACAAGAGCAACAAGCGTTGCATGCCAACAATGACTATCCATCGATCGGCACAGCTCCCGTAGGATGCAGGCGGGAACGCGACACGTTTTCAGTATCGGCGTCTACCTGGGTTGATCCCTGTCACCGCGCAACTCGGGAACGAATTGTATGTTCCTATTCGCAAGTTCCCCGACGTGGAGAGGCGACCTATCGGCTTCGGCCAACTTGGGTTGGCGATTGAAGGGGCCAGCCCTGTTCCACGCTGCGCGATGAAGTTTTCGTGACTGTCGATCGGTGATTGCTGCGGGATTTGGCAAAGTTCGGTTGACAGCCGCGAGATCAGGGCTTTTGATGTGGCTACGGGGATGTGCGATCTCCCCGCGAGGCGACATGCCCAAGAATCGCGTCCTGTCACCAAGGGCGCATCATGTCATCATACACCTCGATCTCATCCGAAAAACTGTCTCGTCTCATCGGCACGGCCAAGGCGCCGACCCTCGTCGACGTTCGCCTCGATGAGGATTTCGCCGCCGATCCGCGCCTGATCCCGGGCGCTATCAGGCACTCCCATCTCGACATTCAGGACTGGGCTTCCCGCCTCACCGGCCAGTCCGTGGTCGTGATCTGCCAAAAGGGGCAGAAGCTCGCTGAAGGCACTGCTGCCTGGCTCCGCTGCGGCAACATTGCAGCCGAAGTTCTCGAAGGTGGGCACCTCGGTTGGAGGGAAGCGGAGCTTCCGACTGTTCCCGCCGACAGAATCCCGAAACGTGACGGGCGCGGCCGCACCGTCTGGGTGACGCGATCACGGCCGAAGATCGACCGTATCGCCTGTCCATGGCTGATCCGCCGCTTTGTCGATCCCGCGGCCGTCTTCCTGTTCGTCACCCCCGCGGAAGTCGAGGCCGTCGCCGAACGGTTCGATGCCACGGCGTTCGACATCGAGAACATATTCTGGAGCCATCGCGGCGAGCTCTGCACCTTCGACGTGATGGTCGAGGAATTTGGCCTCTCGACGCCGGCGCTGGAGCGACTCGCGACAATGGTGCGGGCCGCCGATACCGCGCGGCTCGAGCTTTCGCCGGAGGCGCCCGGTCTGCTCGCCGCCTCGCTCGGCCTGTCGCGCATGTTCGACGATGACCTCGAACAGTTGAGCGCCGGGCTTCTACTCTACGATGCCTTCTATCGATGGTGCCGCGATGCGACCAAGGAGACGCACAACTGGCCCACCAGCAAGGTGAAGCCATGACCGATGTCGCAACGACAGCAAAGGCGCGCGGACTGGAGCACGCGCACGGCATCTCGTTCAACGAGGCGCTGCTCGTCTGGATGCGCGTCGCAATCCTGAGCTTTGGCGGACCGGCCGGCCAGATCGCGGTGATGCACCGCATTCTGGTCGAGGAGAAGAACTGGATATCGGAGGGGCGTTTCCTCCACGCCCTCAACTACTGCATGCTGCTGCCGGGGCCGGAAGCGCAGCAGCTGGCGACCTATATCGGCTGGCTGCTGCATCGGACGCTCGGGGGCATCGTGGCGGGTGGGCTGTTCATCCTGCCCGGCATCTTCGCCATCATGGGCCTCAGCTACATCTACGCTTCCTATGGCAATGTCGGATTTTTCGAGGCGCTGTTCTTCGGCCTGAAGGCTGCGGTGCTGGCCATCGTCATCCAGGCTGTGGTGCGGGTCGGCAAGCGTGCGCTGCGCAACCGGGTGATGATCGCGCTCGCGGCCATTGCCTTTGTCGCGATCTTCTTCTTCGCCGTGCCGTTTCCGCTGATCATCGGAGCCGCCGCAATCGTCGGTTTCGTCGGCGCGCGCCTGGGCCGGCCGGAATTTGCGGCCATCGAGCATGGCGGGAAGAACTCCGCCGCGATCGACAGCATGCTCGGCGACGGGGTTCCGGATCACATCCGTCCCAACGCATCGCGCACCTTGCGGGTCGGCGCCCTCTGGCTCGCGCTTTGGCTGATTCCGGTGTTTGGACTTCTTGTCACCCTCGGCAGCAACGACGTGTTCAGCCAGATTGCGATCTTCTTCAGCAAGATGGCGATGGTGACGTTCGGCGGGGCCTACGCCGTGCTCGCCTATGTGGCGCAGCAGGCTGCGGAGTACTATCACTGGGTCAGTCCGCGCGAGATGCTGGACGGGCTCGGCATGGCCGAGACCACGCCCGGACCGCTCATCATGGTGGTTCAGTTCGTGGGCTTCATGGCTGCGTTCCGCGAGGCCAGTGGCCTGCCGCCGATGCTCGCTGCCGCGCTTGGCGGGCTGCTCGCGACGTGGGTGACCTTCACGCCGTGCTTCCTGTGGATCTTCGTCGGCGCGCCCTACATCGAAGCGCTGCGGGGCAACAAGGCGCTCGCCGGCGCGCTGTCGGCGATCACGGCCGCCGTGGTCGGCGTGATTCTCAATCTGTCGATCTGGTTCGCGCTGCACACGCTGTTCCGGCAAACCTTCCCGGTGCACGGGTTTGGCCTGTCGTTCGACGCACCGGTGCCGGCCAGCATCGATTGGCCGGCGCTTGCGCTGTCCATAGCCGCGGCTACCGCGATCTTCCGCTTCCATGCGGGGATGCTCGGCGTCCTCGCCGCGTCCTGCATCACGGGCGTGCTGCTGCGCCTGGCGGGCATCATCTGAGCGGAGCGGCGCGCGTCACGAGAACCTGGGGCAGCACAACACGACCAGGAGAACAACCATGCAGAAACGACGTCTCTCTCACCTGATGCTTGCGTTCGCAATCGCGGGCAGCGCGATGCCCGCTTATGCCCTGACGCAGGACGAGCTTGTCGCGAAACTTCAGGCCGCCGGCTACGCTGGCATCAGCGACGTCAAGTCGACGGCCGAAGGCATCACGGCAAAGGCCATGAAGAACGGCAAGCCTGTGAGACTCGTGATCGACAGCAGCGGTCAAGTCAAGGAGCGGGACTGAGGCCCCGTTTCCCGCCAGGCGGCCAAACCGAAGCAATGGAGTGACAATCATGATGAGAGCAACCGTGGCGCTGTGGATGGCCATATTGTGGCCAGGCGCAAGTCTCGCGGCACCAACCGGCCTCGTTGAGGAGCAGGAAACGGCTGTCGCAGTGCAGGCGGCGATCGTCCATGCGCCGGCGACCGAGACGCTGCGCGGCGTCGTCGACAGCGTCGATGAAGGCAGCGACACGCTTCTGATACGCCTGTCCCCGGGCGGGACCGAACCGTTCAAGGTTCAGGACGGCTTGATATTCAATGCCGTCCGCTTCGGCGATCCCGTTGAAATCTCGGTGCAGAACATCTCGGGATTCCGAACCATCGTCGGGCTCACGAAGGAATAGAGCCAAGGTTCTGACGTATCCAAATCAGCTACAAGGGAGCAATCCAATGCGAAACACGATTTCGGCGCTGATCGGCATCGGCGCCTGCCTCTTCGCGACCGGCGGACGCGCGCAAAGGATCGACTGGCAGGTGTTCACCGAGCCGTTCGTCTCGTCGGCTCATGCGCAGAGCGTCGACTGGCAAAAGGTCGATGACACGCTGGGCAGAAAGGCGGCCGTGTCAGGCGACGTACACCGCTACGGCTTTCCGCGGAGCGATCTCACGGTGACGCTTGACGGCGTCACCATCAAGCCGGCGCTGGCGCTCGGCGGATGGGTGGCCTTCAAGCCCATGCACGACGGCGTCATGGCGATGGGCGACCTGGTGCTGCTTGAATCCGAGATCAACCCGGTCATGCTCAAGATGATCGGAAATGGTCTGCAGATCACGGCAGTGCACAACCATCTGCTCGGCGCGAGCCCGGCCACCTTCTACATGCACGTCGCCGGGCACGGCGACCCGGTCAAGATCGCCACCGCGATCCGGGATGGGCTTGCCGAAAGCAAGACCCCACTCAAGGCCGCAGCGTCGACAACGCCGCCGCCGGCAATCGATCTCGATACCGCCCAGCTTGACCAGATCATCGGCGTCAAGGGCCAGGCCAATGGCGGTGTCTATCAGTTCAACGTGCCCCGGCGCGATCCGATCACCGAAGCGGGAATGGCGTTGAGCCCGGTCGGCCCGATGGGCGTCGCCATCGGCATCAATTTCCAGCCGACCGGCGGCGGCAAGGCAGCCATTACCGGCGATTTCGTGCTCACCAATGACGAGGTTAACCCGGTGATCATGGCGCTGCGAACGCACGGCATCGACGTCACCGCTCTCCACAGCCACATGCTGGACGAGCAGCCGCGGCTGTTCTTCATGCATTTCTGGGCCAATGACGATGCCATCAAGCTGGCCAAGGGTTTGCGCGCCGCGCTTGATAAGACTGCGAGCACAAAAAGCTGACGTGCAAGGAACGGGGCACAAGATGACGCGAATCTTCGCAATTGTACTTGTTGCGCTGATTGGGCTCTGTGGCTCCTACGTTGCGCTACATGCGGAGCAGCCAAATTGCAAGGTGTGTGCCGAGCAACGAGTTGCCTGCATGAAGAACTATGCGGGACCAGCGTGCAGGACCGAATACCAGATGTGCGTTAAATCCTGCAAAAAGTAGGGAGCGCCAATTGAGCGATCTACGCATGAAGCGCCTGATCGCGGCACTCGCCGTCGGCATCGGGGGCGCGGGGAAACAATTCTCGACTGTTCGGAATATCTCGTAGCGCGCGGCAATATGGCGAGTCGACCGGAAAGGAGACGGACATGCCACGTCAGCTTCGGATAGCAGCGGTATTGACGAGCCTCCTGATCCTGGCCGACACCGCGGCTCTCGCGCAATCGGCCGAGAATCGTCCCCTGCAACTCGAAGCCAAGATCTTGCTTGGCGACGTGCGGGGCCGCATCGATCACATGGCGATCGACTTGAAGCGGCAACGCCTGTTCGTTGCCGAGCTTGGTAACGATAGTTTAGGCGTTGTTGATCTCGCCAGTCGCAGCCTGATTCGCACAATCACCGGTCTCAATGAGCCGCAGGGCGTCGGCTACGAGCCGTCGACCGACACGCTCTATGTTGCCAATGCCCGCGATGGTTCGGTCAAGCTGTTCGACGGAAACGCTTACAAGGCAACGGGGACAATCGACCTTGGCAGTGATGCCGACAACGTCCGGGTTGATGCAGTGGCCGGCCGCGTCGTCATCGGCTATGGGGAAGGTGGACTGGCAATGGTCGATCCTTCAAGCCGCAACAGAACCCAGAATGTGGCGCTGAAAGCGCATCCGGAAAGTTTCCAGATCGACGCGAACACGGGTCGAATCTTTGTCAACCTGCCTGATGCTCATGCGGTGGCGATCGTTGACGAGAGATCGGGAAACGCTATTGCGAGTTGGCCGATGGACAAGAGCGGCAATTTTGCGATGGCACTGGATCACGACCGAGGTCGAGTGCTCGTCGCGTTCCGCAACCCGCCCGAGCTAGCCATTTTTTCCATGGCGGACGGAAAATCTCTCTGGAAGGCTGAAACGTGCGGCGACGTCGACGACATCTTTGTCGACCCCAAGCGTGCGCGAGCGTACGTCAGTTGTGGAGCGGGCTTCATCGACGTGTTCGAGGCAGCCGGAACGGATTATCGCCACTTGGCGCGCGTCCCGACGTCAGCAGGCGCGCGCACCTCGTTCTACGTGCCGGAATTGGATCGTCTACTGGTGGCCGTCCGGGCTGGCCTCGCCAGGCCTGCGGCCATCTGGGTGTTCAAGCCGACGCCTTGAGGATCGATTGTCGGGAGGTGCACATGCGTGCAAAATGCCGACGTTTGCGAAATCCGCCACAGCTGCTCGTTATGATCCCAGCAATCGCGGCAAATCTGCTCACGTGGATTGACCCCGCGCAAGCTTATCGTCCCTTCGACGGCACCGATGCCGCCGTCGCAAAAAAGGGCGAAATGGAGATCGAATTGCAACCAGCTGGACGTTTGCACGACGCGAGCGGAACAAGTCTTGTCGCGCCAGCCACTGTCATCAACTACGGCCTGACTGACGATTGGGAGGCCGTGCTCGAAGGTCAAGGGCAGACGCCGCTTTCGCCGCCAGGCCCTACGAGCCTGACGGCAGCGGGAGCGTTTCTGAAGCATGTGCTTGTACCCGGCAGCCTGCAGGACAAAACCGGCCCAAGCATCGCAACCGAATTTGGCGTCCTTGTTCCGGATAGCACTGGCAATTCCGGTGTCGGTGCGAGCCTGGCTGGCATCGTCTCACAGCGCTGGGATTGGGGTACGATTCACCTCAACGCGGAGACTGCTCTCACGCGAGACCATCATGGCGATCTCTTCCTCAGCGCCATCGTCGAAGGACCGTCAAAATGGACCGTTCGCCCGGTCGCCGAGATTTTCTACGAAAACGAGTTCGGAAAGCAGGAGACGTTCTCGGGCCTGGTAGGGCTGATTTACCGCGTGAGCGACGATATCAGCTTCGATGTTGCGGTTCGTCACGCACTCACGGGCGGGCACCCGGTCAACGAAATTCGCGCGGGCGTAACCTTCGGATTTCCGCTTTCTCTTTTCGAAGATCACGCTACGCAACACCAGGCCTCGCAAATTTTGCCTCGATAGCTAGTGATCCGGATTGGCGGGGTGCGCGCGCCAGTCCTGGCCGACAGTTTCGTGATCCTTGTTCACTTCGGCGCGGCCGGGTTTATTGTCCTCACCTCCCTGAGCCTTCCAATCGCGCCCGATCTTCACGTCTTCTGCGCGGCTGCGATCCCGTCCACGGGCCTGGTCGGCTTGCTGCGGCGTTTGTGCCTGTTCGATGGGAGCGGATTGCGCCTGCGCGGCGCTCACGATTCCGTCTGTCGCGAACGCGAGAACCAGTACCGAGATAGTCAACAATAATGACGGAGAGACAAAGCTTCTCATAGGTTCCTCCTTCGCTCTCGAACTAAGTGCCAACTCTTGGTTAGGACCTTTGTTCGGAAAACAAGCCTGCTTCTGTATCCGCAAAGCTGTTGGAACCAAGAAGTCGCATGGAACAGCATTCCCGCGCCGCGCTTGTCGTCTGGCGTTGTCCTGGGCCGCAAGCCCCCATGCATGGAGTCCAATAGGTGCTGAAGCTGTACAGGTCGACGACCTCTGATTGGCGGAGCATCGGCGCCGAATTGCCGTCCGACATCATCTGGATCGATCTGCTCGATCCCGCCGAAGACGAAAAGCGGTTCGTCGAGCGTGTGCTCGACATCCGCGTCCCCACTGAACGATCTCTGGGCGAGATCGAGGCGTCCAGCCGGCTGATCACCGATCATGACCGGCTCTATCTGAGCTCGCCGGCGGTGCGGCTCGACGACAACAACGAAGCCGAGATCACCAATATCGGCTTCGTGATCGGCCCAAAGGTGCTGGTGACGGTGCGGTTTGCGCAGCTGACCACGTTCGACGACGTCATGAAGCGGATCGACACCGACAAGAGCCTGCAGAACGGCACGTGCGTGTTCACCGCACTGCTCGAGGCCATGGTCGATCGCGGCGCCGACGTGCTGGAGCACCTTGGCGCCAAGACCGACCAGCTGTCGCGGAGCGTCTTCAAGGGCGGCCTGGTGCGGAGCAAGCGTCCGGTGCGTTCCAGCCGCAGGCTTCGTGAAGCGCTCGAGAATGTCGGCGAGCTGGCCGATCGCCTGGCGAAAGCGCGCGACGTCCTGCTCGGCGTCGGCCGGGTCGCGAGCTTCGCCGACGATGTCGGAAATGAATGGATCACGTCGGCATCGAAGCGGCGGCTCGAGGCGGTGTCCAAGGATGTCGCCTCGCTCGGCGATTACGAGACCCGGCTGTCGGACAAGATCCAGCTGCTGCTCGACGCCGTGCTCGGCTTCATCAACATTCAGCAGAACGACCTGTTCAAGATCCTGACCATCGTATCGGTCGTCGGCGTTCCCCCGACCATCCTGGTCGGGGTCTGGGGCATGAATTTCAAGGTGATGCCGGAGCTCGGCTGGACGTTTGGGTATCCTTTGGCCTGGGCCGCGATCATCGCCAGCGGCATCCTGCCGGTGCTCTGGTTCAAGCGGCACGGCTGGTTCGATTAGGTGGACAGGCGAAGTTGAAACACCGCCGCGTGATCGGCGTTGAGAGCTTGCCTGCGGCTCTCTAAATCAGGACCTGCTCCACCCGCCCTGCGGCGCTGTCATTCCCCCACCGAAGAGTTCAGCCTATGCGACCCCACATCATCTGCCACATGGGCACGTCGATCGACGGCCGGCTTCATCCCAGCCGCTTCACCAAGGCCGCCGCCGGCATCCCGGCCGACGTGCTGCGCTCCCACTATGAAAGGATCCATGACGCCTTTGATGCTGATGGATGGATTATCGGCCGGGTGACCATGAACGAGATGGCGAAGGGATCGGAGCGGCATATCGCCAATGCGCCGAGGCTGCCGCGCGAGGCGCATCTCGGCAACCGTAACGGCCGCAAGCTCGCTGTCGGCATCGATCCGTCGGGCCGCGTGCATTTCGGCAAGGACAATGTCGGCGGCGATCACGCCGTCGCAGTGCTCGGCGAACAGGTCTCCGATAGCCATCTCGCCGAACTGCGCGAGGACGACGCATCCTATATCTTTGCCGGCGCGAAGGGCGACGATCTGGCGGGTGCGATGGCACAGCTTGCGTCGCTGTTCGGCGCCAGGACGCTGCTGCTCGAAGGCGGCGGCGGAATCAACGGCGCCTTCCTCAAGCATGGGCTGATCGACGAATTCAGCACATTGATCTTTCCTGCGGTCGACGGCATCGCGGGATCGCAAAGCATCGTCGACTACCACGGCCCGGAGGGCGACCGCCCCGGCGCCGGACAATCGCTGCGGCTCACGCATTGCGAGACCCTGGAAGGCGGTATGGTCTGGCTGCGTCACGCGGTCGAGCGCGCGCCGGATTGAGTCGCCTACGGCTGGGGACTCTCGACCCAGCCGCTCCTGCACGCGGCGACGAAGAACGCGACGCCGCGGGCCACATGCGCATCGATCTCGGGGTCGAGCGCCTTCAGGTCGACCTCGAACAATGCCCGGAACAGCATCGGCACGGCGATGATGTCGAGGAACAGGCGCGCCGTGGTCGCAAGATGCTCCGGTGCAAAGGCCGGCAGCTTGCCGAGCTCGTCGGATTGCGTCAGGTCGCGCAGCAGGTGAATCCCGAGCTCGGTGCTGAGCGCACGCGCCCTGCGGTTGACGGTGGCGGCGAGATCCGGGAAGCGGTGCGCCTCCGCGATGGCGAGCCGCATCAGGCCGATCCGGTCGGCGTCAAAACCCCAATGCAGCAGGGTCGAAGCAACGCTGGTGAGGCGCTCCTCCACCGTCGCGCCCACCGGCGCGTCCGCCTTGAACTCCGCGATCCGTGACAGGATGTCCCGCGTCACCACCTCGGTGAACAGCGCCCGCTTGTCGCGGAAGCGCGCATAGATCGTGCGCTTGCCGGAGCGCGCTACTTCGGCGATCTCGTCGATGCTCGCACCCTCGAACCCGCGCTGCAGGAAGATCCTGCGCGCCGCATCGAGAATGCGCGCATCGACCTCACCGGCCAATTCCTTCGGCGGCCGGCCGGCGCGCACCTCGACCGGCCTGGTCGCAGGCTTGGTCCTGGGCGCCCGCGGCGTCTTCAGGGTACTAGTGGTCATCGCCTTGACCCGGGTTCCATGGGCCGGTCGGGCCGGCAACATCAGGCAATATAGCCCTATCACATCTAGTTGTAAATAGAACGATACAGTTCCGTTCCTATTGACGCGGCGCGCAGCCGGGACTATTTGCCGCACAGAACGGAACGGTATCGTTCCCTTTTGCGACGGCCATGCAGACCTCGCTCAACTGCAGGAGCAGCTATCAATGTTCGAAGACACTGTTTTGGAGCGCGACCAGCCAGGGCACGAGCGCATCGAGGACTCGCCCGCAGATCCGGCCTCCCATGAGCCCACCATCAAGTCCGACAAACCTGAGGTCACCGCAAAGGGTCCTGCGCCGGAGCGTCCCGTCGGCAAGGAGCCCGCCCCGCCGCAACTCGTCCCGCCGGAGGTCGCCGGCAAGGCACAAAGGCACGGCTTCCTGCGCCGCCGTCCGGTCGTCTCCGCGATCGGCGCCGTGCTGCTCGCCGCCGCGATCGGTGGCGGCTACCTCTATATGGACTACGCGGAGCACTTCGAATCCACCGACGACGCCTTCATCGCGGCGCGGCAGTCCGCGCTGGCACCCAAGATCTCCGGCTACATCACCGCGGTTCCGGTCACCGACAACCAGCATGTCTCCACCGGCGACGTGATCGCCCGTCTCGACGACCGCGACTATCGCGTCGCGCTGGCGCAGGCCGAGGCGCAGGTCGCGGCGGCGCGCGCCAGCATCGAGAACGTCGATGCACAGCTCGACGTGCAGCAGGCGCAGATTGCCGCCAACCAGGCCCAGGTGGATCAGGCGCAGGCGGCGCTGACGTTCGCCCAGCAGCAAGCGACGCGCTACCAGCATCTGGAGCAAACCGGCTACGGCACGGTGCAGAATTCCGAGCAGTACACCTCGCAACTGCATCAGCAGCAGGCGTCTCTCCTGAGCGCGCAGGCGACGCTGAACCTCGCGCAGCGCCAGATCGAGTCGCTGAAGGCGCAGCGCAAGAGCGCGGTCGCGAACCTCGCCCAGGCCGAGGCGCAGCGCGACCAGGCGCAACTCAATCTGTCCTACACAACGGTCACCGCCGCCCAACCGGGCCGCGTCGTCAACCTGTCGGCCGCGGTCGGCCAGTTCGCGCAAGCCGGCACCAATCTGACGATGTTCGTGCCTGACCAGATCTGGGTCACCGCGAACTTCAAGGAGATCCAGCTCGACCGGATGCGGCCGGGCGAGGAGGTGACGCTGAAGATCGACGCCTATCCCGGCCGCACGATCCAGGGCCATGTCGAGAGCGTGCAGCCCGGCTCCGGCACCGCGTTCTCTCTGTTGCCGGCGCAGAACGCCACCGGCAACTACGTCAAGATCGTGCAGCGCGTGCCGGTGAAGATCGTGATGGACAACCCGCCGGCCGACGTCGCGCTCGGACCGGGCATGTCCGTGGTGCCGACGGTGCGGATCAATGCCGCACCCTCGCTGCTCGAGCGCCTTGAGAAGCTGAGTGTTGGAAAGCTGGATCTCGGGAGGCTGTGATGAGTGCGGCAGCGACCGACGCCAAAGGTATCCCGGCTCCGAGCATCACCGTCAATCCCTGGCTGATCGCCATCGTGGTTGCGCTCGCAAGCTTCATGGAGGTGCTCGACACCACCATCGCCAACGTGGCACTGCCCTATATCGCCGGTGGCATGGGGGTGAGCGAGGATGAGGCCTCCTGGGTGGTCACCAGCTATCTGGTGTCCAACGCCATTATCCTGACCGCCTCCAGCTTTCTCGCCAGAATGCTGGGGCGCAAGCGGTTCTTCCTGATCTGCCTCGGCATCTTCACCGTCAGCTCGATCCTGTGCGGCTTCGCCCCTAATCTGAACGCGCTGCTGCTGTTTCGAATCCTGCAGGGTCTCGGCGGCGGTGGCATGGTCCCGGTCGCACAGTCGATCCTCGCGGACGCATTCCCGCCGGCCAAGCGCGGCCAGGCCTTTGCGGTGTTCGGCATCGCCGTGGTGGTGGCGCCGGTGGTCGGGCCGACGCTCGGCGGCTGGCTGTCCGACAATCTCTCCTGGCACTGGTGCTTCCTGATCAACGCCCCGGTCGGCGCGTTTGCGACCGCCTTGATCGCCGCGGTGCTGAAGGAGCCTGCGACCACGCAAGCCAAGAGCGAGCCGCAGCAGCCCAACGGGTTCGACTTCATCGGCTTCGCGCTGGTGGCGACCTTCCTCGGCGCGCTCGAGGTGATGCTTGACCGCGGCCTGGAAGACGACTGGTTCGCCTCGCCCTTCATCGTCACCTTTGCGGTGATCTGCGGTGCGGCATTTGTGCTGATGATCCCGTGGGAGATGACCCGCCGCAATCCCATGATCGACCTGCGCATGGTGGCGACGCGGCAATTCGGCGCCTGCTTCCTGGTGATGCTTGCGACCGGCGCGATCTTGCTCGCGACCACCCAATTCCTGCCGCAGCTGGTGCAGCAGGATTTCGGCTACACCGCGACCTGGGCCGGCCTCGTGCTCTCGCCCGGCGGCGTGGTCACCATGCTGATGATGTTCGTGGTCGGCCGCCTCGCCGCCAAGGTGCAGCCCAAATACCTGATCGTCGCCGGCGCGCTGGTGATTGCCGCCTCGATGTACAGCATGACCAACGTGTATGGCGATCTCGGCTTCTGGTTCATGGCGCGCTCGCGCATGCTGATCGGCGTCGGCCTGCCCTTGATCTTTGTGCCGATCATGGCGGCGTCCTATGATGGCATTCCGCCTGACAGGACCGACCAGGCCTCCGCGCTGATCAACGCGGCGCGCAACACCGGCGGCTCGATCGGGGTCTCGATCGTCTCCAACGTGCTGACGCATCGCCAGCAATTTCATCAGAGCCGGTTGGTCGAGCAGCTGACGCCATCAAGCCCGCAATATCAGGACACGCTGCACCAGATCACCGACTTCTTCGTCGCCCAGGGCAATTCACTGGCGCAGGCGCATCAACAGGCGATCCAGTGGATCGGACAGCAGGTGCAGACCCAGGCCTCCTTCCTGTCCTACATGGATGCGTTCTGGGTCTTGATGCTGATCTCGCTGTCGGCGATCCCGCTGGCGCTGACCTTGCGCAAGGTCAAGCTTGGCGGACCCGCACCTGTCGGTCATTGACGGGATGCGGAGGTCAACTGCGATACGCCCGCGCCACGGATCGGCGCGGGCGTATTGACTCGGGATCGTCTCGTTGCCGATCAAATGCCGCGCGTGGCGGCAACGATCGTGTCTCTCAGCCAGCGATGTGCCGGCAGATCGTCAAAGCGGCGGTGCCAGCTCATGACGCTCTGCAGCTTCGATGCATCGAACGGCAGCTCCCGCATCTCGATCGGATAGGCGCGGCGGAATTCGAGCGCGAGCTTGCGCCCCAGGATCGCGACCATATTCGACTGCACCAGGACCGCGCCGGCGGACAGATACGGGACATCGGACGCAATGGTACGGCTCGCCTTGCGCGCCCGCAGCCAGGCGTCGATGAAATCCAGATTTTCGCCGCTGGAGGTGATCGCAAGGTGCGGCAGTTCGACCAGCGTCTCGCCGGTCAGCTTCTTGCGCAAGGCCGGATGACCGGTCCTCAGCACCGCGACAAAGCGGTCCTCGATCAACCGGCCGGAGGCGAAGCGCTCGCCCTCCAGCGCTCGGGCGGAGATCGCGAGATCGAGTTCGCCGCGATCGATCCTGTCGGGGAGATTCAACGTCCCGCTCGGCAGCAGCGTCAGCCGCACCCTGGGCGCCTGCGCGCGCACCGCCGCGATGATCGAGCCGGCCGCAACCACCGCGGCATAATTGTTGACGGCAATGGTGAAGCGCCGTTCCGCCTGCACCGGATCGAAGCGATCCCCCTCGACCGCGAGTTGCAACTCGTTGAGCGCCTTGCGGACCGGCAGCGCCAGCGCTTCCGCCCGCGGCGTCGGCAGCATGCCGGACGGCGTACGGACGAACAGCTTGTCTTTCAGCGCATGACGCAGCCGGTTCAGCGCATGGCTCACGGCAGGCTGGCTGATGGCAAGCGCGCCGGCCGCGCGCACCACACTGCGCTCGCGCATGACGGCGTCGAACACCAGCAGGAGGTTGAGATCGAGATTGCGCATCCGCATGCCGTCATCATGCACAATATGAATTAGTGGATAAAGACAATTCATTTGAATAATATAGCGCCGAGGCCCAGCTTCCGGGCATGCCTGAAAGCCCGCACAGCGCAATCGCAGCCCGGCCCCTTCGCGCCGCCGCGCGCGTGCTGGTCGGCGTCCTGAGCGCCCCCGATACCGCATCGATCGCCGTGCCGGAAACCTTCGCGCGCTGGCGACGGCTCACGCCGCTGGCGACGTGGCTGCCGATCGAGCTTCGCGAAACGGACTATGCCGGCATCCTGAGCGGCGTTGCGGCCGCGCTCGAACGCGCCGGCATGACCTCGCGGCAGCTGATCCTGCTGGGCGAAGGAACCGTCGCGCGGCGCATGGTCGAACTGGCGTTGCGTGACGAGTTGCCCTGCGGCGGCATTGTCGCGATCGACGTCGCCGCCGACGCATTGCCGTTTCGCATCGTGCCGACGGTGACCGCGATCCGGCTTGTCGTTCATCACACCGACGATGGACCGCAAGGCAATTTGATCGGCAGTTTGCGCGCCGCCGATCTCGACGCACGCATCATCAATCTCGAGCTGGCTGCCGGCCGCGGGGCGGAAGCGGCCGCGGCGAGCGCAACTGAAACCTTTGTCCTGGAGCTGGTCGCAACCATCGGCCGCCGGACAACCGATGGAGTCGGTAATCCATGACATCGAAGACCTTCAAGATCGCTTGCGCGTGGCTGGTGGCCGCCGCCGCAATCGGCGCCGGCGCCTATGCCATGCGTGGGCCGGACGGCGCAGCGGACAAGACCGCGGCAGCGGCCCAATCGAAGACGACCCCGCCCGCCGTTCCGGTGACGGCGGCGAAGGTGCTGCAGCATGACGTGCCGATCGTACTCGAAGGACTGGGCACGGTGACGCCGATCAACACGGCCACCGTACGCACCCAGGTGCAGGGCACGCTCGACAGTGTCGATTTTGTCGAGGGCAAGCAGGTGAAGCGCGGCGATGTGCTCGCCAAGATCGACCCGCGGGTCTACGAGGCCCAGGTCGACCAGGCCGAGGCCGCGCTGGCGCGCGACCAAGCGAGCCTGAAGAACGCCAGGACCAACCTGGCGCGAACCCAGCCGCTCGCCAATCGCGGCTTTGCGACCCAGCAACTGCTCGACACCCAGGATTCGCAGGTCGCGCAGGGCGAAGGCACGGTCGCGCTTGACAAGGCGGCGCTGGAAGCCGCGCAGACCCAGCTGAGCTTCGCCACGATCACAGCGCCGTTCGACGGCGTCACCGGGATCCGCCGCATCGATCCAGGCAACATCGTGCACCCGACCGACGCCAACGGGCTCGTGGTCCTCACCCAGCTGCAACCGATCGCGGTGATCTTCACGCTGCCGTCCGGCGAGATCCCTGGCGTGCGGCAGGCGCTGGCATCCGGAGACGCCTCAGTCGACGTCTACGACGCACAGAACACGCACAAGCTCGACCACGGCAGCCTGATGCTGATCAACAACCAGGTCGACAGCTCGAGCGGCACGGTGCAACTGAAGGCATCCTTTCCCAATGCCGGCAACACGCTGTGGCCCGGCACTTTCGTCAACGTCCATCTGACGATCGCGGTTCGTCACGACGCGCTCACCGTGCCGCTGACGGCGGTGCGCCAGGGACCGGACGGCAGCTTCGCCTATGTGGTCGGCCCGAACAATGTCGTCAACATCCGCAACGTCACGACCGGGCAGTCGCGCGACGGGCAGGTCCTGATCGAGCAAGGCCTCGCAGCGAACGAGACCGTCGTCACCGCGGGTCAGTACCGGCTCAATCCGGGGACGACGGTCGAGATCGTGCCCGATGACAAGAAAGATCAGGTCCAGGACGCAACCACCGCAAGCGCAGGCATGCTGCCATGAACGTCTCCGCAGGTTTTATCCGCAAGCCCGTCGCCACCGCCTTTCTGGCTGTTGCCATCGTGCTGGTCGGCATGATCGCCTTCGTGCGCCTGCCGGTCTCGGCGCTGCCGACGGTGGATACGCCGACCATCCAGGTCACCGCGCAATTGCCCGGCGCCGACCCGCAGACCATGGCCTCCTCGGTCGCGACGCCGCTGGAGCGGCAATTCGGGCAGATCGCAGGCTTGACCGGCATGAGCTCAAGCAGTGGGCTCGGCAACACCCAGATCACGCTGCAATTCGCGCTGAACCGCAGCGTCGATGCGGCCGCGCAGGACGTGCAGACGGCGATCGATGCGGCATCGGGGCAATTGCCGAAGACCATGCCCTCGCCGCCGACCTTCCACAAGGTCAATCCGGCCGACGTGCCGGTGCTGCTGATCGCGCTGATGTCGGACACCGAGCCGCTGACCAAGGTCGACGACTATGCCGACAGCATCCTGGCGCAGAAATTGTCGCAGGTGCCGGGCGTCTCGCTCGTCACCATCGGCGGCATGCAAAAGCCGTCGATCCGGGTACAGGTCAATCCGGCCAAGCTTGCCGCCGCGGGGCTCGATCTCGAGCAATTGCGCACCACGCTCGGCAACATCACCGTGAACCAGCCCAAGGGCGTGCTTTACGGCAGTCAGCAGGCCTATACGCTCGCCACCAACGACCAGGTGCTGACTGCGAGCAAGTATGACGACCTGATCATCGCCTATCGCAACGGCGCGCCGGTCCGCTTGCGTGATATCGGGCATGCCGTCGTGGCGGCCGAGGACATCACGCTGCATGGCTGGTACAACGACAAGCCCGCCATCATCCTCGCGATCCAGCGCCAGCCCGGCGCCAACGTGATCAGCACGGTGGACGGCATCAAGAAGCTGCTGCCGCAGCTGGTGTCGAGCCTGCCGTCCGACATAAAGGTCCAGATCGCCTCCGACCGCACCCAGACCATCCGCGCCAGCGTCGCCGACGTTCAGCTCACTTTGGTGCTGACCATCGCGCTGGTGGTCGGCGTGATCTTCCTGTTCCTGCGCAATCTGTGGGCGACCATCATCCCCGCGGTCTCGGTCCCGATCTCGCTGATCGGCACCTTCGGCGTGATGTATCTGCTCAATTACAGCCTCGACAATCTGTCGCTGATGGGTCTGTCGATCGCGGTCGGCTTCGTCGTCGACGACGCCATCGTGATGATCGAGAACATCTCGCGGCATATCGAGGAAGGTCTCTCCCCAATGCAGGCCGCGCTGAAGGGCGCCGGCGAGATCGGCTTCACGATCATCTCGATCTCGGTCTCGCTGATCGCGGTGTTCATTCCGCTGCTGCTGATGGGCGGAGTGATCGGCCGCATGTTCCAGGAATTCGCCGTCACGGTGTGCGTTGCCATCGTGGTGTCGGTGATCGTTTCAGTGACCCTGACGCCGATGATGTGCGCCTATCTGCTGTCGCCGCACCAGGCCAATGCTGGCGCGGTGTCGCGCGCGCTGGAACGCGGCTTCGTTGCGATCCAGGCCGCCTACGAGGCGGTGCTTGCCAGGGCGCTGCGCTACAAGGCGACGACCATGTCGATCATGCTGGCAAGCGTCGTGGTGACCGGCCTGCTGTTCGTGGGCATCCCCAAGGGCTTCTTCCCGCAGCAGGACACCGGCATGATCACCGGCATCACCGAGGCTTCGGCGGACATCTCGCCGGTGCAGATGGCGACGCTGCAGCGCAGCGTGATCGACGTCATCGCCAACAACCCCTCTGTCGCCAATGCGACCGGCTATATCGGACCGGGCGGCCCGACCGTGACCGAGAACAATGGCCGCCTGTTCGTGCTGCTGAAGCCGCGAGCCGAGCGCAGTTCGTCCGCCGATCAGGTGATCCGGCAGCTCGACACCGCGCTGCAGAAGATCAAGGGGATGTCGGTGTTCATGCAGGCGACGCAGGACATCAATCTCGCCAGCCGCCTGTCCAAGACGCAGTATCAGTTCACGCTCACCGACGTGAACCAGGACGAGCTCAATCTGTGGGCCGGCAAGCTGTATCAGAAGCTGAGAACTTTGCCGGAACTGGCCGACGTCGCGACCGACCAGGCCAACGCCGCACGTCAGCTCAAGCTGCAGATCGACCGCGACGCGGCCTCCCGCCTCGGCATCGATCCGGCCGCGGTGGACAACACGCTTTATGATTCATTCGGCCAGCGTCACGTCGCCCAGCTGTTCACGACGCTCAACACCTACTATGTGATCCTGGAAGTCGATCCGTCGTTCCAGCTCGGCCCCTATGCGCTCAACCGCATCTATGTCCGCTCGTCCGCGGGGACGATGGTGCCCTTGAGCCAGATCGCGAGCATCGATTATGGCACCGCGCCGCTCGCCGTGAACCACCAGAGCCAATTTCCGTCGGTCACGCTGAGCTTCAACCTGGCGCCTGGCACGGCGGTGGGGACCGCGGTCGCGGCGGTCCAGAAGGCGACCGCCGACCTGCACGTGCCTTCGACCGTGATCACCAGTTTCCAGGGCAATGCGCAAGCGTTCCAGGCAGCGCTCGCCAGCACGCCGATCCTGATCCTCGCCGCGGTGGTCGCCGTCTATCTTATCCTCGGCATGCTCTATGAGAGCACGATCCATCCAATCACGATTCTCTCGACCCTGCCGTCCGCCGGACTCGGCGCGCTGCTCGCGCTGTGGGCCTTCGGCTTCGGGCTCGACGTGATCGGGCTCGTCGGCATCATCCTGCTGATCGGCATCGTGCAGAAGAACGGCATCATGCTGATCGATTTCGCGCTGGAAGCCGAGCGCCACCAGCATCTCCCCGCCGAGCAGTCGGTCTACATGGCCTGCCGGGCGCGCTTCCGCCCGATCCTGATGACGACGATGTGCGCGATGCTCGGCGGCGTTCCACTGATGATCGGCACCGGCACCGGGTCGGAACTGCGTCAGCCGCTCGGCTTTGCCATCGTCGGAGGACTGATCGTCTCGCAACTGATGACGCTGTTCACCACGCCGGTCGTGTACATCTATCTCGACGGGATGACCCGATGGTTCGCCAAGCTGCGCACAGGCGCGCAGAAGACCGCACCACACGGACCCAAGGCGGGGCTTACGACCTGACCTATGCCGTGGACTTTGTGCGGTGAAATCGCCTCAAGCGCCCCGGCGGCGCTGGCCGCGCCACCACAGGCCGAAGGCGATCGTGACGGCGGCGGCCAGCGAGAACCAGGTGATGGCGTACTGCATGTGGTCGTCCTTGAGACGCACCTTGAGCGGTCCGGGCTTCGGCGTGCCGCTATCGGGCACCGGCGCCTCGAGGTCGAGATAGAACGGCGCGACCTGCCCCCAACCGACCGCCTGCGCCATCGCGCGATGATCGCGCACGAACCACAGCCGCTTCGCCAGATCCTCCTTCGGCGTCAGCCGGCCCGGCGGCTCGGGAAAGCGGATGTAGCCGGTCAGCTCAACCGCCGCGCCGGTGACGAGGCGGCCAACGACGCGATCCTCGAAGGCGCGGTCCTGCATCGTGTTCTGGACAAAGCCGGCGTTGACCACGACGGTCTCGCCGCTGGCAAGCTTCGCCGGCAGGAACGCCCAGGTGCCGGGTCCCGCGACGTCGTCGCGCACCGCGGAGCCGGAGCTGAACACCATCACGTCCGGCTGCTGCGCATAGGTCGCGGTCAGGGTGACGCGGCGGAATTCATCCTTGGCCGAGGTCAGCGTGGGCCATGCCGCTGGTGGCGGCAACGCCTCCGTCGGCGCGGCCAGCCGTGCGTCGAGTGCGGCGATCAGCGCATGCTTCTCGACCCGGCGCTGCAATTGCCAGACGCCAAGCGCGATAAACACCGCGATCAGGATCAGCGTGAAAATGCCGAAGCCGGCCGCGCTCGGTCGGCCAGAGCCTTTTCCGTTCCGATCGAACGGGGCTCTCGCTTTTTGTTTTGACGCGTTTTCTTCGCGCGAACCGGTGTCCACTTCGCCGGAAAACGCTTTGTTCGCCGTGTCATTCATTTCGGATCGCGCTCGATCAACTGGCCTTCGGCGGCCTTGTGGTGGAATTGCAGCGCGATCAGAAGCGCCTTCATCGACCGCAGCGGCAGGATCGTGGTCACCACGATCAACGGCAGCCACAGCGCGGCATGCACCCAGAACGGCGGCTGGTACTTCACCTCGACGATCAGCGCCGCCGCGACCACGATGGCGCCGGCCAGCATGATGACGAAGATCGCCGGCCCGTCACCGGCATCGATGAAGGCGAAGTCGAGGTCGCAAGCCTGGCAGCGCGGCGCCAGCGTCAGGAAGCCGGAATAGAGCTTGCCCTTGCCGCAGCGCGGACAGCGGCAGGCGATGCCGCGGATCGCGCTTTCGGTCACAGTGGGCGGTGTATCGGTCATCGGTTCTCTTCAAAACAAAGGGGCGGCCATCCGGCCGCCCCTCTTAGCACGTCGGCTCGCGCTTTAGTGTGCGCCGTGGGCCATCGTCTCGGCGCCGTGGCCCCAGACGTAGATGCAGATGAACAGGAACAGCCAGACCACGTCGACGAAGTGCCAGTACCAGGCGGCAAACTCGAAGCCGAGGTGCTGCTTCGGCGTGAAGTGGCCGGCATAGGCACGGATCAGGCAGACCAGCAGAAAGATGGTGCCGACCAGCACGTGGAAGCCGTGGAACCCGGTCGCCATGAAGAAGGTCGAGCCGTAGACGTTGCCGCCGAACGAGAACGTCGCATGCGCGTACTCATAGGCCTGCACGCAGGTGAAGCAGGCGCCGAGGATCACGGTGAGGATCAGGCCCTGCTTGAGGCCCTGGCGGTCGTTCTCCAGCAGCGCATGGTGCGCCCAGGTGACCGTGGTGCCCGAAGTCAGCAGCAGCAGCGTGTTGAGCAGCGGCAGATGCCAGGGGTCGAAGGTCTCTATGCCGTGCGGCGGCCAGGTGCCGGGGACGGAGCAGGCGCCCATCGCCGTGCCGGCGCCGCAGCCGAACACCGCGTCGCGGGTGGCGTGCACCGCATCGGCCGGGAACAGCGCCGAATTGAAGAAGGCCCAGAACCAGGCGACGAAGAACATCACCTCGGAGGCAATGAACAGGATCATGCCGTAGCGGTGGCTGATCTGCACAACGCGGGTGTGGTCGCCCATGTACTGGGCTTCCTTGATCACGTCGCCCCACCAGCTCGCCATCGTGTAGAGCACGCCGATGCTGCCGATGCCGAATACGATCGGAGCGGCCGCGTACATGTGATGCATCCAGCCGATCGCGCCGACCGCCATGATGAAGGCCGAGATCGAGCCGACCACCGGCCACGGGCTCGGGTCGACGAGATGATAGTCGTGATGCTTGACTTGCGCCTCAGCCATTGCCGTCTCTCCATTCGCGTGCCGTAAGGCACGTCTTAATCTTGAATTCCAGAACTAGCCGCCGTTGCGCTGCTCCGCCTCGCCGGCCGCCACGGGCTTCGGCGCAGCGTCTCGCACGGGGAAGAAGGTGTAGGACAACGTGATCGTCTTCAGCGTGTCGTTCTCGCTGTCCTTGGCCAGCGCGGGGTCGACATAGAACACCACAGCCATCTCGCGCTTTTCGCCCGGCGCCATGGTCTGTTCGGTGAAGCAGAAGCAGTTGATCTTCTGGAAATAGGCGCCGACCGTCAGCGGCGCGACATTGTAGGAAGCCTGGCCGGTCGTGGTGCGCGCCGACTGGTTGGTCACGGTGTAATAGACCGTGACGACCTGGCCGATCTTGACGTCGATATTGTTCTGCTCCGGCTGGAACTTCCAGGGCAGGCCCGGCGCGACGTTGGAATCGAAGCTGACGGTGATGGTGCGCTCGAGCGGTGCACCTGTCGGCACCGAGGTCGCGACCTGGGTGGTGCCGTTGAAGCCGGTGGTGCGGCAGAACCAGTTGTAGAACGGAACGGCCGCGTAGGACGCGCCGACCATCAGCACCACGACGAAGCCGCAGATCGACGCGACGACGGCGTCGCGCGTCAGCATGCGGCGCGTGACCCTGGCGCGCTGCGATCCCTCGGTGCTGCGCTGGTTCGCCATCTCACTCACAGCGGCCGCACCAGCACGGCCGGCCCCTTGACGAGGGTGACGGCGAAGAACAGCAGGACCATGACGCCGAGCGCGAGCGCAATCGCGATCGAGCGCTGGCGGCGGCTCTTGAGCTGCGCCTCGGTGAGGACGATGCCTTCTGGTTCGTTTTTGTCGTCCATTGGTATCCCATGCGCCCCCATCTCGGCCCCCGGCGTCCCTATCCGATGAAGACAGGCGCAATCGCGCGGATCACGACCTCGGCGAGGAGGACGGCGAACAGCGCGAACAGATAAAGGATCGAGAAGGCGAACAGCCGGCGCGTCGCACGATTGGCCGCCACACCCTCGCGGCGGCGATAGACCTCGATGGCGAGCCACAGCATGCCGGCGCCTAGTACCAGCGAGGTGATGCCGTAGATCGCGTCGAAATAGCCGAGCGGCCACGGCGCCAGCGCAATCGCGACCAGCACGATGGTGTAGAGCAGGATCTGCAGGCGGGTCGCGTCGGGTCCGGCGACGACCGGCAGCATCGGGATGCCGGCGCGCGCATAGTCGTCGCTGCGGAACAGCGCCAGCGCCCAGAAGTGCGGCGGGGTCCAGAAGAAGATGATCAGGAACAGCAGGATCGGCTCGACCGAGAGCGAGCCGGTCGCGGCGGCCCATGCCACCACCGGCGGCAGCGCACCGGCGGCGCCGCCGATCACGATGTTCTGCGCGGTCCAGCGCTTCAGCCACATCGTGTAGATCACGGCATAGAAGAAGATGGTGAAGGCAAGCAGCGCGCCCGCCACCCAGTTGACGAGGATGCCGAGCGTCATCACCGAGAAGAAGGCGAGCGTGATGCCGAACGCGGCCGCCTCGGTCGGCGTGATCCGGCCACGCGGGATCGGCCGGTTGGCGGTGCGCGACATCAACGCGTCGACATCGCTCTCATAGGCCATGTTGAGCGCGCCCGAGGCACCGGCGCCGACCGCGATGCACAGGATCGAGGTGAACGCCAGCACCGGATGGACATGCACCGGCGCAATCATCAGGCCGACCAGCGCGGTGAAGATCACCAGCGACATCACGCGCGGCTTCAGCAGCGCGATGTAGTCGCTCACTTCGGCCTCGGAGATCCGGGGCAGCTCGATGGCGTTGTGATCGACAACCGACAAGATCAGGTCTCGCTTCTCTCAAAAGGCGCGGCGCACCCAGGGTGCGCCGCGTTGTCCTGGACTTACTGCACGCGGGGCAGCACTTCGAACTGGTGGAACGGCGGCGGCGAGGTCAGCGTCCACTCCAGCGTGGTCGCGCCCGCACCCCACGGATTGTTCGCGGCCTGCTCCTTGCGGACGAAGGCATCGATCACGCCGTAGATGAAGATCAGCACGCCGATGCCGGAGATGTAGGAGCCGTACGACGAGATCAGGTTCCAGCCGGCGAACGCATCCGGATAGTCGACGTAACGGCGCGGCATGCCCGACAGGCCGAGGAAGTGCTGCGGGAAGAACACCAGGTTGACGCCGATGAAGGTGAACCAGAAGTGCGCCTTGGCGATGGTCTCGGAGTACATGTAGCCGAACATCTTCGGGAACCAGTAGTACCAGCCCGCGAAGATGCCGAACACGGCGCCGAGCGACAGCACGTAGTGGAAGTGCGCCACCACGTAATAGGTGTCCTGCAGCACGCGGTCGACGCCGGCGTTCGCCAGCACGACGCCGGTGACGCCACCGACCGTGAACAGGAAGATGAAGCCGATCGCCCAGATCATCGGCGCCTTGAACTCGATCGAGCCGCCCCACATGGTGGCGATCCAGGAGAAGATCTTCACGCCGGTCGGCACCGCGATCACCATCGTGGCGGCGACGAAATAGGCCTGCGTCGCCGACGACATGCCGACGGTGTACATGTGGTGCGCCCACACCACGAAGCCGATGCCGCCGATCGCGACCATGGCGTAGGCCATGCCGAGATAGCCGAACACCGGCTTGCGCGAGAAGGTCGAGACGATCTGGCTGACCATGCCGAAGGCCGGCAGGATCAGGATGTACACTTCGGGGTGGCCGAAGAACCAGAACAGATGCTGGAACAGCACGGGGTCGCCGCCGCCGTCAGCCGCAAAGAAGGCGGTGCCGAAATTGCGGTCGGTCAGCAGCATGGTGATCGCACCGGCAAGCACCGGCAGCGACAGCAGCAGCAGGAACACCGTCACCAGGATCGACCACACGAACAGCGGCATCTTGTGCAGGGTCATGCCCGGCGCGCGCATGTTGAAGATCGTGGTGATGAAGTTGATGGCGCCGAGGATCGACGATGCACCCGCGAGATGGAGCGAGAGAATCGCGAAATCGACTGCCGGACCGGGATGGCCCGAGGTCGACAGCGGCGCGTACATGGTCCAGCCCGCACCGACGCCGTTGGCGCCCGGTTCACCCTCGACGAAGGTGGACAGCAGGAGCAGCGCGAACGAGGCCGGCAGCAGCCAGAACGAGATGTTGTTCATGCGCGGGAACGCCATGTCGGGCGCGCCGATCATCAGCGGCACCATCCAGTTGCCGAACCCGCCGATCATCGCCGGCATGACCATGAAGAAGATCATGATCAGACCGTGCGAGGTCACGAACACGTTATAGGTGTGCGTCTCGTGGAATATCTGGACACCCGGGTACATCAACTCGGCACGGATCGCGATCGACATCGCAGCGCCGATGATGCCCGCGATCACCGCAAAGACCAGGTACATCGTACCGATGTCCTTGTGGTTCGTGGAGTAGAGATAACGCCGCCATCCGGTCGGATGGTGGGCGTGATCATCATGGGCGTGATCGTCGTGTGTCGCTGCGCCTGTCGCCATGTTCAAAATCCTGCCTTGCAGTCCCTCTCGGACCTTGCGGTCCCGTCGCCCTTATTCCATCCGCGCCGCAAGCCGTCAGGCTTACTGCGCCGCCTGACCAGCCGACGCGTAGGAATTCGCCGGGTTGGTCGCAAACTTCTTCTTCGCCCCTTCAACCCAGGTCGCGAATTCCTGGTCGCTGACGACCCGCACCGCGATCGGCATAAAGGCGTGGTCCTTGCCGCACAGTTCCGAGCACTGGCCGTAGAACACGCCGGTTTTGGTGGCCTTGAACCAGCTCTCGTTGAGGCGGCCGGGGACCGAGTCGATCTTCACGCCGAAGGCCGGCACCGCGAAGGAGTGGATGACATCGGCGCCGGTGGTCTGGATCCGCACCACCTTGTTGACCGGGACCACCATCTCGTTGTCGACGCCGAGCAGACGGGGCTGCTTGTCCTTGTCGAGCAGCGAGTCGAACTCGAACTTGCCGTTATCCGGGTAGGCGTAGGACCAATACCACTGCTTGCCGGTGACCTTCACCGTGAGGTCCGGCTTCGGCACGTCGAGCTCCAGGAACAGGAGGCGGAACGACGGCACCGCGATGCCGACCAGGATCAGGACCGGGATCAGCGTCCAGGCCACTTCGATCAGCGTGTTGTGGGTGGTCCTGGAGGGGACCGGATTGGCCTTGGCGTTGAACTTCACCACCACGATGATGAGCAGCGCCAGCACGAACAGGGTGATGACGGTGATCAGCACCAGCAAGAAATTGTGAAACCAGATGATGTTTTCCATCACCGGGGTCGCGCCTTCCTGCAGCGTGTGCTCCCACGGGGCCGGCTGCCCCATTTCGGCGGACGCCGGTCCCGCGGCGACAAACGCCATGCCCGCCACCACCAACCCCAGCAACTGCCTGCCCAACCGGCCAATCGACATCTTCATGCCGTTCGCGCTCCCTTGATAATTCCCCAAAGCACCTCCGGCACATGGCCAAAAATGCAGCACGATCCGCCCTGACAAATGGCCTTCCGGACATACCCGTCTCTGAGTCAAGGTGGGTACGGGAGCCAGATCGCTAGAACGCGTCGAAATCCAGCCTCTCAAACCATAATTCGCAGGCGCTCGCAATGCAGTAGTGGGGCCGAAAGCCATGCGCGCGCGATGAACCTGCCGCTTGCTATTTTTCCCGCAAAATCAAGCGAAAGTCGCCGAAACACTGCCGCACGCAGTTGACAGGCGGATTACCGGATGTAGGCACAGACGGGCTGGCCCACAGGAACCTGATTCGCTGCGGGCCGCCCCAATCCGGCGCGGGAATGGCTTCAAGATCGCCTTCAAGGCGCCGTCATTGCGGTATCAGTCGGCTAACGAGCACGATCCGGAACAGGGACAGCCGGTTTCCGAAAAGATCATGCTCAAACAAAGAGATGAGATCACGATGCCATTTTGAAGGCGCATCATGATCGCGCGTGCTACCGGCGGCCGGACGGCCGGACCGACCGAACATCAAAGGATCGACCCGGATGGGCGCTTCGGACATTCAGGCAAGAGGTTTGCAGGCAAGTGGTTTGCGTTTAACGGTGGCGGGCTGGCTCGGCGGCCTTGTGATTCTGGCTCTCGCTCTCGGCCTAACCCAGCCGGCGAACGCGCAGGGCGCGGTGCGCTCGGTCCATGGCGACTGGCAAATCCGCTGCGACACCCCGCCCGGCGCCCAGGCCGAGCAATGCGCGCTGATCCAGAGCGTGGTAGCGGAGGACCGCTCCAATGCCGGCCTGACCGTGATCGTGCTGAAGACCGCCGACCAGAAGAGTCGCCTGATGCGCGTGGTCGCCCCGCTCGGCGTGCTGCTGCCCTCCGGCCTCGGCCTGAAGCTCGACAATCAGGACGTCGGCCGCGCCGGTTTTGTCAGATGCCTGCCGAATGGCTGCGTCGCCGAGGTCGTGATGGACGACAAGCTGCTCGGCCAGCTCAAGAACGCCAAGACCGCGACGTTCATTATCTTCGAAACGCCTGAAGAGGGCATTGGCTTCCCGCTCAGCCTGAATGGGCTGGCGGAGGGCTATGACAAATTGCCCTAGGCCGACTGCTGCGCGCCGTTACCGCGCAGCACCGCCCGCATAGTAGTCGAACAACCCGCTCGCATCGGCGGACAGCCAGTCCGCTTCACCCGTCATGTAACCCTCGGCCTGCCCGGTGACGCCGATCAGGAACGAGATCGGCATGCCGTAGAGCGCGAACGGCGTATCGATCTCGGCGGCGTCGACGCGCGACACCAGACCGCCCGGATCGAAACCGATCGTGAGGTGGCGAAGCTTGAGCTGCTTGACGTAGGACGGCACTAACGCACGGTTGCGATCGGTGCTGATCGCGACGACCGCAAGGTCGCTACGGCCGCTGGCCGCGAGGCGATCCAGCATCGGCAGCTCGGTCCGGCACGCCGCACACCATGTGGCCCAGAAGTTCACCAGCACCATCTTGCCTCTGAATGAGGTGAGATCGAGCGCGCCGCCGGCGAGCGCCGGTATGGCAACCGGCGGCACCGGGCGGGCGCCCGGAACCAGCGTGAACTGGTGCCGGATCGTGCCGAATGGCGGCGGTCCCGACGCTGCGGCCGGCATCGCGAGCGCGGCGCCTGTGCCGATCATGCCGGCGACGACGGCGCGGCGCGTGGGTGCTCGGGCTGACGTCATGACGGATTCTCCGCTTGGCTTGAGGGCTGCATCGCTCAGGACCGGATGTAGGACCAGCCGGCTTCCTGCAATTCGATGATGTGTCCGGGCCCATTCGGCACCAGGTCGACATCGTCGAGCAGGACGAGCGGATGTCCCTCGGCGCGCTCCATGCCGAGCTTGGTGGCTTCGCAGACCACGAAGCGGATGTCCGGCGTGAGCCCCCTCACCACCCGCAACAGGTCCTTCACCGGCGAGGTATCGGCGCGCAGCATGTGGACGCCGGCATTGTAGGCGACGACCTCGATCTCGAAGGGCTCGTTGCGCTCCCGATAATATTTCGGAAGGTTGAGCGCGGTCGAGATCAGCGCCCGCATCGTGGTCGGGTCGTCTGAGTTGATCGGCAGCACCACATGGTGCGCGCGCGGCTCGGGCTTCTTCGCCTCCGGCCTGGAGATCGCCGAGACCGAACCGGTGAGCAGCAATGTCACGACGAACGGCACCGCGAATGCCAGCGCCAACCCCGCGGCTAGCGTCAGTATACGGCGGGAGGCGCGCATCCCGTCCGCCTCAAGGCAAGCTTGCGACCAGAGCGAACTGGCTGCGCTTGGCGTAGGCGACGATCGCGCTCAATGTCAGCAGCACGAGCGCGGGCACTGGCGAGCCGCCGATCACGAACAGATGGGTGATGGTCGCGCCGACCATGATGCAACTCAGCAGCACGCCGCCAAAGGCTGCGACCGGGGGCACGAGAATCAGTATGGCGCCGAGCAGTTCCAGCGATCCCGTGAAATAGCGGAACCATTGGCCGAGCCCGATGTGCTCGAACTCCTCGACCAGCATCGGCACGCCATAGAGCTTGGCGGCGCCCGCGGCGGCAAAGGCCAGGGCGAGCAGTCCCCTGACGACCCAAAGGGTGACGGATTTCCAGCGCGACGGCGCCACGGCAACAGCAACGGACATGGATGACTCCCCATTTGTTCGAATCGACCCGACCGCACAGCCACCCGACCGATCGGTGGCAGGGCCCGCGGATTTCGATGGACTAAATTCGGAAGTAAGATGAAAATAACAAGTAGGATGCTTTTTGTGAGGTAGTATGAAAAAGATGACTATTGAGCCCACCGAGCCTCCGACGGCGGCGTCCGAACCGTGCAACGGCGACCTGTCGGCGCAATTTCATCGCGCGCTTTCGGTGCTGGCCGGGAAATGGAAGGGCGACATCCTCTGGCAACTGGTCGAGCGCAAGCGCCGGTTCGGCGAACTGCGCCAGTCGATTCCCGGTGTGACCCAGCACATGCTGACCACGCAGCTTCGCGATCTCGAGGCCAACGGCCTGGTGAAGCGCACGGTCTATCCCGAGGTGCCGCCGCGGGTTGAGTACGAGATGACGCCATCGGCCAAGGCGCTCAAACCGGTATTCGACGAGCTATACCGGTGGGCGCAGGAGCATGGTTTTCCGACCTCGACGCAGGGCGCGGCCGGCACCAGCTCGCAATCACAGCCGACGCCGCAGTCGAGCGATGAGCGTGCGCCGGAAAGCCAACCGCGGAAGGCAGGTCGGCGCACCGGCTGATGACGACAAGGTGAGAACCGCGACGGGCCGCCGTGACCGACGTCACTGTCGCAGGCACTCCCGGTTTGCCACTCCAAACACTATCTCTAGCAATCGCCGTCCGGGCCTGAACCGGGGACCGGCACAGGTTTCCGGGTTGTAAGATGA
This sequence comes from Bradyrhizobium sp. I1.14.4, assembly GCF_050435825.1. Taxonomy (NCBI): domain Bacteria; kingdom Pseudomonadati; phylum Pseudomonadota; class Alphaproteobacteria; order Hyphomicrobiales; family Nitrobacteraceae; genus Bradyrhizobium; species Bradyrhizobium sp. I1.14.4. Next base: position 349,664 of record NZ_JBNDLA010000004.1, on the reverse strand, counting down.
GTTTTCCGCTCGTCTCTGCTTCAATCCCCCGAAATTCCTGCTGCGGGTTCCCCACTGGCAATCAGTTGCGCTTCAGGCAAGGATGACAAGGAATCGCCAAGCAATCGCATTGCGTCGGAGTGACCATGACCAATCCCGCCACGACCTCCCTGCTCGACCGCGCCAATCTGGACCGCGATGCCGTCCGCCGAGAGGTGGCGCGCGGGCTTGAGGGGGCCGATGACGGCGAGCTGTTCCTGGAATTCGGACAGACCGAGGCGCTGGTGTTCGACAATGGCCGGCTGAAGCAGGCGACCTATGACACCTCGCAGGGCTTCGGCCTGCGCGCGGTCAAGGACGACGCAGTCGGCTATGCGCATTCCTCCGACGTCTCGATCCCCGCGCTGATCCGTGCGGCGGATGCGGTAGCGGCGGTGCGCGGCGGCTATGCCGGCAGCTTTGCCGCGGCGCCGGCCCACACGAATGTAAGGCTCTATGGCGACGAGAACCCGCTGGATGGCCCGGCGTTCGAGGCAAAGGTAAAGCTGCTCGGCGAGATCGACGCCTATGTCCGGGACAAGGACCCGCGGGTGCGGCAGGTCTCGGCCAGCCTCACCGCGACCTGGCAGGTGGTCGAGATCCTGCGACCCGACGGCGAGAGCTATCGCGACATCCGCCCGCTGGTGCGCGTCAACATCTCCGTGGTTGCCGGCCAGGGCGACCGGCAGGAGAGTGGCAGCAAGGGCTATGGCGGCCGCGAAGGCTATGCGCGCTTCATCGAAACCAAGGCCTGGCGCGACGCCGCCGACGGCGCGCTGCGCGAGGCTCTCGTCAATCTCGAATCGGTGCCGGCGCCCGCCGGCGAAATGGACGTGGTGCTTGGGGCCGGCTGGCCCGGTGTGATGCTGCATGAGGCCGTCGGCCATGGGCTCGAGGGCGATTTCAACCGCAAGCAGACCTCCGCCTTCGCCGGCCTGATGGGCCGGCAGGTCGCGGCCAAGGGCGTCACTGTGGTCGACGACGGCACCATGGCGTCACGCCGCGGCTCGCTCTCGATCGACGACGAAGGCACACCGACCAACCGTACCGTCCTGATCGAGGACGGCATTTTGGTCGGCTACATGCAGGACCGCCAGAATGCCCGGCTGATGGGCATGAAGCCGACCGGCAACGGAAGGCGGCAGAGCTATGCCCATGTGCCGATGCCGCGCATGACCAACACCTACATGCTGCCGGGCGACCGCGACCCGGCGGAGATCATCGCCTCGGTCAAGAACGGCATGTATGCCGCCAATTTCGGCGGCGGACAGGTCGACATCACCTCGGGCAAGTACGTGTTCCAGTGCACCGAGGCCTACAAGATCGAGAACGGGAAGCTCGGCGCACCGCTGAAGGGCGCCATGCTGATCGGCAATGGACCGACCGATCTCCATAGGATCACCATGATCGGCAACGATCTTGCGCTGGACACGGGAATCGGCACCTGCGGCAAGAACGGCCAGGGTGTGCCGGTCGGCGTCGGCCAGCCGACGTTGCGGATGGAACGGATTACGGTCGGAGGAACGGGCTAGTGAGCAGCGGAAACGAAGTCGTGGCGGCCAAGCCGACCAGTTGGCGCGGGCAGGCCGTGCAACTGGCCGCGATCGTGGCCGTCGTGTTCCTCGCCAAGGGCGCGATCGCGGAGCCGTTCTATGTGCCGTCGGGCTCGATGGAACCGACGCTCCTGATCGGCGACGCGCTGGTCGCCTCGAAATTCCCCTATGGCTACGGCGCGGCCTCGCTGCCGATCCAGATCACGCTGCCGGAGACCGGCCGCGTGTTCGGCGAGACACCGAAGCGCGGCGACGTCGTCGTGTTCCGCTGGCCGGGCGACCGCTCGCAGGCCTGGGTCAAGCGCGTGGTCGGGCTGCCCGGCGATCGCATCCAGATGCGGCAGGGCCAGCTCTTCATCAACGATCATCCAGCGGCGCTGAAGCCCGACGGCACCGGCTTTGCCGAGGACGATCGCGGCGGCGGCGAGGACGCCTACCGTTATATCGAGACGCTGCCGAACGGCGTCAGCCACGCGATCTTCAAGATCCGCGACAACGGCCGGCTCGACAACACGCAAGAGGTGACGGTGCCGCCGGGCCAACTGTTCGTGCTCGGCGACAACAGGGACAATTCCGCCGACAGCCGCGTGCCGGTGCGCGACGGCGGCGTCGGCCTGTTGCCGATCGACAATCTGATCGGCCGCGCCGACGCAGTGGTCGGCTCCTGGGACATGGGCATCCGCAGCCAGCCGGTCTGGACTTGGCTCTCCGGCTTCCGCCTCGCGCGCTTCTTCACCTCGGTGCAATGATCTCTCCCGTCATGGTGAGGAGGCGCGAAGCGCCATCTCGAACCACGAGGCCTGTGGTCCATCCCTCAAGACGCCGCTTTTGCGGCTCCTCGGGATGAAGACGAGAATGAGGCTGGCCGTGACCTTCGACGACATCAGGCACATTGCGCTGGCGTGGCCGGAAGTCGAGGACGGATTTTCCTACGGTACGCCGGCGCTGAAGGTGCGCAAGAAGATGCTGGTGCGGCTCAAGGAGGACGGCGACAGCCTGGTGATGCCGGGCGTGCCGCCGGATGAGCGCGACATGCTGGTCGAGCGCGAGCCCAAAGTGTTCTACTTCACCGATCACTACCGCGATTATCCGATCGTGCTGATCCGCCTGTCGAAGGCCAGGCGCGCCACCGTCGAGCCGCTACTGCGCCGGCACTGGCGAACGCTGGCATCGAAAAAAACGGTCCGGGATTACGACGCAACCGCTTCCTCGTGACGCAAGACGAATTCCTCACCGCCGTGCTGCGCAACCCCGCCAATCAGGCGATAACAGACGAGTTGTACCGCCTCGCTTTGCCCGATGCCTGGCTGGTGGCCGGCTGTCTGGTGCAGACCGTGTGGAACGTGCAGACCAACCGGCCGCTCGATCACGGCATCAACGACTACGACATCTTCTATTTCGATCCGGAGACGTCGTGGCAAGCCGAAGACGCTGTAATCCGCGACCTCAGGGCGCGGCTCGACCATCTCGATGTCGCGATCGAGGCCCGCAACCAGGCCCGCGTCCATCTCTGGTACCCCGACAAGCACGGCCTGCCCTATCCGCCGCTGTCGCGCTCTACCGACGGCATTGATCGCTTCCTCACCGAGAACACGCGGATCGGCATCCGCCGCGTCATGAACGGCTACGACGTCTATGCGCCGAACGGTTTCGATGATGTCGCCGGCATGATCGTGCGGCCGAACCGGACCGCGAATTTTTCGGCGGCGAACTATGCGAGGAAGGCGGCGCGGTGGAAGGCATTGTGGCCGGAGATCACGGTGCTGGCGGCGGAGTAGCCTGTCGTCCCTGCGGAAAGCCGGGACCCATAAATGCATATGCGGCCCCTAGCGCACCACGCCAGACGTGAATCCCGCCTTGCGGCGCGGCGGCTTGATCTCCTTCTTCAGGAAGCAATGAGCGTCGCGGCCGGCATAGCCAGGCCGGGCGTAGGTCCAGGCGCGGCACTTGTTGTCGGCGGTGCAGGCGGCCTGGCAGGCCTCGTCGCCGTCGTGGCTCTTCAGTTCGAAGTTCTTGTAGTCACCGCCGAGGCGGTCGATCGAGGTTTCGATGGCGCCGTTGCGCGGCTCGACCACGCCCGCGCCGCGCACCCCGGAAACGCAGCAATCGTTCTGCACCCGCAGCGGCACGGTGTTCTTCAGCCAGCACACCGCGCCGTTGTTGGCGTCGGTCGGATAGTTGAAGCTCCAGGCGCGGCAGCGGCGGTCGCGCTCGCAGGTGAGCGCGCAATCGGCGGGATCGCCTGTCGTCACCGGCGCGTTCAGATAGTCGCCGCCGGGACGGTCGAAATTGGTCTGCGCCAATGCCGGGCGCGCGACGACAGCGGCCGTAAAGACCGCAAACATCACCACACACGCCCTAAAGAGGCGGCCTATCCCCATGAGATTGCTTTCAAATTCGCGCAGCCCCGCGCATTTCGCGGGGTGTCATTTGAACGCCATGAACCTGTACGGCCGATGAACGGCGCCGCAACGGCAGGTACGACAACACCGCCGTCCGCGTGTGCCTCAGAACCCGAATTGGGGCCGAGCGAGGCTTAGAAGGCGTACTCCTGATAGGCCGGTTCCACCGAGCCCCTCCAGGGACCGTTGAACTTCTCCAGCATCTCTTCCGCCGGCGAGCGGCCAGTCTCGATGATGCGCTCGAGCGGTTCGAGGAAGCGGCTTTCGTCGCGTCCGAGATGGTCGATCCGGCCGCGCCGCCGCAATCCGGCATGCGACAGGACCAGGCACTCCTTGGCGATCTCGAACAGATAGCGGTCCTTGATCCGCGCCTTGAAGCCGAAGCGCGGCACGTCGTCGCGCAGCGCCTGCCGCTCCGGCGCCGTCCAGTGGCGGACGATGTCCCACGCGGCATCGAGGCTGTCATGGTCATAAAGCAGCCCGACCCAGAATGCCGGCAGTGCCGGCAGCCGACCCCACGGCACGCCGTCGGCGCCGCGCATTTCAAGGTAACGCTTCAGCCGCACCTCGGGGAAGATCGTCGAGAGATGATTGGCCCAGTCCGACAAGGTCGGGCGCTCGCCGGGGAGAATCCGGTTCTTGCCGGCGAAGAAATCGCGGAACGAGGAGCCGGAGACGTCGATATATTCTTCGCCGCGCTTGACGAAATACATGGGAACGTCGAGCGCATAATCGACATAGCGCTCGAAGCCCATGCCGTCCTCGAACGCGAACGGGATCATGCCAGAGCGCGCATTGTCGGTGTCGCGCCAGATCTCGGAGCGGAACGACAGGAAGCCGTTGGGCTTGCCTTCGGTGAACGGCGAGTTGGCGAACAGGGCGGTCGCGATCGGCTGCAGCGCCAGCGACACCCGCAGCTTCTTCACCATGTCGGCTTCGGAGGAGAAGTCGAGATTGGTCTGCACCGTGCAGGTCCGGTACATCATGTCGAGGCCGTATTTGCCGACCTTCGGCATGTAGTTGGACATGATCTTGTAGCGGCCCTTGGGCATCGCCGGGATCTGCGCCCGCGACCAGGATGGCGTCATGCCGAGACCGAGGAAGCCTATGCCGAGCGGGGTCGCGATTTCGCGCACCTGCGCCAGATGCGCCATCAATTCCGACTGCGTCTGATGCACGGTTTCGACCGGCGCGCCCGACAATTCGAACTGCCCGCCCGGCTCGAGCGAGATCGCGCCGCCGCCGGTGACGTCATAAAGGCCGATGATGTTGCCGCACTCCATGATCGGCTCCCAGCCGAGCAGCAGCTTCATGCCCTCGAGCAGCGCGCCGATGCCCTTCGCGCCTTCATACGGCACAGGCTGATGGCCTTCGAGCGTGAACGGAGTCTTCTCGTGCTCGGTGCCGATCCGGAATTCGGACTCAGGCTTCACGCCGGCTTCAAGCCACGCCACGAGTTCGTCGCGCGACTGCAGCGGCGTCATGTCGATCTGGTCACGCGCCATAGATAATCCAACTCAAGGGCGCTTCGATCGAAGGCGCGCGGTGGCAGGGGCATCCGTGGGCCACAACGGCCGCGGATGATGGGATCAGGAATATCATCGGGCAGGCACGCCGTCTCGCGCCGGCGCGGCCTTGGTATCGCTCTTCGTATCGACCTTGGCGTCGCTTTTTGCGTCGCCGCAGGAGCAGCCCAAACGGTCGAGCAGACCGCACAGCCTGGCCGCGTCGGCATCGGACAATTTCGAGCCGACATGCTTGTCGATCGCCGAGGAATAGGCGCTCCACATCTTCTTCTGGAGCTCGCGACCTGCCTCGGTGATCTCGACGAACTGGCCGCGCTTGTCGATCTTGCATTCGCGCCGGGCGGCGAGCCCCTCGTCGACCAGCTTGTCGATCAGCCGCGAGGTCGAATATTGCGGGATCAGCATCTGCCGCTCGAGCTCGACCGGGCGCAGCTCGCCCGACGGCGCGCGCGACAGCTCGAGCAAGGCGTCATACCAGGCGAGCGGCGGAAAGCCGGCCTTCTTCAAATCCTGCTCGACGCAGTCAAGCACCCGGCTCGGCACCCGCATCAGGCGGATCCAGGCGGCCGTCGCCTCACTCGATAGCTTGCGTTTCATGGTCTAGCTCATAGGGTCCCGGAACCGACTGTACCGCACTGAATGCATCTGCATCAATCTTGACTATTTCATGCAGGTGCATGTAGGCAATCCCTCTCCGGACGCCAAGAACAAGGGAAGGAATACCCCCATGAAGCTTTATTACACCCCCGGTGCCTGCTCCCTCTCCCCCCACATCGCCCTGCTCGAGGCAGGCCTGCCCTACGACCTCGTCAAGGTCGATTTGCGCGCCAAGAAGCTCGAAAACGGCGACGATTTCCTGCAAGTGAACCCCAAGGGTCAGGTGCCCGCGCTGGCGCTGGACACCGGCGAGATGGTCACCGAGGGGCCGATCATCATCCAGATGATCGCAGACAAGGCCGCCGACAAGAAGCTGGCGCCGGCCCGGGATTCCAACGAGCGCTACAAGCTGCTCGAATGGCTGAACTACATCACGACCGAGCTGCACAAGAATCTCGGCCCGATGTTCTCGCCGGTGCTCGCCGACGACGCCAAGGCCTTCTTCAAGGACCGCGCCATGGGCAAGTTCAAATACGTCGAGAGCCAGCTTGCCGGACGCGAATACCTGATGGGCAACCAGTTCACGGTCGCCGACGGCTACCTCTTCACCATGATCATGTGGGCGAGCGACCGGCTCGGCTTCGATCTCTCGAGCCTGCCGAATCTAACGGCCTACAAGGCCCGCGTCGCGGCGCGCCCGAAGGTGCAGGAAGCGCTGAAGAAGGAAGGCCTGCTCAAGGCTGCCTGAGCTCTCTCGCTACGATAGCGAAAGAGCCGGATCGATGGATCCGGCTCTTTCTAATTGGCCCTTTTCTCGGCAACCGGAGGTGGAACTAATCAATTTGACCTGCATTCTACCGGTTAAGACTAAGTCGGTGTACTTCCGGCAGAGGGCGTTGCTGTCCTTATCCAACTGACCGACTATGACCTGCGGCGCGCCCTCCGCTCCAACTGGTCTAAAAATGTGACGATTGCCTTTACCCTTTTGTTGACCAGCACCCTCGTTGGGCTGGCAACCAGTTTGTACTTTCGAGTTTGGACATTGATGCTGGTGTCGCCGCTGATCGCGGTGCTCGCGGCGATCGTGCTCCAATCCGACGGCTTTGCGTTTGCCACCGGCGCTCCGATCGTCGTCGCCTGCCTTGCATTCAACCAGTTCGCCTATCTTGCCGGCGCTTTGCTGTCGCCGGAGAATGACGGCTCAATGGCGGAAGAAATCGACGGCATTCCAGGCCGCGGCCGCGAGCACAAGATCCACGGCCAGAACGAGTAGCACCAGGCCGGTCCAAGAAGGACCCTTGCCTCGCAAGCGCAGCGGTTTCAGGCGTCGTGGCGATGACAGCGAGACGGAATGCTTGCCCGCGGCCTCGGCGGCACCTCCCTTGAGTACAGCACGCATTGCACGACACCCCCCTGCTCGTCATCTTGGTGATCGTCTCGACGATCAACCAGCAAGAGTGATGCCAGCAGCGCGTGGTGCCAGTGCAGAGCAAGCGTGGCGGGAGTTTTACCGGCGCGACCGTCACGCAACAGGATCAAGTCGGATCGATGACCGGCTTGATCCTGCGCGATTTGGGCCAGAGCGCGACGACGCTTACGCCGCCTGTTTCTTCGGCGGAAAGCGGCCGTAGAAGGTTTCGCCCTTGGCAGCCATCTCCTCGAGCAGCTTCGGCGGAGTGAAGCGCGAGCCGTACTTCTTCTCGAAGGTGTGGCAGAGCGCGACGAAATTCTTCGTGCCCATGAAGTCGATGTAGGACAGTGCGCCGCCGGTGAACGGCGCGAAGCCAAAGCCGAGGATCGAGCCGACATCCGCCTCGCGCACGTCCGTGATGACGTGATCCTCGACGGTGCGCGCGGCTTCCACCGCCTGCACCACCAGGAAGCGTTGCTTCAATTCCTCGACGCTGAGCGTGTCGGGATCGAGCTGCTTTGGCTGCAGATTGGCGAGCCCGGGCCACAGGCTCTTCTGGCCCTTGCCCTTCTCGGGATAGTCGTAGAAGCCCTTGCTGTTCTTGCGGCCGAAGCGGCCCTGCTTCTCGACCATCTCGACCATCAGCTTCTTCTGCGCCTGATCGACCGCGTTGGGGCCGAGATCGGCCTCGGTCGCCTTGGTGATCTTCAGGCCGAGGTCGAGCGCGACCTCGTCCTGCAGCGACAGCGGTCCGACCGGCATGCCCGCCATCTTGGCGGTGTTCTCGATCATCGCCGGCGGCACGCCTTCCAGCAGCATCTCATTGCCCTCGGAGATGTAGCGCATCACGCAGCGGTTGGCGAAGAAGCCACGGGAATCGTTCACAACAATGGGCGTCTTGCCGATCGCGCGGACATAGTCGAGCGCGGTCGCGAGCGCGACGTCGCCGGTGTTCTTGCCCATGATGATCTCGACCAGCATCATCTTCTCGACCGGCGAGAAGAAGTGGATGCCGATGAACTTGCCCTGGTCCTTGAATTCCTCAGCCAGCGAGTTGATCGGCAGGGTCGAGGTGTTGGAGGCGAAGATCGCGCCCGACTTCAGGAGCGACTGCGCCTTGGCATAGGTGTCGGCCTTCACCTTCCGGTCTTCGAACACCGCCTCGATGACGAGGTCGCAGTCCGAGATCACGTTGTAGTCGGCCGTCGCCGAGATGCGCGCCAAGATGGCGTCGCCGGCCTCCTGCTTCATGCGTCCTTTCGCGATCAGCCCGTCGACCACGGTCTTGGCGTGGCCCTTGCCCTTGTCGGCACTGTCCTGGTCGCGATCGACCAGCACGACGTCGATGCCGGCCTGCGCCGAGACATAGCCGACGCTGGCACCCATGAAGCCGGCGCCGATCACGGCAAGCTTCTTGACCTTGGTCGGCGGCACGCCCGCCGGACGGCGTGCGCCCTTGTTCAATTCCTGCATCGACAGGAACAGCGAGCGGATCATCGCAGCCGCTTCCTTCGAGCGCAGGACCTTCGTGAAGTAGCGCGACTCGACCCGCAGCGCGGCATCGATCGGCAGCTGCAGGCCTTCATAGACGCAGCTCATGATGGCGCGCGCGGCCGGATAATTGTCGTAGGTCTCGCGGCGATAGATCGCATTGCCGGCCGGGAACATCTGCATGCCCATCTTGGAGAAGACGGGACCGCCGGGCAGCTTGAATCCCTTCTCGTCCCACGGCGCGACTGCCTTGCCGCCGCCCTTGATCCAGTCCTTCGCGGCCTTGATCAAATCGGCCGCGGGCACGACGGCGTGGATCAGATTGAGCGCCTTCGCGCGCGTGAGATTGACCGCCTCGCCCTTGAGCAGCAATTGCATCGCGTCCTGCGGCGACACGAGGCGCGGCACGCGCTGGGTGCCGCCGGCGCCCGGGAACAGGCCGACCTTGATCTCGGGCAGGCCGAGCCGGGTCTTCGGGTTGTCGGCCGCGACACGGTAGTGGCAGGCCAGCGTGATCTCGAAGCCGCCGCCGAGCGCAAGCCCATTGATCGCGGCGACCCACGGCTTGCCCGAGGTCTCGATCGCGCGGAACGACTGCGACATGCGGCGGCTCTGCTCGAACAGCATCTGGTTCGCGGCTTCCTCGCCCTTCTCCTTCAGGAGCTGCGCATAGCTGCGGTTCATGCCCTCGAGCATCGAGAGGTCGGCGCCGGCGCAGAATGCCTCCTTGGCCGAGGTGATCACGACGCCCTTGATCGCGGCATCGTTGGTCGTCTGCTTGATGATCTCGTCGATCTCCTGGGTCGAGATCTCGTCGAACACGTTCATCGAACGATCAGGGATGTCCCAGGTGACGAGCGCAATGCCGTCGGCGTCGGTCTCGAACTTGAAATTCTTGTAGGCCATGTGGTGCTCCCTCGCTGCCGGCAGCCGATCTCAGGCGCGGCGGTTGTATCTGGATCACGTAGGGTGGGTTAGCGAAGCGTAACCCACCGCCTTTGTTCGGGGTGACGTGGTGGGTTACGCCGTCGGCTAACCCACCCTACGGTCGTCACACGCGCTCGATGATGGTGGCGGTGCCCATGCCGCCGCCGATGCACAGCGTCACCAGCGCCGTTTCCTTGTTGGTGCGCTCGAGCTCGTCGAGCACGGTGCCGAGGATCATCGCGCCGGTCGCGCCAAGCGGATGACCGAGCGCGATCGCGCCGCCGTTGACGTTGATCTTGGCGTTGTCGATGTCGAAGGCCTGGATGTAGCGCAATACCACCGAGGCGAAGGCCTCGTTGAGCTCGAACAGGTCGATGTCCGACTTCTTCATACCGGAGCGCTCGAACAGCTTCTCGGTGACGTCGACCGGGCCGGTCAGCATCATCGCGGGCTCCGATCCGATATTGGCGAACGCGCGGATCCTCGCACGCGGCTTCAAGCCGTGTTTCGCGCCCGCCTCCTTGCTGCCGAGCAGCACCGCGCCGGCGCCGTCGACGATGCCGGAAGAGTTGCCGGCATGATGCACGTAATTGACCTTCTCGACCTCGGGGTGCGACTGGATCGCCACCGCATCGAAGCCGGCCATCGCCGCCATCGCCGCGAACGACGGCTGCAGCTGCGCCAGCGACTGCATCGTCGTGGTCGGGCGCATGTGCTCGTCCTTGGCGAGGATGGTGAGGCCGTTGATGTCCTTGACCGGCACCACCGACTTGTTGAAGCGGCCCTCATCCCAGGCCTTGGCCGCGCGCTGCTGGCTCTGCACCGCGTAGGCGTCGACGTCGTCGCGCGAGAAGCCGTATTTGGTCGCGATCAGATCGGCCGAGATGCCCTGCGGCATGAAATAGGCCGGCACCGCCATCGAGGGATCCATCGGCCAGGCGCCGCCGGAGGCGCCGATACCGACGCGGCTCATCGATTCCGCGCCGCCGCCGATCACGAGTTCATGCTGGCCGCTCATGATCTGGGCTGCGGCAAAGTTCACGGCATCGAGGCCGGAGGCACAGAAGCGGCTGATCTGGACGCCCGGCACCTTGTCGCCGAGACCGGCGTTGAGCGCGGCGAAACGGGCGATGTCGGACCCGGCCTCGCCGACCGGATCGACCACGCCGAGCACGACGTCATCGACGCAATCCTCGGGAAGATTGTTGCGCTGCTTGAGCGCCTTCAGCGGCGCCGTGGCGAGCGCCAGCGCCGTGACCTCGTGGAGCGCGCCATCGGCCTTGCCGCGGCCGCGCGGGGTACGAACGTGATCGTAGATGTATGCCTCAGGCATGACGCCCTCCTTGATATGAGGATCATAATATAGACGAAAGGAAGCGCCGCCGCAGGGTGTGCGACGGCAATTTTTCAGAACGCTTCCGCGGCCAATTCCATCGTGGTGGCGCTGCCGCTCTGGATCCGGGCCAGATGCACGGCGGTCTCCGGCAACAGCTTCTCCATGAAGAAGCGGCCGGTCACGAGCTTGGTGTTCAAATAGGGCGTCGTGCCGGCGGCGGCCTTGTCCTGCGCCACCTTGGCCATCTTCGCCCACATATAGCCGAGCGCGACGAGGCCAAACAATTTCATGTAGTCGGTCGCGGCGGCGCCGGCGTTGTCCGGCTTGGTCAGCGCGTTCTGCATCAGCCAGCCGGTGGCCTGCTGCAAATGGCCGAGCGCGGCCGAGAGCGGGGTGATGAACGGCTTCATCGCCTCGTCGCCGCCATGCTCCTTGGCGAAGGCCGTGACCTCGCCGAAGAACGCCATTACGGCGCGGCCGCCGTCGCGTGGCAGCTTGCGGCCGACCAGGTCGAGCGCCTGGATGCCGTTGGCGCCCTCATAGATCATCGCGATGCGCGCATCGCGCACGAACTGCTCCATGCCGTGCTCGGCGATATAGCCGTGGCCGCCGAACATCTGCTGGGCCGAGACGGTGTTGGCGAACCCGGTGTCGGTCAAGACGCCCTTCAGCACCGGCGTCATCAGGCCCATGTGATCGTCGGCGGCCTGGCGATCCCCAGCGTCGTTGGAGCGGTGTGCGACGTCGCTCTTCAGCGCGGTCCACACCACCATGGCGCGCGCCGCCTCGTTGAAGGCGCGGATGGTGAGCAGCGTGCGGCGAACGTCGGGATGCACGATGATCGGGTCGGCCGGCTTGTCCGGCGCCTTGACGCCGGTCAGCGAGCGGCCCTGCAGGCGCTCGCGCGCATAGGCGACTGCGTTCTGATAGGCGACCTCGGACTGCGCGAGGCCCTGCACGGCGACGCCGAGGCGAGCCTCGTTCATCATCACGAACATGCCCTGCATGCCCTTGTTCTCTTCGCCGATCAGCCAGCCGGTGGCGTTATCGTAGTTCATCACACAGGTGGAATTGCCATGGATGCCCATCTTGTGCTCGATCGAGCCGCAGCTGACGCCGTTGCGCTGCCCGAGCGAGCCGTCGGAATTGACCAGCACCTTGGGAACGACAAACAGCGAGACGCCCTTGATGCCGGCCGGCGCGCCTTCGATGCGTGCGAGCACGAGATGGATGATGTTGTCGGCGAGATCGTGCTCGCCGGCGGAGATGAATATCTTGGTGCCCGTGATCTTGAAGCTGTCGTCGGCCTGGCGAACCGCCTTGGTGCGGAGCAGGCCGAGATCGGTGCCGCAATGCGGCTCGGTCAGGTTCATGGTGCCGGTCCACTCGCCGGCGACCATCTTCGGCACATAGGTCTTCTTCTGCTCGGGGGTGCCGTGTACCAGCAGCGCCGCGGTCGCGCCCATGGTCAGCCCGCCATACATCGCGAACGCCATGTTGGCGGAGATCTGGAATTCGCTGACCGCCTGCGAGAGCGTCACCGGCAGGCCCTGACCGCCATATTCGGTCGGCGCCGACAGGCCGAGCCAGCCGCCTTCGGCGACCCGCCTGAAGGCATCCTTGAAGCCCTTCGGCGTGGTGACGCTGCCGTCGTCATTGCGCTTGCAGCCTTCGAGATCGCCCGTGCGATTGAGCGGCTGCAACACCTCCTCGCTGAGCTTGGCGGCCTCGCCAAGGATCGCCTCGCGCACATCGGCCGACGCATCGGTGAAGCCGGGAAGATTGCCGTAGCGGTCGATCTGGAAAACGTCGTTCAACAGAAAGCTGACGTCTTCGACGGGGGCTTTGTAGGTTGGCATGCTGATCTCCCGGCTGGCTCGCGGTCGCACGCGCGACCGATGCTGCGCAGCTTGTCCTTGGGGTTGTTGCAGCGGACCTTATCCGGTTCGGGAGGTCCGCGGCAGGTGCTATCGAGACTAAGACGCGATGTTGTTTGAGCTTGATCGTTTCGGAAAAACCGCTGCACGCTTTTCCGGATCATGCTCTAGGATTGCGACGTTGCGCCGCCCTGCTTCATCAACTCCTCGCCCATCATCCGATGCAGCAGGTTGATCGCCTTGAGCGGACGCACCATCACCTTGAAATGCGTGATCCGGCCGTCACCGTCGAACGTGACGATGTCGACGCCGTTGAGCTTGATGCCGTCGATCTCGTTCTCGAATTCGAGCACCGCGCCGGTGTCGTTGCGCCACTCGCCCAGATAATTGAAGGTCGGGCCGCCGAGCACGTTGGCGGCGCTGGTCAGATATTTGAAAGTGATGTCGCGGCCGCGCTGCGGCGTGTGCACGACCGGACTTTCGAACACCGCGTCGGGATGCAGCAGATCCCACAGAGCGGCGGTGTCGTGGGACTTCATGTAGGCGTACCACTTGTCGAGGCCCGGCTTGCTCATTCGGACGTCTCCTGCGGCGGGGTTTAAGAAGCCTGAAACATCGGCGCGCGACAAGGCGGCACACCGATCATCATATGCATATTGACGCATATGCATAGTAACGCATAATGTCAAGCGAACTTCAGAATGGTCTTCCTGGGAACTGAGATGGAGGTGGGCGTTGGCACTCGGTGACGCAATCCTCGCATGCCTCACGGAACGTCCGATGACGGGCTATGAGCTCGCCAAGACGTTCGACGCCTCGATCGGCTTCTTCTGGAAGGCCGACCATCAGCAGATCTACCGCGAGCTCTCCCGCCTGCGCGACAAGGGCCACGTCCAGGGCCGCGAAGTGGTGCAATCCGGCAAGCCCAACAAGCTGGTTTACACGCTGACGGCCGAGGGCCGCGCGGCGCTGAAGCACTGGGCGGCGCGGCCGAGCGTTCCGCCCTCGATCAAGGACGATCTTCTGGTCCGGCTCTACGCGCTCGACTGCGTCGACATCGAACCGCTGCGCAACGACCTGATGGCGCGGCTGGAGCATCACCGCGACCGCTATGAGCGCTACGAGCGCCTGCTCAACAAGCGCTTTCCCGATGGCGCCGCGCCGCCTGCCGATGTCGGCAAGATGCTCAGTCTGCGCCTTGGAATGCGCCACGAGCACGTAGTGGTGGAGTGGTGTGAGGAGGCGCTCGACGCGCTTTCGGCCATGTCCAGTCGCGGCAATGTGGTGCCGCTCGACGACGGCAAGCGCGAAGGCAACGGCTAGAAACAATCGCAAGCCTGCTCTTGTGCATGTCGTCACGCAAAGCGGAATCCGCTCTGCCTGAAAACGAGAGGCCTGTCCTGATCCGGCGCAACGGGTTCCCGAATTCCCTAACTTTAAGGCCCGCTGACCGCGTTCCTTAACCCGTTATTTACCGTGACGGGAAAAAGTCAGCAGCTGAAGCAGACGACCAGCGCAGAATTCGATTGTCTCTTAACGGGAATGCGCGGGGAGGCTGCGGGCGCAGGGTGTAGCGCCGGAGTCGGGACCGGACGGAATCATGAATTCGCGCGTATCGTGGAGTGTTGACGGCATCGATCCCTCCGTCCGCGAAAGGGCCGAGGCGGCGGCGCGCCGCGCCGGCATGTCGCTGAACGACTGGCTCAACTCCACCGTCGGCGAACCCAGCCCGCCGGATTGGCGGATGACGCCCGAGCAACGGCAGCCGATGCCGAGCCGGGAAAGCCGCGAGGTCGCCGACATCCATCAGCGGCTCGACGCGATCACCCGCCAGATCGAACAGATTGCAAAACCAATGTCGCGCGCCGAAGCCGTGCGCGCCGAAGTGCCGCGCGGCCAGCCCGCCGTCGCACGGCAGCTCAACGACGCGATTTCGCGCCTCGACGCGCGGCTGTCGCAAATTTCGCGACCGCAGCCGGCCCGCGAGGCTCAGCCCCAGCCGATGCGTGAGGCGCAGATACAGCGCGAGCCGCAGATGCAGGACCGGCAACTGGAGGCGAGGCTGCGCCAGGCCGAGGCGGTCGAGCGCGCCGCAGCCGAGGTCTACCGCCCCTCGCCGCCGCTGAGCCCGGCGTCGTTCGATTCCGCGATCGCGGAAATCGCCGCACGCCAGAACGAGCTCGACGCATCAGCAGCACGGCAGATGCCGCCGCGCACCGCGCCGCCGATGCCGCAATCGGCGCCGCCGATGGCCGCCTACGCGCCGCCGCCGGCTGCGCCGGCCGGGCCCGACTTCTCCTCGCTCGAGCGGCACCTGATCAAGATCACGAGCCAGATCGAGGCGCTGCAGCGGCCCGACCATGTCGAGCAATCGATCGCGGCCTTCCGTGGCGAGCTTGCGGAAATCCGCCAGGCCATCACCGAGGCGATGCCGCGCCGCGCGATCGAATCGATCGAGAACGAAATCCGCTCGTTGCATCACCGGATCGACGAGATCCGCCACGAAGGCAGCAACGGCCAGGGCCAGGCGATCACCGGCATCGAACGCGCATTGTCGGAAATCCGCGAGGCGCTGCGCACGCTCACGCCCGCCGAGCAGCTCACCGGCTACGACGAGGCGATCCGCAATCTCGGCGCCAAGCTCGACATGATCCTGCGCGCCAACGACGATCCGTCGACGGTGCATCAGCTCGAGAGCGCGATCGCAGCACTGCGTGCCATCGTCTCCAATGTCGCCTCCAACGATGCGCTGCTGCGGCTCTCCGAAGACGTGCATGCGCTGTCGACGAAGGTCGACCAGCTGTCGCAGATGTCGCGCGCCGAGACGCATGGCGATGCTTTCGCCGTGATCGAGCAGCGCATTGCCGCGCTGGCCTCATCGCTGGAAGGCCGTGAGCGGCCGGCCGGCTACGACAATACCGACGCCATCGAAAGCGCGGTGCGCACCCTGTCGGAGCGGATCGATCGCCTGCAGGTCGGCAACGACAGCACGTCGGCATTCACCCATCTCGAGCAGCGCGTCTCGTATCTGCTCGAGCGCCTGGAGTCCGCCGACCAGCGTTCCGGCAATCTCGGCCGGGTCGAGGAAGGGCTGCATGACATCATGCGGCACCTCGAGGCGCAGCACGCCCATATCGCCTCGCTCGCCGACGCCACCCGCAACAACACCAGCACCTCGTCGCCGCAGCCGATGATGGACAGCGGCATCGTCGACCTGGTGAAACGCGAGCTGTCCGACATCCGCTTCAGCCAGTCGGAGACCGATCGCCGCACCCAGGATTCGCTGGAGACCGTTCACAACACGCTCGGCCATGTCGTCGATCGGCTGGCGATGATCGAGAACGATCTGCGCACGGTCCGCACCGCGCCGCTGCCGGCTCCGCCCGCCCCCGCGCCGGCCGAATCGCGGATGGAAGCGCCGCGGATGGAGATGCCGCGCGCGGCGATGCCGCAGCCGATCGCGCAGCCCAAACCCGAATCGTACAGGCCCGAACTGCCCAATCCTGCGCTGGCGCAGGAGCACTTCATATCCGCGCCGCGCGAATTCCATGCCGCGCAGCCGGTCGAGGCCGCTCCGCCGCCGCTGCCGCCGCGCGCGATCAGCGAGATCCTCGAACCGCATGCGGCGTCCGCACGCGCTGCGATCGCCCCGGAACTGCCGCCGGATCATCCGCTCGAACCGGGCACGCGCCCCTCGGGCCGCGTGTCGTCGCCGTCGGAGCGGATCGCAGATTCCGAACGTGCGATCAGCGACCTTCCTGCGGGCAAGAAAGAGCCGGTCTCGACATCGAGCTTCATCGCCGCCGCGCGCCGCGCCGCCCAGGCCGCCGCCGCACAACCCGTCAACGAGAAGGCGACGCGCGCAGCGAGCAAGGCCGCCAAGGCCAAGGAGAAGGCCGACAAGGCCGCGAAGGCCGCTGCCGCCAAGGCTGGCACGCCCGCGGCCGGCGCGACCGAAGCGCAGCCTTCGACCATCACCTCCAAGATCCGCTCGCTGCTGGTCGGCGCCAGCGTGGTCGTGATCCTGCTTAGCACCGCCAAGATGGCGATGAACCTGCTCGACACCAGCTCCGCACCGCAGATGCCGGCGATCGAGCACAGCGAACCGGCGGCCCCGCCCGTGCAGCCGCCTGCCGAGAATTCGGCAGCCCCCGCTCCGGCCGGGCCTTCCGGCGTGCCCGGGCCGTCAGTGCCCGGGCCGTCGATGACCTCGCCGACCCCGCTCGGCCGCCAGTCCAACAACACCGCGACGCCGAACACGCTCGACAGCGCGCAGATAACGATCCCGCCGGCGGCCGCACCCGCTGCCGCGCCGGAGCAGGCCGCAGCGACACCGGCCGCCGCCAATGACGTCACCGGCGCAATTCCAACCGCGCCGCCGCTGGGCGGCAAGCTTGCCACGATCCAGATTCCGGCGGGTGAGAAGCTGCCCGACGCGATCGGCGGTCTGACGCTGCGCACGGCCGCGATCAGGGGCGATGCGGCCGCGGCCTACGAGGTCGGCATCCGCTTTGCCGAAGGCAAGGGCGTCACCGCCAATCCCGACGAAGCCGCCAAATGGTATGGCCGCGCGGCGCAGGCCGGCGTGGTGCCGGCGATGTTCCGGCTCGGCACCTTCTACGAGAAGGGCCTCAGCGTGAAGCGCGACTTCGATATGGCGCGGCGTTACTATGTGCAGGCCGCCGAGCGCGGCAACGCCAAGGCGATGCATAACCTCGCCGTGCTCGACGCCGATGGCGGCGGCAAGGGCGCCGACTACAAGAGCGCAGCGCAATGGTTCCGCAAGGCGGCCGATCGCGGCGTTGCCGACAGCCAGGTCAACCTCGGCATCCTCTATGCCCGCGGCATCGGTGTCGAACAGAACCTCGCCGAGTCCTTCAAGTGGTTCAGCCTGGCGGCCGCGCAGGGCGACGCCGACGCCGGCCACAAGCGCGACGACATCGCCAAGCGGCTCGACCCGCAGTCGCTGGCCGCCGCGAAGCTCGCGATCCAGACCTTCACCGCCGAGCCGCAGCCGAGCGATGCGGTCAACGTCCCGACCCCGGCCGGCGGCTGGGACGGCGCGCCCGCGCGGCCCGCGGCGGCGAAGCCCACCAAGCAACCGTCGAAGCGGACCGCGGCGCTGGCCGCACACTAAGTTCGATTATTAGAAACTGAAGATGGCTCTTTTCGTCATGGCCGGGCTTGTCCCGGCCATCCACGTCTTTCTTGCGTGATTGAAGCAAAGACGTGGATGCCCGGCACAAGGCCGGGCATGACGGAGCCCGATGAAAGTACTGGTTTCATTGATGGCCTTCGAGCCAGACTCTAAGAGCGCCGCTGTCCTATACCTCCGCCCTTCCGCCGTGTAGACAGGCGCAGTCGCGCGCCAATGGTGCGCTCCGGAGGGTCAGGCTTGTCTGTCGACGATCGCCAGGATGATGGAACGGGCCACCGTTCGTCGCCGACCGGTCCGCGCGTCACGCCACCGCGCCAGGCTCCATCTCCATTTGCCAATCGCCGCAAAGCCCCTCCGCCGCCGCAGGGGAATGTGGCATCGCCGCCCCGCACCTTCCGGTTCTCGTTCTGGTCCGTCATCATCTTTGTGCTGTTGTTGTCGAGCGTCGCCATTCAGGCCTACCGCGACCTGTCGAGGCCGGGTGCCTGGGATTTCTGGCGCGAGACCTATATCGCGGCGAGCATGACGTCGGCGGTGATTCCCGATGTCGACATCGACGGATCGGGCCATGGTCGGCGTGCGCTTGCGATCAGCGGCAAGATCGGCTCGGCGAGCGCGAGCTGGTTCCGCGACCGGCTCAGCGAGGCGCGTCTCGCGCCCGGCGACGCCGTACTGCTGTCGTCGCAGGGCGGCGCGCTGAACCAGGCCGCCATCATGGGTGAGGTCATCCGCACACATGGGCTCGTCACGGCCGTCGCCACCGCCGACACCTCGGGCAAGCTCCGCCCCGCTGCTTGCGCCAGCGCCTGCGTCCTGGTGTATGCCGGCGGGCAGACCCGCTACGGCATCGCGGGCTCGCGGCTCGGCGTGCATCGCTTCACCACGAGCGCACCGGTCAGCGATCCTCTCGCCGAGGCCCAGCGCATCCAGGGCATGGTGCTCGGCTACATGACCAAGATGGGCGTCTCGTCGGGGATCGTCGAGGCGATGTCGCAGACCTCGGACATCCGCTGGTTGAGCCCGAAGGAAGCGCTCGCGCTGAACCTGATCACCAAGCCGGTCGACCGGCCCTGAGGCGACACCGGCGTCATTAATCTGAATTGTCAACCACGTCCGCAGCACAGCGGCCACGTGCGGCGAAAAATGCCACTGAGAGCGGATTCTTTAGTCCCTCCGCTCGCCGATTTCGGTTATGCAAGAGCGCGGCAATCGACCCGCGTTCGCCTGCTTCTTGCGCGCCGACCGGATTCGTTCAGCCGGAGAATGCCCGACCCGAACGACATCACGCCGTGATGTGGCCTTGCGCCCCAGCATGCGGCGAACCGACAAGAAGCGACGCGCGTGCAGCTCTACCTCCCGATCGCCGACATTCCGGTCAATGTCTTCCTCATCCTGGCGATGGGCGCGGCGGTTGGATTCGTCTCCGGCATGTTCGGCATCGGCGGCGGCTTCCTGATGACGCCGCTGCTGATCTTTGTCGGCATCGCGCCCGCGGTCGCGGTTGCTTCGGTCGCCAGTCACATCGCGGCCTCCTCGTTCTCCGGCGCGATCTCCTATTGGCGCAGACGCGCGATCGACCCGCTGCTGGCGGCGGTCTTGCTGGTGGGAGGCACGCTCGGCACCGCGCTCGGAGTGTGGACCTTCACCTACCTGCGCTCGCTCGGCCAGCTCGACCTGATGATCGCGCTGTCCTACGTCATCCTGCTGACGACGGTCGGCGGACTGATGTTCTGGGAAGGCCTTCGCGCGATGCTGCGTGTCCGCGGCGGCGGCCCCGTCGCGCTGCGCAAGCCCGGCAGCCATGGCTGGATCCACGGCCTGCCGCTGAAGCTGCGCTTCAAGCGCTCCAAGATCTACCTCTCCGTCATCCCGGTCGTGGTGGTCGGCCTCGTGATCGGCTTCATCGGCGCGGTGATGGGCATCGGCGGCGGCTTCATCCTGGTGCCGCTGATGATCTACGTGCTGCGGGTGCCGACCTCGACCGTAATCGGCACCTCGATGGTGCTCACCCTCGTCACGATGGTGTTCGCCACCATGCTGCACGCGGTGACCAACCACCTGGTCGACGCCGTGCTGGCCCTGATCCTGATGATCGGCGGCGTCACCGGCGCGCAGTTCGGTGCCCGCGCCGGCCAGAAGATCCGCGGCGAGCATCTGCGCCTGCTGCTCGGCCTGCTCGTGCTCGCGGTCGGCATCCGCTTTGCGGTCGAGCTCGTGATCCGGCCGCAGGACCTCTACAGCATCCGCGAAACCGGCGGAGCCCCGCCATGAGGCTGCGCGCGCCGCTTGCAATCATGGGCCTCGTCGCCGCCAGCCTGACGGTCGCGCCTGCGCATGCCGAACGGCTGATCGTGTCGGTCTCCAACCACCGCGTCACGGTGACGCCGAACTATTCCGGCGGCGAGCTCGTGCTGTTCGGCTCGGTGGAGAAGGACGACAAGACGCAGCCGAACCGCGGCAATTACGATCTCCTCGTCACGGTGTCCGGCCCGCGCGCCGACATGGTCACGCGGCGCAAGGAGCGCAAATTCGGGATATGGATCAACACCGACTCGCGGCAGTTCCTGCAGGTACCGGGCTATCTCGCGCTGTTCTCGAATCGTCCGTTCGACCAGATCGCCTCACCAGAGGTGCAGCGGCGGCAGCAACTCGGGCTCAACAACGTGCTGCTGATGCAGCGGGTCGGGCCCGACTATGCCGACGTGGTGCCGAACGACCCCTTCCGCAGCGCCTTCGTCCGGCTGCGTTCCGAGCACGGGCTCTACCGTGAGGCGACCTCGGCGGTGACATTCCTGACCCCGACCCTGTTCCGCACCGGCATTCCGCTGCCGGCGGAGGTGCCGATTGGCACCTACAATGTCGAGATCAAGCTGTTTTCAGAAGGCGCGCTGGTGACCAAGACCGAGACCGCGTTCGAGATCGTCAAGGTCGGCTTCGAGCAATTCGTCGCCACCACCGCGCGGCAGAATGGCCTTGTCTACGGCCTCGTCACCGCGTTCATGGCGCTGATGACCGGTTGGATGGCCTCGATCGTGTTCCGGAAGGATTGATTTAGCCGTCTGCGCTTTCGAATGCGTCGCTCAGGATCGAGAGGCCGAGATCGATCTCGTCGTCGCTGATCGTCAGCGGCGGAGCAATGCGGAATACGCTGCCCATGCCGGGCAACTGCACGATGTTGGTGCTCAAGCCGAGCTCCATGCAGCGCTGCGACACCCGCGTTCCGAGCGCTTCGTCAGGCTCCTTGCTGGTGCGGTCGCGCACGATCTCGATGCCCTGCATCAGTCCCCTGCCGCGGACATCGCCGATGCATTCGAACCGGTTCTGAAGTGCGAGAATCCCATCCCTCAACCGCGCGCCCGCGATCCTGGCGCGCTCGACCAGTCTGTCACGCAGGATGATCTCGATGACCTTCAGCCCGACCGCGGCCGGCATCGGGTCCGACACATGCGTCGTGTAGAACAGGAAACCCCGTTCGTGACAGCGCTCCTCGATCTCGGCGGAGGTGACGACCGCAGCCAAAGGCAGGCCGGCACCGAGCGTCTTCGACAAGGTCAGAATGTCAGGCACGACGCCGTCGCGCTCGAAAGCGAACATGGCGCCGGTTCTGCCAAGGCCGGTCTGTGCCTCGTCGACGATCAGCAGCATGCCGCGCACACGACACAGCTCCTTCAGCGCGGCGAGGTAGCCCTCCGGCAGATCGATCAGCCCGCCGGAGCTGAGGATCGGCTCGGCGATCATGCACGCCAGCGAGCCGGTCGATTGGCGGTCGATGAGATCGAAGGCGTAGGCCAACTCGGCGCGCCAATCGGCCGCATGACCGAAGCGAGGCCGATAGAGGTTCGGCGTCGGGATCGCGAGCGAGCCGACCGGCGCAGGACCATAGCCCTTGCGGCCAGCCGAATAGGTCGTCCCGGCCGCGCCGGATGTCATGCCGTGCCAGGACTGCGCGAACGCAACGGTCTCGAAGCCGCCGGTGGCGAGCTTGGCCATCTTGATTGCAGCCTCGTTTGACTCGCCGCCCGTGCTCAGCAGCATGACGCGATCAAGCCCCGGCGGCAGAACGTCCGCGAGCTTTTCGGCGAGCGAGACGACCGGGCGTGTCAGCATGCCACTGAAGAGATGGTCGAGCCGTTCGGCATGCTCGCTGATGGTCTGGACGATCTCCGGGTGACCGTGACCGAGCACGGCGCTCATCTGTCCGGACGTGAAGTCCAATATGGCCCGGCCATCGGCGTCATAGACGAAGGATCCGGAGGCGCGCTCGATGATGACGGGAGCGAACGTCCCACCATACCGAATGAGGTAACGCCGGGCGCGATCCCAAAAGGACTTGTCGTCATTTCCGACCATTGCCCGCTCCCTGCTCAGTCGCCGCGATCAAGAATTCCCGCAGCGCATCCTATGCGCGCGCGGCAGCAATGACATTGCGATTTGAGATGCATTTCGCCCCTTCTTATGCA
Source organism: Bradyrhizobium sp. I1.14.4 (assembly GCF_050435825.1). NCBI lineage: Bacteria > Pseudomonadati > Pseudomonadota > Alphaproteobacteria > Hyphomicrobiales > Nitrobacteraceae > Bradyrhizobium > Bradyrhizobium sp. I1.14.4. The sequence continues at coordinate 326,908 of NZ_JBNDLA010000004.1, read as the reverse complement.
ATCAATTGCGCAGAAACTGAAGAATACGAAATAAGCGGGAACCGCGATCGTGATTGACGAGATGGACCGGAAAATCCTCGACCTGCTGCAGGTCGAGGGGCGCATCACGAATCTCGAGCTGGCCGAACGGATCGGCCTCTCGTCCGCCCCCTGCATGAGACGCGTCCGCACCCTCGAAGAGGCCGGCGTCATCAATTCCTATGTGGCGCTGGTGGACCCTGCGCGAGTAGGACTCGGGTTCGACGTGATCGTCGAGGTCCGCCTCAAGCAGCAGAACAGGGAATCCTTCGAGCGCTTCGAGAAGAAGGTGATCGGCCTTCCGGAAGTCGTCGAATGCTGCATGATTGCCGGCGATTGGGATTACTCCCTGCGCGTCGTTTCGTCCGACCTCGCAAGCTATCAATCGTTCATCCTCGACCGCCTGATGCATCCGGACACCGATATCGCGAGCTACCGCACGACCATCATCCTGCGAAAGATCAAATCGACGACAAAGATCGATAGCTCGTTGTTCTGAGCGACGACGACGGCGCGATAACCTCCGCTGACTAAATCAGCAACCCCACGCCCATCGCGATCACGCTGAGCGCCATGGCGCCGGTCGAGAGCCAGCCGAGCCAGTACAGCCAGCCGTCGATGACAAAACGGTCCATTACATCCTTGCGGTGGGCCAGGAACATCAGCAGCACCATCACGGGCACGGCAAGCACGCCGTTGACGACCGCGCTCCAGTACAGTGCCGCGATCGGATCGATCGGAGTGAAGTTGAGCGCGATGCCGATGCCGCCCGACAGCGCCAAAACCGAATAGAATGCGATCGCCTCCATCGGCTTGCGTGCCAGCCCAACTGGCCATCGCCATCCTTCGCCGACCGCGTAGGCGGTCGCGCCCGCCAACACCGGGATCGCCAAAAGACCGGTCCCGACAATGCCGAGTGCGAAGATCACTTCCGCGAATGGCCCTGCAATCGGCCGCAACGCCTCGGCGGCCTGTGCCGAGGTCTGGATATCGGTCTTGCCGGCCGCATGCAGCGTGGCGGCGGCCGTGATGATGATCGACAGCGCGATCAAATTGGAGAACGCCATGCCGATGACGGTGTCGGCGCGGATACGTGAAAACTCCCTCCGAGCGCCGTAATGCTTCTCGATCAAGGGATGCTTGGTAACGTCCACCCGCTGCTCCTCCGCCTCCTGCGAGGCTTGCCAGAAGAACAGATAGGGCGAGATAGTCGTGCCGAAGATCGCCACGATGGTGGTAAAATAATCGGCGCTCCAGGTCAGGCGCGGAACCAGCACGCCAGCCAGCGCCTCGGTCCATGAGACCTTGGCGAACGCCAGCGCGGCCACGTAGGCGAACAGCGAGAGCGTCAGCCATTTCAGGGCGGCGACATAGTGCCGGTAGTTCATGAATATCTGGGCGGCGACCGAGGCCACGCCGAACAGCACGACGTAGAGGATGGCCGGACCGCCGATCAGGAGCTTGGTCGCGTCCGCCATGGCCGACAGGTCGGCGGCAATGTTCACCGTGTTGGCGATGAACAACAGCGTCACCACGATGACCAGCAGCCACCCCGGATAATGCCGGCTGACATTGCCTGAAATGCCGTGCCCGGTGACGCGGCCGACCCGCGCCGAAATCTCCTGGATCGCCGCCATCAACGGGAAGGTCAGCAGCATGGTCCAGCCGATACCGTAGCCGAGTTGCGCGCCGGCCTGGCTGTAAGTGCCGATGCCGGACGGATCGTCGTCCGATGCGCCGGTGATCAACCCAGGACCCAGCGACTTCAGAAGCCCCGCAAGGCCGAACCGCTTTTGGCCGTCGGCCTTGCTCGCCGGCCTGTTGCCCGGCTTGCCGTGATGCTTTCGCGGTATCTGCCGATGCTGCGTCATGCCGGTTCCATCGCGACAACGAACCGGGCCCGGTGCGGTTCCAACGCTGAAACTCACATGGCCCGAACGATACGCAATGAGCCGGATCAAGCTTCCGATGACGGTTCGATGACCGTGGCAACGCCGGGCTCGAGGATGCGCAGGCGGCGGCCGAAGCCGAGCGTATCGAAGCTCGCGCGCAGGTCGCTGGCGCTCTGCCGGAAATGCGCCCAGCCGTCGGTATGGACAGGCACGATTACCGCATCCGCGAAGGCCCGCGCGGTCTCGATCGTGTCATTGGTGTCCATGGTGAGATGGAACGGGCCGCGGGTCTGCGCCGCACCGGCGAATGGCAGCACCACGCCGCACTCAAAGCGCCGCGCGACCTCGGCAACGCCGTCGAACCAGGTGGTGTCGCCGCTGATATAGACCGGACGGACGGGCTTCGCGGGCTCGACCACGAAGCCGATCACGTCGCCGGACAACGGCTCGATTCCCGCCGGCCCGTGCCGCGCCGGCGTCGCGGTGATGGTCAGCGAACGGCCGGCTTTCTTCAGTGCGGTCGAGGCCCATGGCACAAAGCCCTCGGCGTTGCCGCCGAGTCGCTTGGCGCCGGCCTCCGTCGTCAGCACGCGCTTCGCCTGTTTGAGGAAATCCCGGCCGGAATTGTCGAGATTGTCGGAATGCTGGTCGTGGCTCAACAGGACTGCATCGATCTCGCCGACATCGTGCGCGCCGAGCGCGGGGCCTGTCAGCTTCTCCAGTCTCGCATGCGGCAGTTGATAGTCGCCGGGTGCATCGAAGGTCGGATCGGTGAGCAGGCGGAACCCGTCGATCTCGATCACGGCGGTTGGGCCTCCGATCAGGGTGATGGTGATGCTCACGTCACACTCCTCTTGGGCACAGCGGCCGCGGGGCGGGTCACCAGGTAAATGCCGAGCGCGACCGGAACGATCCCGAGCAGGTCGCGAAATTCGACATGCTCACCGAGCACGAGGTAGGCGAACAGTATGCCGAGCGGCGGCATCAGGAAGTGATAGGTGCTGGCGGCGGTCGCGCCACACACTTTCAGGAGATGAAACCAGAGCAGATAGGCGAGGATCGAGCCGCCGAGCACGAGGAAGGCAAAGGCGCCGGCAAGCCGCATACTCGGCACGATGTCACTGAGACTGGAGAGCGTGAGGGCGAACGGCATCACCACAAGGCCGCCGGCGATGTTCTGGATGCCGTTGCCGATCCACAGGCTGCCCTTCGGCGCCAGCAGCTTGAACAGGACGGTGCCGGCGACGATCGAGGCGAGCGAGGCCAGCGTGAAGAGGATGCCGTGCGGGCTATCGGTACCGACCTTCATGCGATGCCAGACAATGAAGGCGACGCCGACGATGCCGAGCAGGAGACCAACCACCTTGCGCAAGGTCATCGTCTCGCCAAGGAACAACGCCGCAAGCATGGCCGTGAATACCGGATTGGCCGAAACGATCAGCGCGCCGAGCCCGGCGGAGACCGTCTTCAGACCGGTATAGCCAAGCCCGAGATAGAGCGCGTTGTTGGCGACGCCGAGCACGGCGAAAACAGCCGCGTCACGCCAGGTGAGGTCCCATTGATCCCTGCGCAGCCAGGAGATGCCGAGGATCAGGACGCCGGCGAACGAAAATCGCGCGGCGAGCAGGATCAGCGGCGGGCAATCGGTGACGCCGATCTTGCCGGCCACGAAGGCGTAGCTCCAGAGCAGGCAGAACAGGGCGATCAGCAGCGGCAGGGTGTTGAAGCGGGCGCGGGGGACTGACATCGAGGTTGCAGCGGACATTGTGGTTTTTCCTGGCGGTTTCACCTTCGCCCATGGTCTAGGCCCGCGCCTTGATATTTGAAAATTAAATGATAGACTGACTTGCAGTGGATATGTGAATGGAGGCTGCGATGCTCGACCTGGAGCTGTTGCGCAGTTTCGTCTCGGTGGTGGACGCCGGTGGCTTCACCCGTGCCGGAGAGCGCGTCCACCGCACGCAATCGACGGTGAGCCAGCAGATCAAGCGTCTGGAGGAGGACGTCGGCCAGCCGCTGCTGATCCGCAGCGGCAAGGACGTTACCCCGACCGAAGCCGGCGAGCGGCTGCTGACCTATGCGCGGCGGCTATTGTCACTCGCCGAAGAGGCCCGTGACGTGCTCTCGCGCCCCGGCAGCGAAGGCGCGATCCGGATCGGCATCACCGAGGATTTCGCCGCCTACCGGCTGACCAAACTGCTCGCGACCTTCGCGCGCAGTCATCCGAATTTGCGGCTCGACGTGCGCTCCGGCCAGAGCCTGTTCCTGTACCGCGATCTGGAGCGCGGCGATCTCGATCTCGCGCTGATCAAGCGCGCCGCCGATGAGAAGGGCGGCATCGCGGTGTGGCCGGAACGCGTGCACTGGGTCACCAGCAAGAGCCATCCGCGCGACACGACGACCGGCTCGGTGCCGCTGATCGGTTTCGCTTCGGGCTGCCTCTACCGCGCCCGCGCCATCCATGCACTGGAGAGTGCCGGCCGCAACTGGCACATGGCCTACACCTCCTCCAGCCTCGCCGGCATCCAGGCCGCGGTCGCCGCGGGTCTCGGGCTCAGCATCCTGTCGGAGATGTCGATCCAGGCCGAGCACCGCGTGCTGACGGCGAAAGACGGTTTTGCGCCGATCGACCGGACCGAGGTCGCCCTGGTTGCCGCTCCCGACGCCAGCCCCGCGACGCTGCGGCTGGCGGATCGGCTCGCGGAGTATTGCGAGAGCGTGCAGGCGAAGGCGGCGTGAGGCCCGCGGCCCTCGCCCCTACTCCGCTGTCCTCCCTGCGAAAGCAGGGCCCATAACCACAGGGCTCTGTTGTGCGAAGGCTGTGGCTCCAGCGTCGTAAAACGACTCGCATTTGTGGTCATTGGTCCCGGGTCGCGCAGCGCTTGCCCGGGACGACGCCGCGTGTGTGGCACGGCATATGAATGATGGCAGGTTGGAGCCGGCCGATCGTCAATAACACTGCGACGCCACGAACGCGTGGACGCGGTTGTCGCCGAGCACGTGGGCCATGAAGCCGGTCGATCCGAAAATCCGCGCGAATGCCGTGTCGCGGATGCTCAGGCCGCCGGTGTAGGCGCCGAAGGCCGGCATCACCGCGCGTTCGCCGTCACTGGCAAAACAGCGGCGCTCGATCGAGCGGCCGCGGGTCGGCACCCGCGCCTTGGGGTGAAGGTGCCCGGCGATCTCGCCGGCAGCTCCGGTTGGCTCATGGCGGAACACGATCGGGCCGATCGCAACCTCGGTCGCGACCACGCCGCCGAGACTGGACGGCAGCGCCGGATCATGGTTGCCCGCGATCCAGATCCAGTTGCGCCGCACCTGCAAGGCCGCGAGCGCCTCGCGGTCCACGCCCGACAGGCGCGCATGTGCATCGCGATCGTGAAAGCTGTCGCCGAGCGCGATCACCTGCCGCGGATCGTGGCGCGAGATGACAGCGGCGAGCCGGCTCAACGTCGCCACCGTGTCGTAAGGCGGCAACAGCACGCCGCGGCTGGCAAAGCTCGAACCTTTTTCCAGATGCAGGTCGGACACCACGAGCAGGCTTTGCTGTTCCCAGAACAGCGCGCCGGAGAAATCCGCCACGAAGCCGACATCCGCCACCGTGACCCTCGAAACGCGCATGTCGTCACCGTCTCGCAAAACCTGCGCGCTTGCCGTCACGTCAGTCCCCAGCGTTATGTCGTCGCCTCCCGTACGAGTTCCTCGGCCGCCTCGGCCAGAAGCTCGTCGGATGCTTCGCCATAAACTGACTCGCGTCCGATTTCCAGCAGTGCGGGGACGGCGAGCGGGGAAACGTGATCGAGCGCCTTGTGGGTGATTCGGCCGTGGATGCGCGAAAGCATGTCGCTGAGGCGGCGCAGATCGAGCAACCCTGTGGCGGCATCGCCGCGGGCGGCGCGCAGCAGCACGTGGTCGGCCTGGTGTTTGCGCAGCACGTCGTAGATCAGATCGGTCGAGAACAGCACCTGGCGGCGCGACTTCTCCTCGTCGGTGAAGCGGCGTGCGATCAGGCCGGAGATGATGGCGCAGTTGCGGAAGGTGCGCTTCATCAGCGCGGATTCCGCGAGCCATGCCTCGAGATCGTCGCCGAGCATGTCGGGATCGAACAGCGCGTTGAGATCGAGCTTGCCTTGCCGGATCATGAAGGAAAGATCGCCGACGCCCCAGACCGCGAGCGCGTATTCGTTGGCGACGAAGCCGAGCGGACGGGCACGGGCGCGCTCCAGCCGGCGCGTCAGCAGCATGCCGAGCGTCTGATGCGCGAGCCGCCCCTCGAAGGGATAGCAGACCAGGTAATGGCTGCCGCCGCGCGGAAAGGTTTCCACCAGAAGCTCGCGCACTGCCGGGACGCGTGAGAATTTGCGCTGCAAAGACAGCCAGTCGTGCACCTGGTCCGGCAAGGCGTTCCAGGCTCGGCTGTTGTCGAGCAACTTGCGGACGCGTTCGGCGAGATAGGTCGAGAGCGGGAACTTGCCGCCCATATAGGACGGCACTTTTGCATCCTTGTCGTTGGCGCGCGAGACATAGACCTGGTCCTCGACCAGCGCCTCGTAGCGCACCACCTCGCCGCCGAACACGAAGGTATCGCCGGAAACGAGGCCCTCGATGAACACCTCCTCGATCTCGCCCAGCATGCGGCCGCCGCGGGCGATCGCGCCGGTCGACCCGTTGCTTTTTCCTTGGCCGCCCGCGCGCGAACGCACCAGCCGCACCTTGAGCATGGTCTCCTCGACGATGGTGCCGACATTGAGGCGATAGCTCTGCCGCACCTTCGGATTGGTGACGCGCCAGCGGCCCTGCTTGTCCTTCTTGATCCGCGCAAAGCGCTCATAGGTCTTCAGCGCGTAACCGCCGGTCGCGACGAAGTCGACGACATCGTCGAAATCCGTCCGCAATAGCGACGCATAGGGCGCCGCGGTCCTGACTTCATCGTAGAGTTCGTCGGACAGGAACGGCTTGCCGCAGGCGCAGCCGAGCACGTGCTGGGCCAGCACGTCGAGTGCGCCCGAGCGTAAGGGCGGCGTGTCCTGCGCATTCTCGGCGATGGCGTCGATCGCGACGCGGCATTCCAGTACCTCGAACCGGTTGGCCGGCACCAGCACGGCGCGCGAGGCCTCATCGAAGCGGTGGTTGGCGCGGCCGATTCGTTGCATCAGCCGCGACGATCCTTTTGGCGCGCCGATATTGATGACGAGGTCGACATCGCCCCAGTCGACCCCGAGATCGAGCGAGGAGGTGCAAACCACGCCGCGCAGCTTTCCGGCGGCCATCGCGTCCTCGACCTTGCGGCGCTGCGCGACGTCGAGCGAGCCGTGATGCAGCGCGATCGCAAGCCCGTCGTCGTTCATGCGCCAGAGATCCTGAAACAGCATCTCGGCCTGGCTGCGGGTGTTGACGAACACCAGTGTGGTCTTGTTGCGCTTGATCAGCTCGTAGACCTCGGGCAGCGCGTGGCGCGCACCGTGGCCCGACCACGGCAGCCGTTCCCGCGTGTCGAGCATCTCGACCTCCGGCGGCGCTGCGCCGCCGGCGGTGACGACGTCGGCGGATACACTCTCGCCGCCCGGCTGCGGCACCAGGAAACGCGCGAGCTGCTCCGGTTCGGCCACTGTCGCCGAGAGGCCGATGGCGCGCATCTGCGGCGCGATTGTCCAGAGCCGCGCAAGGCCGAGCGACAGCAGATCGCCGCGCTTGGAGGTGACCAGCGCATGCAGCTCGTCGAGCACAATGCGCTTCAACGAAGAGAACAGATAGGGCGCGTCGTCGGAGGCCAGCAGCAGCGCCAGCTGTTCCGGCGTAGTGAGCAGAATATCCGGCGGATAGCGCCGCTGCCGCTGCCGCCGCGACACCGGCGTGTCGCCGGTGCGAGTCTCGATCCTGATCGGCAGCCCCATCTCGGCAACCGGTGTCTCCAGGTTGCGCGCGATGTCGACCGCGAGCGCCTTGAGCGGCGAGATGTAAAGCGTATGCAGCCCGCCGCTGCGGCGTACGCCGCGGCCGGTGGAGATGAGATTTCTTCTTGGCTCAGCGGCGTTCGCTGGCAGGGCTCGCTCCCTCCTTGCGGGGTCCGAGGCGGGCGAAGCTCGCTCTCGAGGTTGGGGTGCGGGGTAAGCCGTATCGTTCGGAGCAAGCGGCGTACCCCTCTCCCGCAAGGGGGGAGGTGGCGATGGAGTATGCGGCGAAAGTTTTCCGTCTCTCCCGTCGCCGTCCCCGCTCAACTCCGCCAGCGTCGGCAGGAAGCCCGCCAGCGTCTTGCCGGCGCCGGTGGGCGCGATCAGCAGCGCCGAGCGCCGCCCGTGCGCCTTCGCCAGCAGCGCAAGCTGATGCTCGCGCGGCGACCAGCCGCGTGAGGCAAACCAGTCGCGAAACCGGCGCGGCAGCAGGTCGGCCGTTTCCGACGGCGTGACGGAATGGAGATCGAGCGTCGACACGCCCATGAGGTAAGCGGTTCAAGCGGTTTCGTCGAGGGCAGAGCGGAAATGGCGGCAGGCGGCAGGGGGCATCTCGTCGCCGCCGGCACCCTCTGCAGGGCGATCACATATGGCAGCGAAAAGCTTCGCGCTGCCATTTCCACTTCCGTCATGGCCGGGCTCGTCCCGGCCATCCACGTCTTTCTTCCGCGGAAACAAAGACGTGGATGCCCGGCACGAGGCCGGGCATGACGAGTTTGCGGAGGTATCGAGCGGATATGCGATTGCCCGCTCTACTCCGTCATCGGCTCGCCGGAGAGGTCCCAGTCCTTGCCGTTGAAGATCGAGACATAGAGCGTCTTCATCGGCGTGTAGTCGTCGGGCGTATAGCTGTAATTGATGCCATCAAGGAAATAGGGCGAGTGGAAGCCGGCGAGCGCGGTGGCGTGCTTCAGCACGTTGGCGCGGGTCAGATCGTCGCCGCAGCGGCGCAGGATTTCTCCCATCGTCGCCGCCTGACCGTAGCCGGCAAAGGCGATCGTGTTGTCGGGGTCGATGTTCGGCAGGTACTTCTTGCGCAGCTCCTCGAACGCGACCACATCCGCATCCTTCTCGTAGCGGGGCACGCCGACTTCCTTGTTGTAGCGGATCGCGACGATGTCCTTGGCATTCTCCAGTCCCGCTGCGCTCAGGATCGAGCGGCCGGTCGAGCCCGCCGACAACAGCTGCAGCGGCTTCCAGCCGAGCTCGGCCACCTTGCGGATCGACTGCGACGTCGCCTTGCCGGTGGTGATGTTGTAGAACACGTCGGCGCCCGACTTCGAGAGATTGATGAGCTGAGAATCGACCGTCGGATCGGTGAGATCGTAGGTCTGCTCCAGGATCACCTGCGCGGTGCCGCCGGCATCGGCCAGCACCTTCTTGAACGGACCCAGGAAGTCGCGGCCAAAATCGTCATTCTGGTAGAGGATCCCGACCTTGGCGTTCGGCTTTACGCTGACGACGTGCTTGGCGAGGATGCGCGCTTCGGTCGGATAGAGCGGCAGGCCCGCCATGGTCCATTTGAAGTTCTTCGGGTCGTTCCACTTCGAGGCGCCGGTATTCAGCAACAATTGAGGCACGCCCTTGGAATTGAGATATTTGTGCACGGAGGTCTGCGGCGCAGTGCCGAGCGAGCCATACAGCGCCAGCACCTCCTCCTGCTCGACCAGGCGACGCGTCGCCTCGACGCATTTCGGCGCGCTGTAGGCATCGTCCATGGTGAGAAATTTCACTTTGCGGCCGTTGATACCGCCCTTGTCGTTCAGCATCTGGAAATAGGCTTCGCCGACGCGGCCCAGTACGCCATAGAGCGAGCCCGGGCCGGAATGCGGCACGGTCTGACCGAGCTTGATCTCGGTGTCGCTCGCACCCGGATCGTACTTCTTGTCCGCGGCCCGGACGAACGGCGCAGGCAGCACGGACGCTGCGACAACAGACAATGCGGTGGCGCCGAACTCGCGCCGCGTTTGTTTCTTCATTGGTTCTCTCCCTGAGGCGAAAAGCTCTCGCATTCCGCCTTGCGCCCGGCAAGCGCGAAGTCGCGGCTTTGCGGCGCAATGCCGCGTCACGGCAAATGCGTAGCGTGTAGACCCAAGTTTTTCTTCTTGGAGAGACGGGACATCACGGCTTGACGGCGACGGCGACAAGTCCGGGGACCGGAGTATTATCTTCATTGCGCGCCGAGAGATCGTCGAGCAGAGCCAGCGTCAGCCCCGCGGCAGCGACCGCGGCGCGCACGTAAGTCGCGCTGTGGGCATAACGCAGCCCCTCGCCGAGGATGACGCTCTCGCCGTCATGGGTCTCGGCCGTGAACGCGAGCACGCCGTCTCCGACCAGGACGCGCGCGGCCTCGGCGAGCACGGGCGCGAGATCGGCGACATAGACCATCGCATCCGCGGCGAGAATCAATTCGGCGCTGGCGTCTGGCTTGCCCGAAATGCCCTTCAGCATGTCGTCGACCTCGAGCTCGGCATAGAGCGCGGTGGCACGCGCCTTGTCGATCATGCGCGGCGACAGGTCGATGCCGATGAATCGATCGACATGCCCCCTGAACGCACCGGCGGCCAGGCCGGTGCCGCAGCCGAGATCGATCGCACGCTTGAAGAAGGCCGGCTGCTTCGCAGACGCGCGCACCGACAGCACGGCCTTGAACAGCAGCGCCGGACCGCGATAGTCGAGATCGCCGACCAGCGCGGCCTCGAAGCGCGGCGCATATTGATCGAACAATGTCTGCACATAGCAAGGCGGCATTGAGCTAACGGCCTCGACGCGGAGCTGCATGAGATGCAGGCCTGCGCCATGACGGTCTTCGGGATCGGCATCGCGCGCGGCGCGGAAGGCTGCGATCGCGGCCTCGCGCAGGCCGAGTTCCAGGCGGACCTTGCCCAGCGTGTACCAGGCAGACGGGAATTTCGGCACGAGCTCGATCGCCTGTTCGAGCAGCTCGGCAGCAGCCGGCAAATCGCCCTTCAATTGCAGGTCGCGCGCGAACTCGTAGCGGCGGTCGGCCACGAGGTCGCCGGAGGACAGAAACAGGCGGGGGGCCATGCTCTCTTTAAGGAACCGATCTTGCCATGGCCGCATCCGGCCATCGATTGAAGCACGGACTCTTTCCGGAGATGGAGGTGCGGGTCAAGCCCGCGCATGACGGCTAAACATCGCGGAAGGAGCGCCTATATACGGACAATGCGCCCGCAAGACATCCTGATGCCCGTCCCGGCCGGGCTTTGCTGCAAGCCAGGCGGCTTTCACATCGATCCTGTCAGGCCGGTCGAGCGGGCACTGATCACGCATGGCCATTCCGACCATGCGCGGGCGGGCCACGGCGCTGTTCTCGCGACCCAGGAAACGCTCGACATGATGCGGTTGCGCTATGGCGAGGATTTCGCCGGTGCGACGCAGGCAGTTGCCTATGGCGAGGAGATCAGGCTCGGCGACGTCAGGGTGACATTTCATCCCGCCGGCCACGTGCTCGGGTCGGCCCAGATATCAGTCACCTGCAACGGCACCCGCATCGTCGCCTCCGGTGACTACAAGGACGCGCGCGACCCGACCTGCGCGCCGTTCGAGCTCGTGCCGTGCGACGTCTTCATCACTGAGGCGACTTTTGGATTGCCGGTGTTCCGCCACGGCGACGCCGCCGATGAGGTGAAGAAGCTGCTGGCGTCGGTCAAGCTGTTTCCGGAGCGCGCGCATCTGGTTGGCGCCTATTCGCTCGGCAAGGCACAACGCGTGATCGCGCTGCTGCGCGAGGCCGGTTACGACGCCCCGATCTATCTGCATGGGGCGATGGAGAAGATCACCTATTATTATCAAGAGCGCGGCATTCATCTCGGCGAGCTCAGACCCGCGCGGGGCATGAAGAAGGCCGAGCTTGCCGGCACCATCACGCTGGCGCCGCCGAGTGCGACATCAGATGTCTGGACGCGCCGCTTCCCTGATCCGGTCACGGCCTTTGCCTCAGGCTGGATGCGCGTGCGCGCCCGGGCCCGGCAAGGCGGCGTCGAGCTGCCGCTGGTGATCTCCGATCATGCCGATTGGGACGGGCTGACGGCGACGATTGCCGCCACTGGCGCCGGCGAAATCTGGGTTACCCACGGCCAGGAAGACGCGCTGGTGCACTGGTGCAAAACCAGGGGCCTTGCCGCGCGGCCGCTCGACCTGGTCGGCTATGGCGATGAGGACGACGGCCAGACGGCTGTGATCGCCGGCGAGGCCACGCCATGAATCGCTTTGCCGAGCTGCTCGACCGCCTCGCCTACGAGCCCGGTCGCAACAACAAGATCAAGCTGCTGGTCGCCTATTTCCGCGAGACCGAGGATCCCGACCGCGGCTACGCGCTGGCGGCGCTGACCGGCGCGCTGTCGTTCAAGCACGCCAAGCCGGGGCTGATCCGCGATCTGATCACCGAACGCGCCGACCCGGTGCTGTTCGGCTACTCCTATGATTACGTCGGCGACCTCTCCGAAACCGTCGCGCTGATGTGGCCGAAAGCGGCCAGTGCATCTTACAACGAGTCTTTCCTGGGCCACCCCTCTCCCCAACCCTCCCCCGCAAGGGGGGAGGGAGCCCAACCGTCGCGCTCACCTCACCGCGATATCGAGGTGATTGACGTGGGTGAGGGACGCACCGATAGATGGGTTCCCTCCCCCCTTGCGGGGTCCGAGACGAGCGAAGCTCGCTCTCGAGGGCAGGGAGAGGGATACGGCGGGCGAGATAGCAGTGAGATTCTCCGCGCGCACAACAACCCGCCCCCTCCCACCCTCACCGAGGTCGTCGTCACGCTGCGCACGCTCGGCAAGGCCGAGCTGCCGGCGCAGCTGGCGCGCTGGCTGGACGAGCTCGACGAGACCGGGCGCTGGGCGCTGCTGAAGCTCGTCACCGGCGCGATGCGGATCGGGATTTCGGCGCGGCTGGCGAAGACCGCGGCGGCGGCGCTCGGCGACAAGGACCCGCACGAGATCGAGCTGATGTGGCCTGGGCTGTCACCGCCCTATCTCGACCTGTTCGCCTGGCTCGAGAGCCGTGGCGACAAGCCGGTCAACAGCGATCCGACCCCGTTCCGCCCGGTGATGCTGGCGCATGCGATCGAGGATAGCGATTTCGCCAATCTCGACGCCGCCGATTTCAGCGCGGAATGGAAGTGGGACGGCATCCGCGTGCAGGCGGTGTCCGGCCGCGACGCGCGCGGCCACATCCAGGCACGGCTCTACTCGCGCACCGGCGAGGATATCACCGGCAGCTTCCCCGATCTCGTGCCGTCGCTGCATCTGCCCGGCGCGATCGACGGCGAATTGCTGGTGCTGCGCGACGGCCGCGTACAGACTTTCAACGTGCTGCAGCAGCGGCTGAACCGGAAGGTGGTTTCGCCGAAGCTGATCAAGGAGTTTCCGATCCATCTGCGCGCCTACGACCTGCTCGGCGACGACGAGAATGATCTGCGCGAGCTGCCCTTCACCGAACGGCGCGCGCATCTCGAAGCCTTTGTTGCCAAGCTGAACGATCCGCGCATTGATCTTTCGCCGACCGTCCCGTTCGCGAGCTGGGAAGAACTGGCCGCAGCACGCGCCGGTCCCAAGAGCGCGGGCGCCGGCGACGATGCCGACGCGGTCGAGGGCGTGATGCTAAAGCGGCGCGACGCGCCGTATCTGCCAGGACGGCCGAAGGGCCCGTGGTGGAAGTGGAAGCGAGATCCGCACATCATCGACGCGGTGCTGATGTATGCCCAGCGCGGCCACGGCAAGCGCTCGTCCTATTACTCAGACTACACGTTCGGGGTCTGGACCCGTGGCGACGATGGCGACGAGCTCGTGCCGGTCGGCAAGGCCTATTTCGGTTTCACCGACGAGGAGCTGTTGCAGATCGACCGCTTCGTCCGCCGCAACACCACCGAGAAGTTCGGTCCCGTCCGCCACATCGTGCACGAGCCGGATCAGGGTCTGGTGCTGGAAGTCGCCTTCGAGGGCTTGCAGCGCTCGCCGCGTCACAAATCCGGCGTCGCGATGCGTTTCCCCCGGATCAGCCGCCTGCGCTGGGACAAGCCGCCGCGTGAAGCCGACCGGCTGGAGACACTTGAACGGCTGTTAATGACCATGACAGGAAGTTAAACCCGAAGCGCGCATGGCAGCCATTGATCGCGGCTCGCGGGTTTCCCATGTGCAGCGCCGTGACCTATAATGCGGGCGATTCCGCCAGGAGAGAACGATGCCGAACGACGTCAGGGACTTGCCGGCCGGCGGCCAGAGTGACGGCCTGTACCGCTTTCTCGGCGGATCGCCGCTTTCGGTGGCGTTCCGGCTGATCCTGCTCTCGATCCTGGTCGGCGTCGTGCTCGCCGCGATCGGGCTCGATCCCTGGAATATCCTCTACAGCATCCGCAGGCTGTTCCAGAGCATCTGGGATTTCGGCTTCGACGCGATCAACTGGGCCTGGCGCTACTTCCTGCTCGGCGCCGTGATCGTGGTCCCGATCTGGCTGTTGTCGCGGCTGTTCGGCGCGCCACGCGGCCGTTGATCCAGAAGAAAGGCCGCAGCCGATGCAATTGCAATTTGTCGGCTGCGGCGATGCGTTCGGCTCCGGTGGCCGCTTCAACACCTGCTTCCACGTCACCGGCGAGCGCTTCAATTTCCTGATCGATTGCGGCGCCTCGTCGCTGCCGGCGATGAAGCGGCTCGAGATCGACCGCGACGCAATCGACCTGATCCTGATCACGCATTTCCACGGCGATCATTTTGCCGGCCTGCCGTTCTTCCTGCTCGATGCGCAGTTCGCCCGCCGCACCCGGCCGCTTGTGATCGCCGGGCCGCAGGGGATCGAAACGAAATTGCCTGAGGTGATGGAGGTGATGTTCGAGCATTCCTCCAAGACCAGGCAGCGCTTCGATCTGTCCGTCGTCGCGCTCGTACCGCAGAAGCGGCGCAGCTTCGGCGAGGTGACCGTGACGCCCTATCCTGTCGTGCATGGCGAATCCGGCGGGCCATTTCTCGCCTATCGTGTCGAGGCAGAAGGCCGCGTCGTCAGCTACAGTGCCGATACCGAGTGGACCGACGCGCTGATCCCGGCCGCGCAGGACGCCGACCTCTTCATCGCCGAAGCCTATACCTACGACAAGATAGTCAAGAACCATCTCAGCCTGAAAACGCTGGAAGCGCACTTGCCCGCCATCAACGCCAAGCGCGTGGTGCTGACCCATATGAGCGACGACATGCTCGGCCGCGTCGACGACCTGTCCTGCACGGCGGCAAACGACGGCATGGTCGTGGCGTTCTGACCATGCAATTGCGTTGTCGGCTGCCCCTCCGCCACCGCATTGCTCTGAGTACAATTCCAGCATGGTCGCGCGACGAATGTCGCGATAGAAACGTAGATTCCTTGCAACTGTAGCTATGCACGCACCGACCCACCCGAAGATCACGACACGCCAGGTGTTCGCCATCGCCGGCCCCGCGATGGTCGCCAACCTGACGACGCCGCTGATCGGCATCGTCTCGACCACGGCGATCGGCCGCCTCGACGATGCCGCACTGCTCGGCGGCGTGGCGATGGCCTCGGTGGTCTTCGATTGCCTGTTCTGGCTGTTCGCCTTCCTGCGCATGAGCACGCTTGCCTTCACCGCGCAGGCGCAGGGCGCGGGCGAGGCGCAGGAATATGCCGCGATCCTGGTGCGCGGCTTCATCGTTGCCGGGCTGATCGGCGCGGCGCTGATCGCGCTGCAGGTGCCGCTGGCTGCAGTCACGTTCCAGCTGATGGGCGGCAGCGAGGGCGTCACGCGCGCGGCCAAGAGCTATTTCATGATCCGGATCTGGTCGGCGCCGCTGACGCTCGCCAATTACGTGATCCTGGGCTGGCTGGTCGGCCAGACGCGTGCCAATCTGGCGCTGGTCCTGCAGATCGTGATCAACCTGATCAACATGGCCGCAACCGTGCTGCTGGTGCAGGTCTACGGCGCCGGCATCGCCGGTGCCGCGATCGCCGCCGTGCTCGCCGAGACGACCGGTTTCGCCGGCGGCGTCGTGGTGGCATGGCGTATCTCGCAGAGCGGCTTCGCCGTTCCCGCGGCCACTTTGTTCGACCGCGCCAAGCTGATGCGCATGCTGGCCGTCAATCGCGACATCATGGTCCGCACCGCGGCGCTGATCGTCGTGTTCCTGTTCTTCACCGCCAAGGGCGCACGCGAAGGCGACGTGACACTGGCGGCGAATTCAGTGCTGAACAATTTCCTGCTGGTGAGCGCCTTCTTCCTCGACGGCCTTGCCAACGCCGCCCAGCAGCTGTGCGGCCGCGCGTTCGGCGCGCGCGATGCGCGCGGCTTCGCCGATTCGACCCGGCTGGTGCTGCTGTGGGGCATCGGCTTTGCGCTGGTGGTGTCGGTGCTATTTGCGCTGTTCGGGCCGGCATTGATCAACTCGATGACGACCAGCGACGAGGTGCGCCGCTATGCGCGCGATTTCCTGCTGTTCGTGATCCTGGCGCCCTTGCCCGGCGTGTTCGCCTTCGGCTTCGACGGCATCTATGTCGGAGCGACCTGGGCGCGCGAGATGCGCAACCTGATGCTGGCCTCGCTCGCGATCTTCCTCGCCACCTGGTGGGCGCTCAGCGGCTTCGGCAACACCGGACTGTGGATCGCGCTGCTCGGCTCCTACGTCGCGCGCGGCGGCCTGCAGGGCCTGCGCTATCCGGCGCTGTTGAGGAAGACGTTCAAGACTGCGTAGCATTCGTAGCCCGGATGCAGCCAACGGGTCGCGCGAACGCGCGCCCGATGACAGGCTCCGCGAAATCCGGGGCAGGTGCATGTGGCAAAACCTGATCCCGGATTGCGCTTGGCTGCATCCAGGCTACCGGCAATTATCGCACCGGCCAGTCCTCGGCCGTGATCGTCGCAGCATCGGCGCCGACGATTTCCGACAGCGAGTCGCGGCCGGTGCGCAGCAAGGTCGAGGACAGGTCGCGCTTGATGTCGTCGACCAGACCGATTCCCTTGTAGACCAGCGAGGAATAGATCTGGATCAGGCTGGCGCCGGCCCGAATTTTCGTCAGCGCGGCGCCGCCGGAATCGACACCGCCGACGCCGACCAATGGAAATGCACCTTCGACGCGGACATAGGTCTCGGCCACCATTCGCGTCGAGAGGCGGAACAGCGGACGGCCCGACAGACCGCCCTGCTCCTTGGCTCGGGTCTCCTCGCGCAAGGTCGAGGGACGCGCCAGCGTCGTGTTGGCGACGATCATACCGTCGACGCGCCGCGAGCGGGCGATGTGCACGACGTCGTCGAGCTCGGCGAGGCTCAGATCCGGCGCGATCTTCAGCAGGACCGGCGAATCGCCGGCGTTCTTGCGGACGCGCTCGCGGGTGTCGATGACCCGCGCGAGCAAATCGTCGAGCGCCGCCGATTGCTGCAGATTGCGCAGGCCCGGCGTATTCGGCGACGAGACATTGACGGTGAAATAGCTCGCGACCGGGGCAAAGGTCTCGATCAGCTTCACATAATCGGCGACGCGGTCGGGCGAATCCTTGTTGGCCCCGACATTGACCCCGATGATGCCGCCGCCGCTGGCGCGCGCGGCGAGCCGCCGCAGCACGGCCTCGGCGCCGTCATTGTTGAAGCCCATGCGGTTGATGACGGCCTCGTCGCGCTCCAGGCGGAACAGCCGCGGCCGCGGATTGCCGGCTTGCGGCTTCGGTGTCACGGAGCCGATCTCGACAAAGCCGAAGCCGAGCCGCAGCAGCGCGTCGGGCACTTCGGCGCTCTTGTCGAAACCTGCCGCCATGCCGATCGGGTTCGGAAAGTTGAGTCCAAAGGCGCGCACCGCGAGCTTCGGATCATCCGGCCGCTGCCGGAGCGGCGGCAGCAGCTTCAAGCCCTGGATCGCCATGCGATGCGCATCTTCGGGATCGAACCAGCGCAGCAGCGGCAGCGAGAAGGCGTCGAAGGCACGGATCACGGCTTGAGCTCCGGAACATCGTGGCCGCCGTCGGAGCGTGCGCGCAGGTCGAGGATTTCGGTGACTGCGCCGAGGTCGAGTTCGCCATAGAGATGCGGGAACAGTTCGTCATTGCGCGACCGTTCCCAGCGCAGGGCTTCGCCAAGCGCATCGGCATCGACCGCGACCAGGAACAGGCCGGTCTGCCCGTGGTAGTGCTTGCGCGCGGTCTCGGCCACCTGGGAGGCGGTGGAAAAGTGGATGAAGCCGTCGCGCTTGTCGTCCGCACTGCCCCGGTACACGCCCTGCCGCTCGGCCTCGCGCCAGGCCGAAGCGGGGGTGATTTTGTAGATCATAGGCACGGCCCGGCCTTCCCTTTTGTCCTTGAGTCTCTTGGGGTTTTATCCGGATTGAGGGGAAATGCCCCAGACGCCATTTGGCGAGCGAGGGACCGTATCGGCGGCGGCGGCGCAACTCAAGCGGTGCCAGGACACATCCGGCGGCAGATTTGCGAAAACTCCGAGTTTCAGGCAATAATTCCTACCATCCGGGATATCCTCGATGGCCAAACAGTCCAAAGCCGCCCGACCGCTGACCCACGCTCAGGTCTGGGCCGCGCTCGACCGGCTCGCTGAACGCGCCGGCCTGTCGCCCTCCGGCCTTGCAAAGCAATCCGGGCTCGATCCCACCACCTTCAACAAGTCCAAGCGCGTGACCGGCGGCGGGCGCGAGCGCTGGCCGTCGACCGAATCGCTCTCCAAGGCGCTGGCCGCGAGCAATGCCAGCATGGAAACCTTCGTACAGCTGCTCGGCGACGGCCCGCGTGGCGGCCAGTCGGTGCCGTTGATCGGCTTCGCGCAGGCCGGCGCCGGCGGCTATTTCGACGACAGCGGCTTTCCCGCCGGGAAGGGCTGGGACGAAGTGGCGCTGCCGGCGACCACCGACGAACACGCTTATGCACTGGAGATCGAGGGCGACTCGATGAAGCCGGCCTATCGCGAAGGTGGCATCATCGTGGTGTCACCCGCGACCGCGATCCGCCGCGGCGACCGCGTGGTGGTACGCACGACCGGCGGCGAGGTGATGGTGAAGGAGCTGAAGCGACGCACCGGCAAGGTGCTGGAACTCGCGTCGCTCAATCCGGAACACCCCGACCGCACGCTCGATGCCGAAGAGGTTGCGTGGATCGCGCGCGTCGTGTGGGCGAGCCAGTAGCCGGCCGAACTGGCAACCATAAAAACCAGTGTCGTCCCGGGCAAGCCACCGGGTCGCGCGAATGCGCGCCCGATGACAGGCTCCGCGCGACCCGGGACCCATAACCGCCGCTCGTTGTGCTTGAGCAAGCTGGGGCCACAGCCTGCTCTAACAACTCAACCCTGTGGTTATGGATCCCTGCTTTCGCAGGGACGACGGCGGAGGTTGCGGCACTGCCGGCGCGCTACGTCGCGTAGTCCGGCTCCTTGCGGTCCAGCATCCGCTTCAGCGCGTCGAAATGCCGCTGCGCCGGGCTCGGGCCGTTATAGAGATGATCGTCGCGGAAATCGCGCTTGGTCTTCTCCACCACATGCTGCGGCAATTGCTTCAGCGGCTGCTGGGTCCACATCGCGTAAATCTGCACCTGCGCGGCGCGCTCGATGTAATAGAGCCGATCATAGGCATCGGCGACGGTCTCGCCGACGGTCGAGATGCCATGGTTGGCCATGAACAGGATGGTCTTGTTGCCGATCACTTTGGCGAGCCGTGCGCCTTCCTCTGGATCGAGCGCGGGACCGGTGTAGAGATCATCATAGGCAATCGCCTCCGACAGTCCCACCTCAGTCTGGCCGATCTCCTTGATGCGCGGATCCTCGAGCCGCGTCAGTGCGCTCGCATACGGCATGTGGGTGTGGAACACCGCCTTGGCCTGCGGCAGCGCCTTGTGGATCGGCGCGTGAATACAGAAGCAGGAGCGCTCGACCTCGCCCTCGCCGCGCTTCACCTCCGCATCGTCGATGCCGACCTCCATGAAGGACGACGCGGTGACCTCCGACCAGTGCATGCCGAACGGGATCTGGTAGTAGCGATCGCTGCGGCCGGGCACCACAAAGGTGAGATGGTTGAAGATGCCTTCCGAAAAGCCGTGGATGTAGGCGAGCCGATGCGCCGCCGCGAGATCGACCCGCGCCTGCCATTCCTCGGCGCTCGAACTGTCCTGCAGCGATGTGGGCGAAACCCTGAACTGCATACGCATGCTCCCGTGTGTGCCGGCCTCTCCGCGGAGGTCGTGCTGATTTTGTGGGCCCGATTGTAGCGCAATCCGGCGGCCGACTCCGGTGAAATTGCCGATGCCTGCCATCCGAATTTTGCAGGCTCGGCGCCATTATGTGATGATGCGCTGCGAACGTAGCTGCGGCGTCGCGCTACATAAGCGACCTGCACTTCCAGCCCGTACTTCGCCAACCCCAGAGTCACGCCATGACAGGACGCCCCAATCGCAAGACCATCGCTGTGGTCGGCCTCGGCAGCATCGGCGGCATCATCGCCGGCCTGCTGCGGGCTGCCGACCATCATGATGTGGTCGCCTGTGTCCGGCGGCCGCTCGACCACCTTACGGTCGAGCGGGCGGAAGGCACGGTGGAGGTACCGCTGCGTGCTCTCACCGATCCGGCGCAGGCTGCGCCGGTCGACTGGGTATTGCTGTCGACCAAGGCACAGGACACGGCGTCGAGCGCGCCCTGGCTGGAAAGGCTGTGCGGCCCGCGGACGCTTGTCGCGGTGCTGCAAAACGGCATCGGCCACACCGAGCGGCTGGCGCCGTTGGTCGGCGCCGCCACCGTCGTTCCGACCATCGTCTACTACAATGGCGAGCGACTGGCGCCGGATCGCGTGCGTTTCCGCCGCGCCGGTGAGCACGAATTTGCGGTTGCCGATGACGCGGACGGGCGCGCGTTCGAAGCCCTCCTGGACGGCACCGCGATGCGCGTGCGGCGCTCCACCGATTTCATCACGCTCGCGTGGCGCAAGCTGCTGCTCAATGCCGTCGCCAACCCGATCACCGCGCTCACCTTGCAGCGTCAGGCGGTATTCCGACGCGAGGACGTCAAGGCGCTGTGTCTTGCCATCCTCGAGGAGGCCGCGAATGTCGGCCACGCCGACGGCGCACAACTCGCGCCCGACGAGGCCGAGTTGATGCTGACGACTTTATTGACCTATCCGCCCGACGCCGGCACTTCGATGTATTTCGATCGTCTCGCGGGACGCCCGTTCGAGGCCGACGCTCTCACGGGCGCGATCGTCGCGGCCGGCAAACGCCATGGCGTGCCGACGCCGCTCAATGGCCTGCTGCTGACGCTGTTGCGTGCCATCAGCGACGGCCTGCGCGACACGGCGCAGGCCGATCGCCAATAAGCAATTCCTTCCCGTACGACCCGCTACGAGGACCGCGCCAGCGCGCCGTCGATCATGTTGACCGCGTTCTGCACGCCATAGACCGCGACGAAGGAGCCGAAGCGCGGGCCTTTCTCCTGGCCGAGCAGCACCTGGTAGAGCATGTTGAACCAGTCGAGCGAGACGCCGGGGCGGCCGTCCTTGCCCTTTTTGACGGCATCGAGAAACGGCTCGCGGCGGCCGATCTCGTAGACCACGTTCTGGATGTCTTCCGCCGTCGCGTCAGCCGGCATGTTGGCGAGCGCATCGCGCAAGTCTTGCAGCGCGGCGCGTTCGCCGGCGGTCGGCTCGCGAAACTGCTTGGTCGGCGCCACGAAGTCGCGATAATAGTTGATGGCGTAGCCGACCATCGCATCGAGCTTCGGATGGGTCTGCGGCGTCACGCCCGGACGATAGCGGCCGATGAAACCCCACAGCGTCTCGGCGTTCTCCGCGTTCGACGACGACACCAGGGTCAGCAGGAGCTGGAAGGTGACCGGCATGTCGGCCTGCGGCGGCTTGCCGGAGTGGATGTGCCAGACCGGATTCTGCAGCTGCTGCCGCGCCTCCTGCCGCGTGAAGCCGTCGAGGAATTGCTGGTAGTCGTCGACATTGCGCGGGATGACGTCGAAATAGAGCCGCTTCGCCGCTTTGGGCTCGCGGTACATGAACAGCGACAGCGATTCCGGCGAGGCGTAGCGCAGCCATTCGTCGATCGTCAGCCCGTTGCCCTTCGACTTCGAGATCTTCTGGCCCTTCTCGTCGAGGAACAGTTCGTAGTTGAAGCCTTCGGGCGGCGTGCCACCGAGCGCCGAGCAGATCTTGGCCGACAGCTTCACTGAATCGATCAGGTCCTTGCCGGCCATTTCATAGTCGACGCCGAGCGCGTACCAGCGCATCGCCCAGTCCGGCTTCCATTGCAGCTTGCAGCGGCCGCCGGTAACGGGAACGGTGACGGTCTCCTTGGTATCGGGGTCCTCGTAGGAGATCGTGCCGGCCTTGGCGTCGTGTGCCGTCACGGGCACGTAGAGCACGAGGCCCGTGCGCTGACAGATCGGCAGGAACGGCGAGTAGCTCGCCGCCCGCTCCTCGCGGAGTGACGGCAGCATGATCGCCATCACCTTCTCGATCCGCTCCAGCATGCGGAGCAGCGCGGCATCGAACCGGCCGGAAGTGTAATACTCGGTCGAGCTCGCGAATTCGTAGTCGAAGCCGAACTGGTCGAGGAAGGCGCGCAGCCGCGCATTGTTGTGCTCGCCGAAGCTCGGATGGGTGCCGAACGGATCGGGGACCTTGGTCAGCGGTTTGCCGAGATGCTGTTCCAGCATCTCCTTGTTCGGCACGTTGTCCGGCACCTTGCGCAGGCCGTCCATGTCGTCGGAGAAGGCGAGCAGGCGCGTCTTGATCTTGTCCTCGGTGAGCACCCGGAAGGCGTGGCGCACCATCGTGGTGCGCGCGACCTCGCCGAAGGTGCCGATATGCGGCAGGCCCGACGGGCCGTAGCCGGTCTCGAACAGCACCTCGTCCTTTGGATTTTTCTTCAGCCGCGCCACAATCGCTTTCGCCTGCTCGAACGGCCAGGCGTTGGATTGTTCGGCGAGCGCCCTCAGGTCGCTCGGGCTGGCAGCAAGATCAATCACGGACATTCTTCAGGTTCTCTCCGAAAAGGCCGCGAAAACTAACGCTTTTGCGGCAAAATGCAAAACGGCGCTCCCTCGCCCCGCTCTTGCGGGGAGAGGGTTGGGGTGAGGGGCTCGATCCGCGTAACCGGCAAGAGAGGAATTCGCGGAAGCTCACCCTCACCCGGAATTCAAGCTGCGCTTGAATTCCGACCTCTCCCCGCAAGCGGGGCGAGGTGAAGACCTCCGCGTCAGAACGGGCTGATCGAGAAATAGCGCAGCCACAGATCGGTGAAGCGGCCTTTTTCCCAGATCCGGAACAGCGCCCAGTTCAGCGACTGCCGGAGCAGATCGTTGCCTTTGCGCACGGCGATGCCGACGCCCTCGCCGAAATAGCGGCTCTCGACAAAGGGGCCGCCGGAAAACGCGCAGCATTCGGCGGAATCGGTGCCGTTGATCCAGAACGCGAGCGAGATCGCATCGCCAAAGATGAAATCGACCTCGCCGCGGCGCAGCGCCGCGCGCAGCGCGTCGTTATCCGGATAGGAATGGATCTCGGCGTCGGTGAACATCGCCTTGAGGTAGGCCTCGTGCGAAGTGCCGGCGATGACGCCGACCTTCTTGCCCTCGAGATATTCCGGGCGGATTTCCGGCATCACGTTGTCGCGGCGCGACACGAAGCGCGCCGGCGCACGATAATAGGGATCGGTGAAATCGACCTTGGCGCGCAGCTGCGGCGTCACGGCCATCGACGCGATGATGGCGTCGCCGCGGTTGGTGGCGAGCGCATCGATCAGGGTCTCGAAGCGCCGCATCTGGATGGTGCAGGTGACCTTGATCTCGTCGCAGAGCGAACGCGCCAGGTCGACGTTGAAACCGGCCGGATTGCCGTCCGGACCGGTGAAGTTGAACGGCGGATAGTCGGTCTCGGTCAGGAAACGGATCACGGTGAGACGGGACAGATCCGGGCGGTCCGGCCGGCGCCGCGGGTCCCAGAAGCCCGGCACCGCCTGCGGCGCGGCCTCGGTAGCCTTGAGCGGCTGGGTCGCGGCCGATGGGGCGGCGGCAGCCGGGGGCGTGGCGGGCACGGCTTGTGCTGGGGCCGGCCTGGTGGGGGCCGGTACAGGGGCCGTCTTGGCCGCTGGCGCCTGAGGTGTCTGCGCGGCCGCCGACACTGCCGTAGCCAGACAGATGGCCGCCATCATTCCCGCGGCCAG
Organism: Bradyrhizobium sp. I1.14.4; assembly: GCF_050435825.1. Lineage (NCBI taxonomy): Bacteria > Pseudomonadati > Pseudomonadota > Alphaproteobacteria > Hyphomicrobiales > Nitrobacteraceae > Bradyrhizobium > Bradyrhizobium sp. I1.14.4. The sequence goes on along the minus strand of NZ_JBNDLA010000004.1, from coordinate 302,885 downwards.
GCGAAGCTGGCGCGACCGGACGGCAAAAGGCTGGGCAGACGGATTTGGCATAACCGGCAATATTAGGAAATTGAACGGCTTATAGACCATCCGGTGCGTGATGCGAGCGCCGATTGGGTGAATTCTGAACCGGAAATGGCGATCAGAGGTACCGCTTGAGATCGGTCGCCGCCTCTTCCGGCGTCCGTTTCAGATTGAACGGCGCGACGAAATGACCGTCGCGGTCCATCAAATAGATCAGCGCGGTGTGGTCCATCGTGTAGTCGCCATCCTTCAGCGGCACCTTCTTGGCGTAGACACGATAGCTCGACAGCACCTTGGCCATCGCGGCGGGATCGCCGGTCAGGCCCTTGAGATGCGGATCGAAGCTCGAAAGGTAATCCTTCATCGCCGTGGCGGTGTCGCGTTCCGGATCGACCGAGACGAAATAGGCATTCACGCGGTCGGCGTCCTTGCCCATGGCCTTCAAGACTTCCGAGATCTCGAACAGCGAGGTCGGGCAGATGTCCGGGCAATGGGTGAAGCCGAAGAAGATCAGCGTCGGCTTGCCCTGGAGGCTCCTGTCGGTGACGGTCTGGCCGGACTGGTCGGTGAGCTGGAACGGCCCGCCGATCGCGGCTGGCGCGGCGACGGTGCGCAAGCCGCCGACCGCCCACAGCATTAGGAACAGGCCGACCGCCAGACTGCCGGCGAAGGCAGCGAAGATCACCAATGGGCGAGTGGTCCGGGGCATATGCTAGGGCGTCCTTGTCAGAAGCAGGCGGCAATGCCGGCCGTGATCATTTCGAAAAACACCGCGGTCCCGTAGTGGAACCAGAGCGCGGCAGCGGCAAGCAGGGCCAATCCGCCGATCCCGGCAGCGCCCCACAGGATCGCAGACGCCACCCTGCCCTGCGGAGCCGCCACGAGTTCGGATCGGGTGGAGATCGGCTGAACCATGAGATTGAGATAAGCCTGGTTCCGGCGAGCAGCAAGCGCGATGGCGGTCGCAAGCCGTCAAATGATAGCGAGGCGATTTCCGGCGCTAACCTCGTCATGCCCCCGGCTTGCCGGCCATGACGAGAGTGGACGCTAAACCAGACCAACAGCCCGGTGTGCGGGCTCAGTGCATGGGCTTAATGCATGGGTTTGGGCGCCGAGGCCTGGGCGTTGAGGTAGCACGGCTTGTACAGCGCCTGCAGTTGTTTGCCGCGCAGGAAGATCATGCGCCGGGTCAGGCCACCGCGCTCCGTGATCCATCTGCGCACCGCCGGCGGGTACATCAGGTACAGCATATGCGTGGCTTCGGGATTGGGGACCGGGCGGCCGTTGTCGCCGTAATCCCAGGCTGCATGGAAGCCGAGCGCAGCGTGTGAGGTCACGCAGATCCGGTCGTGAGGAACCTTGCCGAGCACGATGGTGCAGGCCGAGGCGCACAACCCATCGATGATCACGGTCTCACCCGATGTCCGCAGGTCCTGATACCTGTCGACATAGATGCCGATCTTGCCGCCGCGATCGTCGGCGATCCTGACCACTGCCTGAGACGCCCCCATTCCCGCCAGCAGGAGAACCGCAGCGAGCAACCCCGTCATCAACTTCATTTTGGCCAGCCCCAGTCGAAACCGAATCTGTTCGGTCTGTGATGCAGACAAAGGTGAGCGTGTTGTGCGCGCGGAGTTTTGTCCAGACAAGCGAAGCCAGTCAAAACAAATTCAAATTGGGTGTTGCGCGCACGCTGCAGTGGAGCGTGGAAAGGTCCCAAACTGGAACAAGTTGCCGCAGTGCTTGGTGCCTTGCCGCCACAGGCCAGGTCCATTTGGCGTTGACCGCGCGCAACAACGCGGTCTTGAATCTGAGCGGGACGGGGGCTTAAGGCATGGCTGACGATGCAGATGTAATCGTGATTGGCGCCGGGCTTGCCGGTCTTGTCGCCGCAACCGAGATTGCCGACGCTGGCAAGCGCGTCATCGTGCTCGACCAGGAAGGGGAACAGAGCATCGGCGGCCAGGCCTTCTGGTCGTTTGGCGGATTGTTCCTGGTCGATTCACCGGAACAACGCCGGCTCGGCATCAAGGATTCGGTCGAACTCGCGCTGCAGGACTGGATGGGCACCGCGGGTTTCGATCGCGAGGAGGATCACTGGCCGCGCAAATGGGCTGAAGCCTATGTCGCGTTCGCGGCAGGCGAGAAACGCGACTGGCTGCGCGGGATGGGCCATCGCATCTTCCCGGTCGTCGGCTGGGCCGAGCGCGGCGGTTACGACGCGATGGGCCACGGCAATTCGGTGCCGCGCTTCCACGTCACCTGGGGCACCGGCCCCGGCATCGTCGAGCCGTTCGAGCGCCGCGCGCGCGAGGCCGCGAAGAGCGGACGGCTGGTGTTCAAGTTCCGCCATCGCGTTGATGCGCTCAGCGTCACCAGCGGCACGGTCGGCGGCGTGAGCGGCGCGATCCTGGAACCATCAGGCGTCGAGCGCGGCAGGAGTTCCTCGCGCAACGTGGTCGGCGAGTTTTCCTTGCGCGCGCAGGCGGTGATCGTCGCCGCCGGCGGCATCGGCGGCAATCATGATCTGGTGCGGCAGAACTGGCCGAAGCGGCTCGGCGAGCCGCCAAAGTTCATGATCTCCGGCGTGCCCGAACATGTCGACGGCCGCATGATCGGCATCACCGAGGAAGCGGGCGGCCGGCTGATCAACCGCGACCGCATGTGGCACTACGTCGAGGGCATCCAGAACTGGAACCCGATCTGGCCGCGTCACGGCATTCGAATCCTGCCGGGGCCGTCTTCGCTGTGGTTCGACGCCACGGGCAAGCGGCTGCCGGCACCTCTGTTCCCGGGTTCTGATACGCTCGGGCAACTGCACTACATCATGGGTACCGGCTACGATTATTCGTGGTTCATCCTGACCCAGAGCATCATCAAGAAGGAGTTCGCGCTGTCGGGCTCGGAGCAGAACCCCGACCTCACCGGCAAGAGCTGGCGCATGACGATCAAGCGCGCGACCAACAAGGGCGCGCCGGCGCCGGTCGAAGCCTTCAAGCAGCACGGCGCCGACTTCATCGTGCGCGACAACCTCGCCGACCTCGTCGGTGCCATGAACAAGCTCGCGGGCAACGACCTGTTGCAGCTCGACGCCATCACGGCGCAGATCGAGGCGCGCGACCGCGAGATCACCAACCCCTACGTCAAGGATGCGCAGGTGATGAACCTGCACAATGCGCGGCGCTATATCGGCGACAGGCTGATCCGCACCGCGAAACCGCACCGGATCCTCGATCCCGCGCACGGCCCGCTGATCGCGGTGAAGCTCAACATCCTCACCCGCAAGACGCTCGGCGGCTTCGAGACCGACCTGGATTCGCGCGTGTTCGGCAATGATCACCAGATCATCCGCGGACTCTATGCGGCCGGTGAGGCCGCCGGCTTCGGCGGCGGTGGCGTGCACGGCTATCGCTCGCTGGAAGGCACGTTCCTCGGCGGCTGCCTGTTCTCGGGCCGCAACGCGGGGCGCGCGGCGGCGAAGGCGGTGGGCTAAAGCGTTTTCAAGCGAAGTGGACCCGGTTCGCGTGAAGAAAACGCGTCAAAACAAGAATCTAGAGCTTCGGTTCTGATTCAATCAGAACCGAAAATGCTCTAGTCGAGACCCGCCGGGGCGTGAACCGGCGGGTCTTCTTGTTGAGTCCGAATTTCTTCAGGCCGTCTTGGTGAAAAGCGTCAGGACGCCGTTGGTGAGATTGACCGCAACAACTTGTGCCGAGCTCATGCCCTTCGCCTTGAGCGCGGATACCGCTTCCTTGGATGCGTCGATGGAACCCCGCAGGTTCCGCAGATCGTCCTCGCTTGCCTTTGCGACGACAGCCTCGACCTTTGACCGGACCTCGGGCTGCAGTTCCTTGACGTCCACGACCTGTATGCTCCGGATGACGGTGGTCTCGTCAGACTGAGCCTGCGGCGGCGTCTTCGGTTGCGTTCCCTGCACTTGCGCCCAAGCAGGTGTTCCAAGCGAGAGCGCCGCAGCGATGACGGATGCCGTAGAGATGCGCATGAGCTTTCCTTGTGTTGATTGCCCCCAACACCCCGCGAGAACGCGCTTTCCTTGCTTATGGTTCCGGCCGGAAATCCGCTCCCTAGACTGGTGCAGTATGGGACCGTCGCAGGCGGCGCTGCCAAAATATCGAAAACAACCCCATGCAAAGTAGCCGGCGGTGGCCGGGGCGTTCAATCAAACAACTTGACACGTCGGGCAACTCGGGGGCATTCTTCCAATATTCCGAAATTGTGCAAGTGTCCCTCGCCCAAGGCTGGGGCTTATTTGGGGGCTTCTGCAACCGACGTTTCCACGTTGCAGGCGGGAGAAGGAACGCGCCTTAATTCGCGGCCACAGCCTAATCTCATCTTGCTCTAGTCCGCCTCCGCACTGAGAAACCGGACGCCGAACGAGTCGGCGTTGGCCTCGCCCCAATCGTAGAGTGCCTGCAGCATCGGCTTCAGCATCTCGCCGCGTCTGGTCAGGCAATAGCGAGAGGAGCCGCCGCCGCGCTCCTGCTTGACGAAGCCTGAATTGCAGAGATCGCGCAGGCGCTCGGTCAACACCTTGTCGCTGAGCTGCGGGATGTCGTGGCGCAATTCGCCATAGCGCATCGGCCGGACCTTCAGCCGGCTCAGGATCACCGTCTTCCATTTGCCGCTGAGCTGATCGATCGAGAACTCGACCGGGCAACCATATTTGCGCTTGGTCTTGCGGATCATCGCAACTCTCCCGCGGCACTTTCCATCTGGTTCGTTGAGAGCCGCCATCGATCCATCTAAGCACGCTTTGCACGGGTTGGGCGAGTTCAGGGATCATTGCAAGGCATGACAGACGACAATTCCGCCCAAGCCTCGAGAGGTCAGCAAGCGGCGCGCAAGCGCATCATCGTCAGACGCAACGGGCCGTACGAACCCGAGCCCGGCATTCCGATCGTCGATCATCTCGGGGTGCCGATCGCAGCCGAAGCGCCGGTGCGGCTGTGCCGCTGCGGACAATCGCAGACCAAGCCGTTCTGCGACGACAGCCACGTTACGCGGGGCGTCACCGATGCCAAGGATTCGCGGCGCGTGCCCGACAAGCTCGACGTCTATGCCGGGCAGCAGGCGTTCGTGTTCGACAATCGCGGCACCTGCGCGCATTCCGGTTTCTGCACCGACCGGCTCAACTCGGTGTTTCATCTCGGCGATGAGCCGTTCATCGCGCCGAGCGGCGCGCGTTTCGACGACCTCGTCAATGCGGTGCGCAGATGCCCATCGGGGGCACTTGGCATCGGCATTGGCCCCGCGCGTGACGCCAACCTGTCCGATGTCGGCCGGCCGCCGCAGATCGAGGTCTCGAAGGATGGCCCCTATCGCATCACCGGCCATGTCGAGCTGATCGATGAGGATGGCACGCCGATCGCACGGAATGCGGGCGCGTCGCAGGAACATGCCAGCCTGTGCCGCTGCGGCTCGTCGCTGAACAAGCCGTTCTGCAGCGGCATGCACTGGAACGTCGCGTTTCACGATCCGGTCCCCGATCCAATGCGCGAGCCGACGTTGTTCGAATGGGCCGGCGGCTATCCGGCGCTGCTCGACATGACACGCATCTTCTACAGCCGTTACGTGCCGGAAGATCCGTTGCTCGGGCCGCTGTTCGCCGAGATGTCGCCCGATCATCCCGAACGGGTGGCGGCGTGGCTCAGCGAGGTGTTCGGCGGCCCACGCTTCTACACCGAGCGCTATGGCGGCTATCGGCGGATGGTGTCGCAGCACATCGGCAAGGAGATCAGGCCGGAACAGCGCGCGCTGTGGGCCACCTACATGGTGCAGAGCGCCGACGATGCCGGGCTGCCGTCCGATCCGGAATTCCGTGCCGCGTTCGTTGCCTACATCGAGTGGGGCTCGCGGATCGCGTTGGAGAATTCCGGCGCCGGGGCAAAGCCGCCGCCGAACATGCCGGTGCCGCGATGGTGGTGGGTCTGCAACGCCACGCCGGCGGCGCGGCCGTCCGCAATCGCAGCCGATGTGCAGGCCACGAACGAGGCGAGCGTAGCGCTGCCTGGTCCCGACGCGGCCGTACAATTCGAACAGCACATCCGGCCGTTGTTCCGGCCGATGGATCGCAACTCTATGCTGTTCGCCTTCGACTTCTGGAAGGAGGAGGACGTCGCCAGGCACGGTCAGCAGATCCTGGCCCGCCTGGAGGCCGGGACCATGCCATGCGACGGCGCCTGGCCGGCCGAACGGGTAGCGCTGTTCGCACGCTGGGCGAATGCGCTGAATCCGTCAGCCTGATGGCAAAACGAAATGCCGCCTGCAGCGACGGCGCCGTCTGCAGGCTTGGCGCAAATCTTGCCGTTCGGACCGGATTTTTGGAAATGCGATTGCGCTGAGCCGATCTCGGAGCAATTGCGATCGATTTCCGTGAACAGTGCTGCAAATTGTGCAGTGGCGGCGCTCGCCCTGGCAGGCTAGAGGTTTGGTTCTGATCAAATCAGAACCAACCTCTCGATCTCTTGTTTTGACGCGTTTTCTTCACGCGAACCGGTAGCCACTTCGCTTGAAAACGCTATAGACAGTGCCCGCCATTCAAGTGGAGACCCAAATGAGCATTCAGCGTTTCGAAACCGGCCCGCGCATGAGCCAGGCCGTCGTGCACGGCAACACCGTCTATCTCGCCGGCGTCGTCGCCGGCAAGGCCGCTGGCGGCAGCATCACCGACCAGACCAAGGACATCCTGTCGATCATCGACGGCCACCTCGCCAAGGCCGGCACCGACAAGTCGAAGCTGCTCACCGCGACCATCTACATCACCGACATGAAGACGTTCCCGGAGATGAATGCAGTGTGGGACGGCTGGGTCTCCCAGGGCAACACCCCGGCCCGCGCCACCGTCGAGGCCAAGCTCGCGGCGCCGCAGTACAATGTCGAGATCATGGTTGTCGCAGCCAAGTAGGCGCGGCCTACGTCATCGCGACGGATGTCCGATGCCCCGAATTGCAAAGCGCAGTTCGGGGCATTTTCATTTTGCACCTCATGCGCTCATCCGCGATCCCTCGCCCGCGGCCTCACCGAGGTCGGTCTGAAGCCAGCAGGCAATCCGGCGCCACGAATCGGCCAGAGCCCTGCGGCCCATGAACAGGCCGAGATGTCCACAGGGCTCGGGTTCGAGCTCCCTTTGCAGCCACGCAGGCGGCGTGCCCAAGAGCCGCATTGTCGCAAATGCCTGATCGGGCGGAACAACGATGTCGTTCTGCGCGGCAAGCAGGAAGACAGGCAGCTTCACCGCAGCGAGATCGATCTTGCAGCCGAGCGCGACGAAGTCTCCGGCCGCGATCCGGTTCTGGCGAAAGATCCAGTCGGTCACTTCGAGGTAGTAGCTGCCCGGCAGATCGAGCGTCTCGCTGTTCCAGCGTGTGAAGTGATCGAGCAACGCACGCGCATCCTCCGACTTGCCGTTGAGCGGCCGCTGCAGCGCCGCTTCCACGTCAAGCATGTTGAACGGGATGCTCCAGACCTGCAGCATGTGCTTGCCACTGACGATGCCATCTCCCTGACGTACCATAGCCTCGAAGCCTCGCTGCGGAAGCGAGGCGACCATCCGCGAAAGCTCCGACGGCACCGAGACGTCGACCGGGCTTCCTGCAAGCACGAGCCGCCGCACCTTGCCGGGAAAGCGCGCCGCATAGAGCAACGACAGCCAGCCGCCTTGACAGAGACCGGCAAGGTCGACCGGCGGCCCGATCGTGTCGACGGCCACATTGAGATCGGACAGATAGGTGTCGATCGAGAAATATCGCATCTCCGGTGCGGCCGAGCGCCAATCCGTGAGATAGAGAGGTGCAACACCCGCCTTCTGCAACGCCTCCATCAGGCTGTGGCCTGGTGCAAGATCCGCTATCTTCGCACCGTGCAGCGCATGGGGCGCGCAGACCAGCAGCGGCCGGCCTTCGACAGCTCTCGAGAAATCCAGCAGGCGCATCGACGGCAGTTGCAGCGCGACCGAGTTGGCCGTCGTCCAGGGCAGCGCCGCCACTTCAACCGGCGCATCTGTGGGCTCAGGCGCACGATTGGGATACCACTGCGAGTAGATGTCCAGCGCCATTCGCGTGGCTTCAAACGGCCATAGCCAAGCGTCCAGCACCCAGCTGGCGCTCGCACTTCGTTCCGATTGGTCCGCCTTTTCGGGCAAGCTCATTCACCGATTGATCGCCACCGGCGATAGTCTGACCGACGCGTGTCGAAACCTTGATCCTGATCAAGAACCGACGAATTCAGCCTGATCAGCTTACGCCAAACGGGTTGGAGCGGCCACGCCGGGACGTCACGATCTCGCGATCCCGGCACTGCCAGCGATCAGGCGGTAACGGCCATCGCTTCAGCAACTATGCGGCGCGTGCCGTGCCCTTCTCCGCTTCGAGCTTGCGCGCGAACAGCCAGCGGAAATAGGTCAGCGGCGCATCGGCGCCGATCGCGAGCAGCTGATAGTCCGGATCGACGTCGAGCACCTTCTGCTGCGCCTCGATGAAATCCTTGTCCTCGTTGAAGGCCTCCTCGAGGGAATGCCGCAGCGACAGCGAAATATTCGGATTGTCGATGTCGAAATCGTGCAGATAATTCCAGAAGAAGTGCGTGGACGAGCGCGTCTCCGGCGTCATGAACTGCGCGTTGCGATATTGCCGCGTGCCCGGAACCTGAACGCCCTTCTCCACGCCCTGCCCGGCCGGCGCAAACGTGGTATCAAGCGTGAAAATACCCGGAACGATCATGCGACCGATATTGCGACGATCGACCTTGTCGGTTCGGTTGGAGATCACCTTCTTGTGGTACGGCGGCGCATCGGCGCCCATGTGCCAGCGCTCGACGCGGAACCCGTCGTCCAGCTTCTCGATCGCGACCGGCTTGGTTTTGTAGGCGTATTCCTCGGAACCGCCGAGCGTATTGGTATGCACGAAGGCAAGGTGCGCGAAGTCGCTGAGGTTATCGACGATCAGGAGCCAGTTGGCCTTGTAGTGCATGTAGCCCGGCAGTCCCCGCCACTTCGGATCTTCGAGCGGCGGATAGTCGAGGATCAGCTTCGGATCGGCTTTCGCGGGATCGCCGGTCCAGATGAAGATCATGTTGTAGCGTTCGACCACCGGATAGCTGCGCACGCCGAGCTTGGCCGGGATCGCGTCCTGGCCCGGGATCTGGATGCACTTGCCGTCGGCCGCGAACTTCATGCCGTGATACATGCACCTGATGTCGTCGCCCTCGACGCGCCCCATCGAGAGCGGCGCGGCGCGATGGCAGCAACGGTCATCGAGTGCGACCACTTTTCCGCTGGCGCCGCGATAGAGCACGATCGGCCGCTCCAGGATGGTGCGCGCCAGCTTCTTGCCGTCGATCAGCTCGTGATTCAGCGCCGCCACATACCAGGCGTTGCGCAGGAAAATTCCGTTGTCGTCGGCCAAGTCAACTGCCATGTCACCCTCCCGGTGCAATGTTGCTTGCAACGAGGTTAGGTGATCCCAGTCATCGCGATAATCCGATTTGGCTGGACACACTGTACCGGTGGATGGACAATTAGCCATGGAGTGGCGCGATTGGGAGCTGTTTTGCGAGGTTGTCGAGCATGGCGGCTTCACTGCGGCCGCGCGCGTGCTCGGACATCCCAAATCGAGCCTCAGTGCTGCGGTGCAGCGTCTCGAGGCCAATCTCGGGCTGCGGCTGATCGAGCGGACCACGCGACACCTGCGGCTGACCGATTCCGGCGAGACCATCTATCGCAAGGTTCGCCCGCTGTTCACCGCGCTGCACGATACCCATAGCGAAGCGCTGGCGATGAGCAGCGCGGTGGCCGGAACGCTGCGAATCAAGGCGCCCTACGAATTCGGCGCCCATCACGCAGGGCCGGTCGCCTGTGCCGTGATGGGCCGCTATCCGGAGCTTTCGATCCGGATCGACGTCGAGCATGACATCGTCAGCCCGATCGCCGAGAACTACGACATCGTGTTCGCGATGCTGGAGGCGCCGCTGCCGTCGGCCGGCATCGTGATCCGTCGCGTCTTCACCCTCGAACGCGGCCTGTTCGCGGCACCGGCGCTGCTGGAGAAGTTCGGCGAGCCGCGCACGCTGGACGAACTGAGGAAGCTGCCGCTGTTGACCGGTCCGAACGATCCGCCATGGGCGATCAACGCACCCGGTGGCGCGGTCGAGCATCTCGCTGTGGACCACGCGCGCCTCACCAGCTCGAATGCCCATGTCCGCCTGCAGGCCGCGCTCGCCGGTCATGGAGTGCTGCGGGTGACCGCGAGCTACACCCGCGCCGCGGTCGCGGCCGGCGAATTGCGGCGGCTGCTGCCGGATCATGCCTGCGAGCCGCTGAACGTGCACGCCCTGCTGCCCGCGCGGCAATTTGTCCCGGCGAAGGTTCGCTGCTTCCTCGATGCGATGGAGGCGCACGCGCGGGGCGATCCGGAGGCTTACATCAAGCCGTAACCACCGATCGGGTCTTTTCAGACGACCACCATTTTCTCGGGAACCTGTCCGGCCCACTGGCATCCAATGGTAATATACCGCCGACAGTGAGGGTGATCCCGCCATGCGCCAGGTCCATGTAACGTCGCTGCCGCCGATCAGCTCAGGCGATGCCGAGCTCGTGCAGCGCGCGCTCGCCCGCGACGAGGCCGCGATCCGTGCCATCATGCAGGCGAACAACCGCCGGCTGTTCCGGCTGGCGCGCGGCATTCTCCGCAACGACAACGAGGCCGAGGATGTGGTTCAGGACGCCTATGTGCGCGCGTTTACCCATCTGGACCAATTCCGCGGCGACTCCAGCCTCTCGACCTGGCTGTCGCGGATCGCGATGAACGAAGCGTTCGGCCGCCTGCGGCGCAAGCATTCCAGCGTGGAGTGGTCCGAGCTGCCGAGAGGCGCCCTTGAAGCCCAGATCATCCAGTTCCCCTTGTCGTCAGCGGACGATCCGGAAAAATCCATGGCCCAGCGCGAAATCCAGCATGTCGTCGAGCATGCGATCGACGAACTGCCCGAGGCGTTCCGCCTCGTCTTCATCACCCGTGTGATCGAGGGCATGAATGTCGAGGAGACCGCTGAAATCCTCGGCCTGAAGCCGGAAACCGTGAAGACCCGCCTGCACCGCGCCAGGACCATGCTGCGCGACAATGTCGAGCGAAAGATCGGCCCCGTCGTGATGGAGGCCTTTCCCTTCGCGGGCCGGCGCTGCGAGCGATTGACCGACGCGGTCCTGAAACGGCTCGGCATCACAGCCTAAATTTTCGGGAACCTCTGCCCGTCTGCACCATCCAACTCCTGTGCAAGCAACGACGTGCCGTGCGCTACGCCCGGCTCAACAGGAGTGTCAAACCATGTTCGTTCGATTGAGCATCGCGGTCGCCGCGCTCAGCGTTCTCAGTGGAGCAGCGCTGGCGCAGGGCGCAAAGCTGACCGATCCGCAAATCGCGCACATCGCCTATACGGCCGGCGTGATCGATATCAAAGCCGCCAAGCAGGCGGAAGCGAAGGCCTCCAACAAGGAAGTCAAGGCGTTCGCCAAGGACATGGCGCGCGACCACGAGGCGGTGAACAAGCAGGCGCTCGACCTCGTCAAGAAGCTGAAAGTGACGCCGGAGGACAACGACACCAGCAAGGCGCTGTCGAAGCAGGCAGCCGACGAGTTCGCCGAGCTCGGCAAGCTGAAGGGCGCCGCCTATGACAAGGCCTATATCGACAACGAGGTCGCCTACCACAAGACCGTCAACACCGCGCTGGAGACGCAGCTGATCCCCTCGGCGAGCAATCCCGAGCTGAAGGGCCTGCTGCAAACCGGCCTGAAGATCTTCCAGGGCCACCAGCAGCACGCCGAACACGTCGCGGCCAGCCTGAAGTAAGGAGCTGCGCGATGTTGCCAGGACGCTGTCTCGCAACGCTCGCTTTGCTCGCGCTCGGCGCGATGGTCGTCCCGGCGCATGCGGCCACCATTCAGATCGTGATGGAGAATCTGGTGATCTCGCCGGCCGAGGTATCTGCCAAGGTCGGCGACACCATCGAATGGGTCAACAAGGACGTATTGGCCCACACTGCTACCGCGAAGAATGGGGATTTCGACGTGACGATTGCGCCGAAGAAGACAATCAGGTCGGTTCTGACCAAGGCCGGCACGGTCGACTATTACTGCCGCTACCATCCCAACATGAAGGCCGTGCTGACGATCGCGCCGTAGCCCGCGCGATGACCTCCGAGGTAATCGATCGGCGCGAGCGAACCTCCGATAGTCCGGACAGCCGCATAGTCCGGCACATCAGAAGGAGAACCATCATGACCGATCACGCCACCATCGCCCGCCGCTATATCGATCTCTGGAACGAGCGGACGCCGAGCCGGCGCCGCGAGATGCTAAGCGAGAACTGGACCGCCGATGCGCACTATGTCGATCCGCTGATGAGCGGCAGCGGCCATGAGGGCGTCGATGCGCTGATCGCGGGCGTGCAGCAGAAGTTTCCGGACTTCACCTTCACGCTGATCGGCGAGCCGAACGGATTCGGTGACAACGTCCGTTTCTCCTGGGGTCTCGGCCCTGATGGCGTCGACAGCCCGATCAAGGGCACCGACTTCGCCATGCTGAAGGACGGCCGGATCAGGAGCATCACCGGCTTCCTCGACCAGGTGCCGGGCGCCTGAGGCGCCGCTTCCACGCCGGCGATGTCGCTGCCAGACACGTTTTCGAGCGAAGTGGATACCGGTTCACGTCAAGAAACGCGTCGAAACGACAATCTAGAGCCCCGTTCCGATTCCATCGGAACGGAAAAGGCTCTAGTCTTCCCGAAACACAGGGAGGACACCATGAAGGCAGATTTCGCCTTCAAGACTTCAGTTGTCAGCGACATCACGCCGGCGCTGCTGGCGATCGGCCGTGACAATTTTCCGCAGGCTTTGATCGGCGCGCTGCGCCGCGTCGCCGGTGTCGGTCATTGCATGGTGTTCTCGTTCACAGGCCCGCGGTCCGCCGCGTGCCTGCTCGACGTCGGCAACATCCCAACCGGGCGCGATCTCGGGATCGCCTATTCCGAACATTTCCACCAGGCCGACCCGAACCGGGATGCAGTGTTCGAGGGCCAGGCGCAGGCCGCGCCGATCGTGCTGCCGAACTTCGCCCGCCGCATGTACAGCGACGGCTACCGCAAGATCTTCTTCGACGATTCCGACATCGTCGACAAGTTCGCCTCCGCGATCTGGACTGGCGGCACCTGCTTCTACGTCAATTTCTACCAGATCACCGCACAGGGCCGCTTCAGCCGCGGGCAGACCGCGCGCCTGGCCGCGGTCGCGCCCGCATTGACGGCAGCCGTGGCGCGGCACTTCCAGCGCGAGCAGGCTCCGGACGTTGATCCGATCGAGCGGCTGAAGGCGCTGTTTGCGACCGCCGAACCGCTCGCCCGGCTGACCGGGCGCGAGAAGGAGGTCTGCCTGCGCATCCTTTCGGGGTTCAGCTCGGAAGCGATCGCCGCCGAGCTCGGCATCGGGCTGCACTCCGCCCTCACCTATCGCAAGCGCGCCTACGACAAGCTCGGCATCTCCTCGCAGAACGAGTTGTTCGCCATCGCGCTGCGCCTGATGGCGTCGGCGCGCCGGCTGAATTGAGAGAGCCTTGAGCGTGCCATCGCTCTGTCCCCAACGGTGGGGACAGACCGGCGGTGCCTGCCGGCCTATGCTCGGCTCGAAACCTGAGGCACTGCCGTGAGCACCGCTCCCCATTTCGACATCGACGTCCCCGCCTTCTGGCAGGACCCCTATCCGACGCTGGCGCGCATGCGCAAGGAGGCGCCGATCGCCTTCGTGCCGCAGCTCGGCAGCACACTGCTGTGCAACCGCGACGACATCTTCATCTCCGAGAAGCAGATTGATGTGTTTTCGTCGCACCAGCCCGAGGGGCTGATGAACAGACTGATGGGCCACAACATGATGCGCAAGGACGGCGATGCGCACATGAACGAGCGCAAGGCGATCTTCCCGGCGATCTCGCCGAAGACCGTCAGATCGCACTGGACCGCGCAATTCGCAGGACACGCAACGCGCATCCTCGACGAGCTGAAGCCGGATGGCGCTGTCGATTTCGTGCAGTCCTTCGCGCTGCCGTTCTCGGCCGAATGCCTGAAATCGATCACCGGTCTCACCAACATGCGCTTCCAGGACATGAACGCGTGGTCGCAGGGCATGATCGACGGCATCGCGAATTACGTCGGCGATCCCGCGATCGAGGCGCGCTGCCACGCAGCGACCTCGGGCATCGATGCCGCGATCGACGACATGGTACCGGTGCTGCGCAAGACGCCCGACCTCAGCCTGCTCGGCGTGCTGCTGCAAACCGACATGCCGATGGAGAGTGTGCGTGCCAACATCAAGCTGGCGATCTCGGGCGGCCAGAACGAGCCGCGCGATGCGATCGCCGGCACGGTGTGGGCGCTGCTGACCCATCCGGACCAGCTTGCGCTGGCTGCGAGCGGAGCGATCCCGTGGTTACAGGTGTTCGAGGAATATGCCCGCTGGATCTCCCCGATCGGCATGTCGCCGCGGCGGATCGCAAAGCCCTGGACGATCAGGGACGTCGCCTTCGAGACCAATGAGCGCGTGTTCCTGATGTTCGGCTCGGCGAACCGCGATGAGAAGCATTTCGACAGGCCTGACGCGTTCGACGTGCGCCGCGACGCCGGCAAGAGCATCGCGTTCGGCGCCGGTCCGCATTTTTGCGCCGGCGCCTGGGCCTCGCGCGCCATGGTCGCCGACGTCGCGCTGCCGGCGATTTTCGGCAGGCTCAGGAACATGCGCCTGATCGAGGACAAGCCGCCGCGGATCGGCGGCTGGGCGTTCCGCGGCCTCTTGGATTTGCCGGTGACGTGGGACGCGTAAACGCTGTTACCGTCCCCAGCGCAGCACGACCGGATCGAGCATCCGCGCGATTTCGATCAGTCCCGCGCGGGTCGCGGGATGCAACGGTTGCAGCGGATGGCGCACGGTGTCCGACTTGATGACGCCGCCCTCGCGCATCAGCACCTTGCAGGCCTGCAGCCCGCATTGGCGGTTCTCGTAGTTGATCAGCGGCAGCCAGCGCGCATAGGCCTGCATGGCCTCGTCGCGGCGGCCGCCGAAGAACGGATCCATGATCTGGCGGATGCCGTCGGGATAGCCGCCGCCGGTCATCGCGCCGGTGGCGCCGGCATCGAGGTCGGCCATCAGCGTGATCGCCTCCTCGCCGTCCCACGGCCCCTCGATCACGCTGCCGCCCTTCTCGATCAGGCCGCGCAACTTGTTGGCGGCCATCGGCACCTCGATCTTGAAATACCTGACATTGGCGAGCTCCCTCGCCATCCGCGCCAGGAAATCGACCGATAGCGGCGTGCCGGCGACCGGCGCGTCCTGGATCATGATCGGAATGCTGATCGCGTCGGAGATCACGCGATAGAATTCATAGATGCCCGGCTCGCCCACGCGGAAGGTCGCGCCGTGATAGGGCGGCATGATCATCACCATCGCGGCGCCGGCGGCCTCCGCCTCGCGGCTGCGCGCGGCGCACACCGCTGAGGAGAAATGCGTCGTGGTGACGATCACGGGAATTCGGCCCGCGACGTGCTCGAGCACTGCATGCATCACGGTCTCGCGCTCGGCATCGGTCAGCACGAACTGCTCGGAGAAGTTGGCGAGGATGCAGATGCCGTGCGAGCCGGCATCGATCATGAAATCGACGCAGCGCCGTTGCCCGTCGAGATCGAGGTTACCGCTGGCGTCGAAGATGGTCGGCGCGACCGGGAAGACGCCGCGATAGGGACGCTGGGCCGAAATCGTCATGTCAAATCCTCCCTCGTGATCTGTCGCAGCTCTGTCACGCATTACGGAACGGCAGCGCCGGGCCGCCGAGCTTGCGCAGGCCTGGCTCACGGCGCTCCAGCCACCAACCATACTGCTTCGGCCAGGACGCGAACACCTCGCCGCTTCCGCCGCCAAGCGCAAGCTCGGCATGCAGCGGCCAGTTCGGATCGAACAGCGCCTCGCGGCCGATCGCGACCAGATCGGCCTGCCCATTGGCCAGAACGTCTTCCGCCTGCTGCGGATGCAGGATGAGGCCGACCGCGATGGTGGCCACCTCGGCAGCGCGGCGGATTTCGTCGGCATAGGGCACCTGGAAGCCGTAACCGCGCGGAATCCGCGCCGCGGTCGCCGAGCCGAGCAGACCGCCCGACGAGCAATCGATCAAATCGGCGCCGCGTGCCTTGGCTGCCTTGGCAAACGCGATCTGATCCTGAAGCGTCAAGCCGCCATCGACACCATCGACCGAGGAGATCCGCACCGCCAGCGGCCGCTCCGCGGGCCAGGCGGCGCGTACGGTCTCGACGATCTCCAGCGGAAAGCGCATCCGCCCGGCGCGGTCGCCGCCATAGGTATCGTTGCGGCGGTTCGACAATGGCGACAGGAATTCGTGCAGGAGATAACCATGCGCGCAATGCACCTCGACAAATTCGAAACCAGCCTCCACCGCGCGTAGCGTGGCGCGCCGCCATTGCTCGCGCAGCGCGGCAAGCTCCGCCACATCGAGCGCGTGCGGCATCAGCCAGCCCTCCTCCATCGGGATCGCGCTCGGCGCCACCGTCCGCCACGGCAGATCACCGCGGGCGCGGTCGGCCCCGTCGAGTGCGGCATTGCCGTACCACGGTCGCTGCATGCTGGCCTTGCGGCCGGCATGCGCGAGCTGGATCGCGGGCACGGCGCCGTTGTCCTTCAGGAACGCGGCAATGCGCTCGAGCGGCGCGATCTGCTCGTCGTTCCAGATCCCGACGTCGCCGTGGGTGATGCGGCCCTCGGCCGTGACCGCTGCGGCCTCGACCATCACGAGCCCCGCGCCGCCCTGGGCAAATTTACCAAGGTGCACAAGGTGCCAGTCATTTGCGACACCGTCGGTCGCCGAATACTGGCACATCGGCGAGATCAGGATGCGGTTTCGGGAGGTCACGCCGCGAAGCGTGATCGGCTGAAACAAAAGCGGCTGCGACATCGGGACCTGCGGGAGCGTGCTGGCGGGAGAAATGGTGGCGGAAAGCTAGGCGGCGCGTCCCAAGATCGCAAGTCACGCCGCGGCGCAGGCGGCAAGACCTGCGCGCATGCAGCGCGTCCACAGCAGCGCGATCCGCAAAACCCGCAACACCTGCTGCACAAATTTTTCCCGATTGGTAAACATTTTCTGTCATAGCCAGGTCACGCGACCGATCGCAATTCGTGCAGGGCATCCCTACATTGCCGAAATGAAAAAAATCGGATTCCTCTCGTTCGGGCACTGGACGCCCTCGCCGCAATCCCAGGCCCGCTCGGCCGCGGACGTGCTGCTGCAATCCATCGACCTCGCCGTTGCCGCCGAGGAGCTGGGCGCGGACGGCGCGTATTTTCGCGTCCACCATTTCGCCCGCCAGCTGGCCTCGCCCTTTCCGCTGCTGGCGGCGGTTGGCGCAAAGACCAGCCGGATCGAAATCGGCACCGCCGTGATCGATATGCGTTACGAAAATCCGTTCTACATGATCGAGGACGCCGGCGCGGCCGATCTGATCGCCGGCGGACGCCTGCAACTCGGGATCAGCCGCGGCTCGCCCGAGCAGGTGATCGATGGCTGGCGCTATTTCGGCTATCAGCCGGGCGAGGGCCAGACTGACGCCGACATGGGCCGGCGTCGTGCCGAGATTTTTCTCGACCTGCTGCGCGGACAAGGTTTTGCGCAGCCGAATCCACGGCCGATGTTTCCCAATCCGCCCGGCCTGCTGCGGCTCGAACCGCTCTCGGAAGGCCTGCGCGAACGCATCTGGTGGGGCGCCGGATCGAACGCCACCGCGGTTTGGGCGGCGAAGCTCGGGATGAACCTGCAGAGCTCGACACTGAAGAGCGACGAGACCGGTGAAGCCTTCCACATCCAGCAGGTCGCGCAGATCCGAGCCTATCGTGCCGCCTGGAAGGAGGCCGGTCACACGCACGAGCCGCGGGTCTCGGTGAGCCGCAGCATCTTCGCGCTGGTCGACGATCGCGATCGCGCCTACTTCGGCAACGGGCAGGAGGAAGACCAGATCGGCTTCATCGACGAGCAGACGCGCGCGATCTTCGGCCGCGGCTATGCCGCCGAGCCGGACAGGCTGATCGAGCAGCTCAAGACAGACGAGGCCATCGCGGAGGCCGACACCCTGCTCCTGACCGTCCCCAATCAACTCGGCGTCGCCTACAACGCGCATGTGATCGAGACCATCCTGACCCAGATCGCGCCAGCACTCGGCTGGCGCTGACCGCCGGCACTGTGATGAAGCGGCATTCACAGCACGCGTGACTGATCATCCGCGATGGCTCGCGCAACTCGACAGCGAGCGTCCGTTGGCCAGAGCAAATGAATTGTCCGGCGAGAAAATGACCGCGGCTCGCAGTCGGCGGCCTCTCGCACAAAGCAGGAACCACTTCAAGGACCCGCGCCGGCCGCCCTTCGGGGGTGTGGTTGGGGGCGGACGACCGGCCGCGGGCTTGAACCGACCGTTCTCTACCGGAGGCCGGCCGGCTCTAGTTGGGCAATGCCGGAACCCGCGAGATCGTTCCGGAGGAACTTCGTTCTCAAACGCGGAGAACTACGGAAACATAACTGCGCGTTGTGAGAAGAACAGGTTGAGTACGGTCCGTTAGGCGCGCACGTTGCGTGAACAGATCGCCGTAATATCCCGGGACAATCGCGGGCAGCCCGCCTGTGCATGTGCCAGGTCAGGAATCCTTGTCGCGATTGCGACGGGTGAGATCGAGGCGATCGACGCGCTCATCGATCCGCCGGTTCAATTCCTGATCCTCGTTCGAATTCCTGCCGCGACGGGCGCGAACGACAAGTGCGCATCCGATCACAACGATCGCAAAGAGCGCGTAGTACCACCATTCCATGCGCTGATCTCAAATGGACGCTCGCGAGTACGAGCGGAAAGAGTCATCGTTCAAGCCCGTAACGGCGCGCCGACCTTGGCACGTAGTAGGGATTTACCAGACAGGTTGCCGGAAGCCCCGCAGCACCAGCCTGGCACTGGTCCAGCGACGTGAAGACGCAGTCCATTCGCTCGCCGATCAACACACCATAAACATGCATGCAGACCGGGTAGCGAGGATCGTACATTTGTGCCGATGCCGGCCTTGCCATCCAAAGCACGCTCAGCGCAAGCAGCAGCGCTCCAAGCAACTTCACGTCAGGTCTCCTGCGATTGCCCGTAAAACACTGCGCCCAAAGGCTGGAGCGGGCGAAGGGAATCGAACCCTCGTATGCAGCTTGGGAAGCTGCCGTTCTACCATTGAACTACGCCCGCGGTCTCAATTGCTTGATGTCGACCCTATCGGGCGCGACCTGCCGGACCATAGCCCGGGGGGAGCCGGCGGATCAAGCGTGCATTCAAGCCCACCGTCTGGCGATGCCGCTACTGGCCCATTCTCACGAGCACGTCATTGATGACAAAGGGCGCGGCGACAGATGCGTCGCAGGTACCGCTCCGCGCGTAGATGCAGGCGGCGGTAATGCCGACATAGGCACAGCTTTGCCGTGAAAAATCTTCCGGCAAGTCGCCGGCCGCTTCGGGCCGCGCAAGGATGCGGTTGAAGGCCGGCTTGGTCGCCTGCAACAGCGGCGGCAGGATGAGCGCGGCGAGCGGATCGGCCGGTTGAAGCGCGTAGAGCGGCACCGGGCCAACCAATCGTTCCCGTTCCGGCAACAGCTGGAAACGAACGTTGTAAAGCGCGAGGCCACACATCTGCGGATCGTTGCGCAGTTTGGCGGCAAGCTCCGCCGCGCCGACGCCACGCGTCCAATAGTCGCGCATCTCTTTGCTGGCGCCGGCGAGCGCCACCGACAGCAGCGCCCAAGCGCAGAGGACGATCGGCAATGCCCGGCGGCGCCACGTGTCTTTCGCGCGCAGCCATTGCACCCAGTCGGCTGATCCCAGCGCCGCGACGATGATGAACAGCACCACCGACAGAAAGACGAAGCGGTATTCCTTGTGCGCGATCAGGCTGTGGAAGACGAGGTTGACCAGCGCCACGGTCAGCAGCAGCGGCGCGTGCCGCCAGCCACGCCAGATCGCAGCGAGCGGAAGCGCGATCGCCACCGACCACACGGTCAGCAAGTCGATGAGATACGCCGACGGCGGCGACAAGCCGAATTCGACGGCGCGATCGTGTACCAGGTTTTCCCTGATGTTCGCGATCAGCCAGCCGAACGGCACGGTGCCGTGCGCAAGGTCGATCGCGGCGGCGAGCAACAGCGCAACGAGCCCGCCGGCGACCAGCGGAATCAGGTGTCGCCAGCGTGTCCAGCACGCGCCGAGGGCCAGCACAGCGATGGCCGGCGCATATTGGAAACGGCAGACAAAGGCAAAAGCAAGCAAGACACCCGCGATCGCAAGACGCCGCTGTGACGGATGATTTGTCATCAGCAATGCCGCCGGCACGATCAATGCTGTCGCCAACGGCTCGCCCAACGTGTGTGGCGCAAGCAGAGGCAATTCGAACCAGACCGCGGCAGCAAAGGCCGCGACAACGGCATGGGTGCGCGAGATCCGCGCGCCAAGGAACCAGGCGCTGACCACGATCGACAGCGACGCAGATGCGGCGACCAGACGCGGCACCAGGAAGGCGCCCGTGCCGCCGGGCGCAAGGGCGTCGCCGAAGGCGACCGGCCCGACCATCAGTGTCGGCAGGAACCAGGCACGAATGCCCTCGCGCCATTCCCACGTCAAAATGCCGTCATGGCCGAGCATTCGCCACGCCGGCTCGAGATACTGAAAGATCTCGTCGGGATACATGACGTTGGGCCAGACTGCGACCGCAAGGCGTACGACCAGCGCCAGCAACAGCAATGCGAAGAGCGGGTGAAAATGCCCGGTCGCTCGCTCGGTCGCGCGTGTGCTGCCGGGCGCCGCTTCGACGCTCGTACTCGTCATCGTTCCGTCGATCGTCTTTTGGAGCAGCATGCCGGCGACCAGATAGCGGGCAAAGCCTTTAAGATGCGTGACTGGGAGCTCGTCGGGCCGCGCAGACCGGCCGCAACATGCTTAACCGAATGTCAAGGTTCCGGATGCGCGCGATGGCGAGGATGTTATGATCGCGCGCGGCAGGACCCTTTCTGATGTGCTGCTGTCGGTTGCGCCGCCGCGGCGGCACCCTTAAATCTGGGATATGAACCGGACCACACTGTTGCAGCGCGATCGCATCACGGTAAATGAGTTTCGCTGCACGGCGGAACCCGGCGACAAACCGTTCGCCGAGCAATTCGCCTGCCATTCCGTGTCCTATGTGCGCAGCGGCAGCTTCGGCTGCCATTGCCGCGGCCGCTTCCATGAGCTGGTGGCAGGCGCGATCCTGGTCGGACATCCCGGCGACGAATACACCTGCACGCACGACCATGTGGTCGGCGACGAGTGCCTGTCCTTCTTCCTGGACCCGGAGCTGGTCGAGACGATCGGCGACCACACGTCGGTCTGGCAGGTCGGCTCGGTGCCGCCGCTGCCAGAATTGATGGTGATCGGAGAGCTCGCCCAAACGGCGGCAGATGGCAACAGCGACGTCGGTCTCGACGAGATCGGTCACCTCCTCGCCAGCCGCCTTGTCGAGCTGGTGTCCGACCGCAAGGCTAGGTCCCTCACCGCCAGCCTGCGCGATCGCCGCCGCGCCGTGGAGGCCGCGCTGTGGATCGACGCCAATTCGCACCGCACGATCGACCTCGACGACACCGCGGAACAAGCCGGGCTGAGCACGTTCCATTTCCTGCGGCTGTTCTCCGCGGTGCTCGGTGTGACCCCGCATCAATATCTCGTGCGCTCGCGGCTGCGCCATGCGGCGCGACGGCTCGTCGACGACGACAGCCCGATCACCGACATCGCCTATGACGTCGGCTTCGGCGATCTCTCCAATTTCGTGCGTAGCTTCCACCGCGCCGCCGGCGCCTCGCCGCTGAAATTCCGTCAGGCTTCCCGCGGCGACCGCAAGATTCTCCAAGAACACCTTGCGCTGCAATAGCTAGGGTTGCTCCAGGCCGCGCGTCACCGACGCGCCCATCAGCTGGAGACCCCATCATGTACGACCATATCGGATTGCGCGTTGCCGATCTCGACGCCAGCGTGCGCTTCTACACCGCCGTGCTGGCGCCACTCGGCTTCGTGCTCTGCTCGCGCGACGACAGCGGCGCCGGCTTCGGCCCGAAGGGCGAGCCCGCGCTCTGGCTGCATCTGCACAAGGGCAAGGCCCAAGGCGGTGCGCACATCGCGTTCCGCGCACCGAGCCATGACGCGATCAAGACATTCCATGCCGAAGGCCTGAAGGCGGGCGGCAAGGACAACGGCGCGGCGGGCGATCGCAAGGATTACAGCCCGACCTACTACGCGGCATTCCTGCTCGACCCCGACGGCAACAACGTCGAGGCGGTGTCTACCTAAACCGTAATCGTCATCCTGATTAAAGGACCACATTCCATGGCTTCGATTCACAAAGACATTCCGATCGACGCGCCGGCCGACCATGTCTGGGACGCGCTGCGCGATTTCGGCGCGCTGCATACGCGGCTGGTGCCGGGCTTCGTGACCGACACCAAGCTCGAGGGCGACGTCCGCACCGTCAGCTTCGCCAACGGCACCGTGGCGCGCGAGACGCTGGTCGATTGCGACGACAAACGGCAACGGCTGGTCTATGCGATCACCAGCGAACGGCTGAAGCAGCATTCCGCCTCGGTGCAGGTGTTCGCCGAGGGCGCCGCGCGTTGCCGGGTGGTGTGGATCGCCGATGTGCTGCCGCACGAGGTCGCGCCCTATATGTCTGCACAGATGGATCTCGGCGCAGCGGCGATGCAGGCCGCACAGGCCAAATCGGCCAGGGAGAAGAACGTGGCGTGACGCATCTCTCACCGTCACCCTGAGGTGCTCGCGCAGCGAGCCTCGACGGGCGACGGCCCGACTCTCTCCACGAGAGTAGCGCCCAAGTGCCGAAGCGTTGGGGCCGCACATCCTTCGAGGCTCGCTTCGCTCGCACCTCAGGATGACGGGTCGAGTGCGCTACGACAGCGCAGGCTGCGCTGCGGCGGCCGGTGCGGATTTGCCCCAGCGCGTCAGGATCACGCTGAGGCAGGAAAGCACACCGAGCACCCCCATCGAGGCGGCGGCGAGTGCGAAGAAGTCTCGCGCACTCGCCTCATGTGTCGACAACCACCAGCCGCCGGCGCCGATGAAGATCAGCCGCGCGGTCTGCGCCAGCACCGGACCCAGCACCTTCGCGGCCCCCTGCGAGGAGAAATACATCGACATCGCCAGGCCGATGAAGGCGTACATCGGCGCGGCGGTCGAGAGATACTGATGGCTGGTCGCCCGAACATGCGGATCATTGGTGAACAGATTGACCCAGAGGTCGGGGAAAACGGCGATGAAGCTGCCGACCACACCGACCGAAAGGAACGACACCGTGCCCGCGGTCCAGGCGATGCGCCGGGCACGTGCGACGCGCTCCGCCCCAACGGCCATGCCGATCATCGGCACCGAGGCGATGCCGACCGCGAACGCGACCGAAGTCAGCATGAATTCGAGCCGCGCGCCGATGCCATAGCCGGCGAGCACCGCGGTGCCGAATTGCGCCAGCATGTGAGTGAAGATCGAGATCGTCAGAACCGATTGCAGCGGCGAGAAGCAGGAAACCGCGCCGACCTTGAGGATGTCGATGAACATCGCCCACTGCACGCGCAGCCCCCTGAGTTTCGGCTTCACGCGCGCGCGGCCCGAGAACAGATACCAGCCCATCACGCTGATGCTGATCGAATAGGCGATCAGCGAACCCGCGGCGACGCCGCGCATGCCGAACTGCGGCACCGGCCCGAGGCCGAGCCCGAGCGTGCCGCCCAGAATAATCTGCCAAACCGCGGACGACAGGATCATGGTTGACGGCAGCTTCATGTTGCCGGTGCCGCGCAGGATGCCGGCCATTGTGTTCATCAGCCAGGGCAGGATCGCGCCGCCGAAGAAAACCTGCGAATAGGCGATCGCCTGTGCCAGCACGTTGCCGCGGCCGCCGAGCAGCTCGAGCACGCGCGGACCGAAGATCAGCATGCCCAGCATGAAGGTGGCACCAAACGTCAGTCCGATCAGCAGCGCATGCATCGCGAGCGTCGAGGCGCGCTCGATCTCGCCGGCGCCGAGCGCGCGCGCGATCGCGGATGCGACGCCGCCGCCCATCGCGCCGCCGGACATCGTCATGGTCAGGATCACGCAGGGAAACACCAGCGCCATCGCCGCGAGCGACTCGACGCCGAGCCGGCCGATATAGGAGGTTTCCGCGATGACGACGCAGGTGCCTGCAGAGAGCGCGATCACGTTCGGCCAGGCAAGCCACAACAGCGTGCGCAGAATCGGCCCGTCGAGCAGCGCGTTGCGCGCCGGCCTGGTCACCGGCGGCGGCAGCGGCCGCTCTTGTTCGTCGACAGGTATTTCGGCGAGGCCGAGATCGGACATTTCCACTCCCGCGCGATCTTCGGGAGCCGCGCCATGGTGTTTCCCTACCATGGCAACAACGGAATCCACGTGCGCGGGACGCAAGGGGGGCCTGCGTGATTGCAGGTGAAACCTGGTGAACCTCTGATCTAGCCGATCGACCAGACGAACGGCGCGCCGGCAGCGCGGTTCGGCTTCAGATGCACCGGAATATTCCGCCCGCAGCCGGCCGCCAGCCCTTCGAACAGGCCCGTCAGCACGCTGGCGCAGGCCGGGTGATAATCGGCGACGTCGGCCATCAGCTTCCAGCCCTGCTGGCGGATCTCGAACTGGCCCTCGGACTGGTTGATGTCAGCGACGTCATCCTGCGACTCGAAGAGCACGCGCAGGAAGGCGGCAAATTCCGTGGCACGGCCACGGCTGCCGCCGAGCGCCTGCGCGACCTCATCAAAATACTGCATGCCAATGAGCTTGCCGGTGAGATGCAGCAGATAGCTTGCATCCTCGGGGCCGAACACCTGGACGAGGACCGGCGCGGCCGTCTTCACATATTCCATCGCGTAGTTGCGATAGGCCTTCTCCAACCGCGGCTTCGGCCAGCTGTCGACCGGCAGTGCCGGCGCGGTCTTCGGATCGAACGACGGCGCCTCGAGATGGCGCGCAAACACCAGGCGCTGGTCGAGCTCGAGCGGATGATCGTACTCGCAGTAATAGCCCTCGAGCCCATCCTGGCCGTCGACGCTCTGCTTGGTGCAGACGAAGCCGAGTCTGGTATCGCCGAGCGCGACTCCGTTGTTGGCGTGCCAGCCGCGCAGCATCGCGCGCGAGACCTCGCCGGGCACGCCGCAGATCGCCGTGCCCTTCCAGATCCAGCGCGGCGGCGGATAGCGGATCCAGGCCTTGCGATCGTTTTCGTACATGTATTCGACGTGCACGCCGCCGATCCAGTTGGAGAGATAGTGATACTGCGCGGCCGCGACCGCGGGCGGCAGGCCGTCGAGGCCGAGCTTCTTCAACCCGGGCAGGAAGCGCTCCTGCTGCTGGCGGCGAAACACGCGGAAGACGAATTCCGCAGCGTCGACCGTGCCGCGACGCGTGACGACGGTGAGGATCAGCCCAGTGAAGAAGGCGTGATAGAGGTCGGCGACGCTGCGCCACTTCCGCCACTGCGCCTCTTGCTGCGCTGAATTTGTTGCGGCGCTCATGTTCACTCCCGGCTTGTTGTTTGCGGGAATGTGTCACCGCCGACGAGACGGTGCAACCAACACACAGCCGGCGTCATCGCCCGACCTGCCGCCTCCGCTGAAGCTCCGGCGTGCCTGAGACTGTGGGCCCCGTCGAAGCCTTGGCGTAGACGGGA
Source organism: Bradyrhizobium sp. I1.14.4 (assembly GCF_050435825.1). Classification (NCBI taxonomy): domain Bacteria; kingdom Pseudomonadati; phylum Pseudomonadota; class Alphaproteobacteria; order Hyphomicrobiales; family Nitrobacteraceae; genus Bradyrhizobium; species Bradyrhizobium sp. I1.14.4. The sequence continues at coordinate 277,028 of NZ_JBNDLA010000004.1, read as the reverse complement.
TCGGGCGATCCAGTATTCCAGAGACGGTCATTGTCGATCGAAAGGCCGCGGCGTACTGGATTCCCCGCTTTCGCGGGGAATGACGGCGAAAAATGATTGCGAGATGGCCTTGCCGCGCGACGCGAAATCCGGGCTGCGGAATTACACGCGAAAATGCTTTGAGAGCTTCAGGCCTTGCGCCTGGTAGTTCGAGCCGATGCGCTGGCCATAGAGCGCGTCGGGGCGCTCGAGCATGCGTTCATAGACGAGACGGCCGACGATCTGGCCATGCTCGAGGATGAACGGCACCTCGCGCGAGCGCACTTCCAGCACGGCGCGTGAGCCCTTGCCGCCGGCGCCGGCATAACCGAAACCGGGATCGAAGAAGCCGGCATAGTGGACACGGAATTCGCCGACCAGCGGATCGAACGGCACCATCTCTGCGGCATAATCCGGCGGCACCTGCACGGCCTCTTTCGAAGCCAGGATATAGAACTCGCCGGGATCCAGAATGAGGCTGCCGTCAGAGCGCGCCTTGATCGGCTCCCAGAACTCGTCGACCGAGTAGCCGCCCCGGCGATCAACATCGACCACGCCGGTGTGCCGCTTGGCGCGATAGCCGACGAAGCCACCGGAGCTCTCGCCGGAGAGATCGACCGAGAGCGCGACGCCCTGAACGAGGTCGGCATCCTCGGCGTCGACCAGCCGCTCAGTGGCATGCAGCGCATCGAGTTCGTCGGCGGTCAAGGTCGCCTCGCCGATCCGGAAGCGGACCTGGCTGAGCCGCGAGCCCTCGCGCAGCAGCACGGGAAACGTCTTCGGACTGATCTCGGCATAGAGCGGGCCGTGATAGCCGGCGCCGATCATGTCGAAGCGGCGGGTGCCGTCGGCGATCACGCGGGTGAAGACGTCCAGCCGTCCGGTCGAGCTCTTCGGGTTGGCCGCGGCCACGATCTCCGGCGGCAGCGCCAGGCTTTCCAGCAGCGGGACGATGTAGACGCAATTGGTCTCCAGCACCGCGCCGTCGGAGAGATCGATCTCGTGCAGCTTGAGCTGGTCGATCCGCTCGGCGACGGTGGCATCGGGCCCCGGCAGGAAGCTGGCGCGGACGCGGTAGGCGATGTCGCCGAGGCGGAGATCGAGGCTCGCCGGCTGGATCTGGCTTTCGACGAAGTCGTAGGCCGGCAGAATGAGACCGGCCTCCGCCATCTCCGCGATCATGCGGTCGGGCAGGATTCCGTTGGATTCATCTTCCAGCGTGAACGACACGATGCGGTCCCTCGGCGATCCCTCGAGATGGCCCAAAATCATACTCTGAACGGCCATCAAGCCCCAAAATATGGGCTTTTACGGGTTATCCGATGACCGTCTTGACGGAAAGGGCGCGAGGGAATATCAGCTGCACTTATCCCGTGGTGATTTGAGCCGGCCGGCTTGCAGCCACGTTAAATAAGTCGCTAAACAGGCCGGGGACAGTGTGATCCCGGCTTGTGGAGGTTGCTCCAGGCCGGTTTTTTTGTGGCCATTTTTTAGTGAATGGCCACCTCGGAGGTCACATGTCTGAATCCAAGTCTTCTGAAGCCAAGGCTACCGCTCGCTTTCGTCCCGAAACCCGTCTCGTCCATGGCGGCACGCTGCGCTCGCAATTCGGGGAGACGTCGGAAGGGCTGTTTCTCACCCAGGGCTACGTCTACGACAGCGCGGAGCAATGCGAGGCGCGCTTCAAGGGCCAGGACCCGGGGTTCATCTATTCGCGCTATTCCAATCCGACCATTGCGATGTTCGAGCGCCGCATGATCGAGCTCGAGGGCGCGGAAGCCGCGCGCTCGACCGCGACCGGCATGGCCGCAGTGACCACCGCGATTCTCGCGCCGCTGAAGGCCGGCGATCACGTGGTGGCGTCGAAGGCGCTGTTCGGCTCTTGCCTTTACGTCGTGCAGGACCTGTTGCCGCGCTACGGCATCGAGACGACGCTGGTCGACGGGCTCGATCTCGACCAGTGGCAGCGCGCATTGCGGCCGAACACCAAGACCTTCTTCCTGGAGAGCCCGACCAATCCGACGCTCGACGTGCTCGATATCGCTGAAATCGCCAAGATCGCGCACAGCGGCGGCGCGCGGCTGATCGTCGACAATGTGTTCGCAACCCCGATCTGGCAGAGCCCGCTGTCGCTCGGCGCCGATGTCGTGGTCTATTCCGCGACCAAGCATATCGACGGCCAGGGCCGCTGCCTCGGCGGCGTCATCCTGTCGTCGGAAGCCTTCATCGCCGAGCACATCCATAATTTCACGCGCCAGACCGGCCCGTCGCTGTCGCCGTTCAACGCCTGGGTGCTGCTAAAGGGTCTCGAGACGCTCGCCGTCCGCGTCCGCGCGCAGACCGAAAACGCGGCGAAGATCGCCGAGGCGCTGGCGAAGCATCCGAAGATCACGCGACTGGTCTATCCCGGCCGTCCCGATCATCCGCAGGCCGAGACGGTGAAGAAGCAGATGGGCGCCGGTTCGACCCTGGTCGGGTTCGAGGTGAAGGACGCCAAGGCCGGCGCCTTCCGCTGCCTCAACGCGCTGAAGATCTCGCGCATCTCCAACAATCTCGGCGACTCCAAGAGCCTGGTCACGCATCCGGCGACCACGACGCATCAGCGCCTGGCGCCGGAGGCTCGCGCCGAACTCGGCATCAGCGAAGGCTTCATCCGCTTCTCGGCTGGGCTCGAGCACCCCGACGACCTGATCGAGGATTTTCAGCGGGCGCTGGAGCAGGTCTGAGGCTGACGCTTTCCGAACGAAAGTGTCTTAGCGCTTCGTCATGGCCGGGCTTGTCCCGGCCATCCACGCCTTGCTCGCAACAACCACCAAAGACGTGGATACCCGGCACGAGGCCGGGCATGACGAGATTGTGGAGCAATCGAGCGTTATCTTTAAAGCGACTGAACCTTACGTCGCCGCCGTCGTCACGCCGCCGTCGACCACAATCGTCTGGCCGGTCATGAAGGTCGAGGCATCGGAGGCGAGATAGGCCACCGCGCCCGCGATCTCGTCGGGCTCGCCGATGCGGCGGAGCGGCGTCGACGCGGTGCGGCGCTTCAGATTGTCCGGGTCCTCCCACAGCGCGCGGGCGAAATCGGTCTTCACCAGACCCGGCGCCACGCAATTGACGCGCACGCCCTTCGGCCCCCATTCGCCGGCGAGGCTGCGGCACAGCGCGAAGTCCGCCGCCTTGGAGATGCCGTAGGCGCCGATCACGGTCGAGCCGCGCAGGCCGCCGATCGAGGAGATGATCACGACCGAGCCCTTGCCGCGTTCGGCCATCTGCGGGATGGTCTGCGAGCAGAGCCAGATGTTGCTCTTGACGTTCGCGCCCATGATCTTGTCGAACGCCTCATCCGTGATGTCGAGCAGCGGGCCGTAATAGGGGTTCACCGCGGCATTGCAGACCAGGATGTCGATCTTGCCGTAATGCTTGATCGTACCCGAGACCAGCGCCTCGACCTCGTTGCGGCGTGAGATGTTGCAGGGGATCACGAGCGCATCTCCGCCCGCCTTCTTGATGCCGTCGGCGACGTCCTGGCAGGCATCCGCCTTGCGCGAGGAGATCACGACCTTGGCGCCGAGTTTTGCCAAGAGTTCGGCCGAGGAGCGGCCGATGCCGCGGCTCGAGCCGGTGACGACCGCGACCTGGCCGGTGAGATCGAACGGGGTGTTTTTCATTGCGAGTACTCCCTCATTTTTCTTCGCTTGTCCGCTTTCTCCGTCATGGCCGGGCTCGTCCCGGCCATCCACGTCTTACTTTGCCGCCAAGACGTGGATGCCCGGCACAGGGCCGGGCATGACGATCTTGATGCGGATATGTCCCGCGCGACCTACGCCAGCAGCCCGCCGCCCTCGCTGACGCGACGGAGATGGTAGTCGGTATCGCCGAGCGTGTTCTCGATCATGGTCAGCCGCTTGAAGTAGTGGCCGATCTTGGCTTCCATGGTCATGCCGATGCCGCCATGAAGCTGGATCGACTGCTGGCCGACGAACTTCAGGGACTTGCCGACCTGCACCTTGGCGGCCGCGACCGCCGACGAACGCTCCTTGGCATCGTCGAAGTCCGACGCCATGGTCGCGAACATCGACATGCTGCGGGCCTGTTCCAGCGCCACGAACATGTCGGCGGCGCGGTGCTGCAGGCTCTGGAACGAGCCGATCGCCACGCCGAACTGCTTGCGGGTCTTGATGTACTCGACGGTCTCCTTCAGCGACTCGTCCATCGCGCCGACGGCTTCCGCGCACAGCGCAATGCGGGCTTCGTCCGCGACGCGCTCGATCAGGGGCAGGCCGTTTTCGGGATCGCCGATCGCAGCGTCCGCACCGACCTCGACATTGGTGAAGGTGATGTCGGCCGCATGCAGGCCGTCCTGGGTGGGATAGCCCTTCCGGGTCACGCCCTTGGCGTCAGCCGGAATCAGGAACACGCCGATGCCGGCCTTGTCGCGCTGACCGCCCTTGGTGCGGGCGGTCACGATCAGCGTGTCGGCGTTCTCGCCGTTCAGCACGACGAACTTCTCGCCATCGATCACCCAGCCGTCGCCCTTCTTCTTGGCCGTGGTCACGACGTCGTGCAGGTCGTAGCGCGAGTTCTTCTCGAGCTGCGCAAAACCGAAAGTCTTGCTGCCGTCGATGATGCCGGGAATGTGCCTGGCCTTCTGCTCGGCCGAGCCGCCATGGCGCAGGAAACCGCCGGCGACCACGACAGTGGCGAGATAGGGCTCGACCACCAGCGCCTTGCCGAGCGCTTCCATCACGATCATGGTCTCGACCGCGCCGGCGCCAAAGCCGCCGTCGGCCTCCGCGAACGGCAGACCAAGCAGGCCCTGCTCGGCGAGCTTGCCCCAGAGGGCTTTGCTCCAGCCGCCCTTCTCCTTCATGTACTTCTTGCGCGCATCGAAGTCGTAGGCATCTGCCAGCAATCCGTCGACGCTTTCCTTGAGAAGGCGCTGCTCCTCGGACAGATCAAAATCCATTTTACCATTTCTCCAAAATCACGCGGGCATCCGCCCCGATCTCCACTCGTCATCCCCGCGAATGCGGGGATCCAGCAATCAGCGGCGTTCATTGGGAATTATTGCCGCCGCGGCGTACTGGGTCCCCCGCATGCGCGGAGGACGACACTTGAATGTGCGGCCTACAGTCCCAGCACCGCCTTGCTGATGATGTTGCGCTGGATCTCGTTGGAGCCGCCGTAGATCGAAACCTTGCGGTTGTTGAAGTAGCTCGGCGCGATCTGCGCGGTCCAATCCATGCTCTCGTTCGAACCGGCATCGCCATGCTCGTCGTAGGGCGCGGCGAACGGACCGATGATCTCCATCAGGAGCTCGGTGGTGGTCTGCTGGATTTCCGAGCCCTTGATCTTGAGCACCGAGGAAGCCGGATTGGGCTTACCCTTGCCGTGTTTGCCCTCATCGGCGACGACGCGGAGCTGGGTGAGCTCGAGCGCCTTCAGCTCGATCTCGCAGGCCGTGAGCTTCTCGCGGAACGCCGGATCCTCGATCACCGGGCGGCCGCCGGCCTCGACCTTGGAGGCCAGCGCGCGGATGCGGCGCAGCCGCTCCTTCGACACGCCGACCCGGGCGATGCCGGTGCGCTCATTGCCGAGCAGGAATTTTGCGTAATCCCAGCCCTTGTTCTCCTCGCCGATCAGGTTCTCGTAGGGCACCTCGACGTCGTCGAAGAACACCTCGTTGACCTCGTGGCCGCCGTCGATGGTCTGGATCGGGCGCACGGTGACGCCCTTCGACTTCATGCTGAACACGATGAAGGAGATGCCCATCTGCTTCTTCGCGTTGTTGTCGGTGCGGCAGAGGCAGAAGATCATGTCGGCGTGCTGGGCGAGCGTGGTCCAGGTCTTCTGGCCGTTGATGATCCACTTGTCGCCACGGCGCTCGGCCTTGGTCTTCAGCGACGCAAGGTCCGAACCCGAGCCCGGCTCCGAGAAGCCCTGGCACCACCAGTCGTCGACACTGGCGATGCGCGGCAAATACTGCTTCTTCTGCGCCTCGTTGCCGAACGTGTAGATGACCGGGCCGACCATGCTGACGCCGAAGGCGAGCGGCTGCGGCGCCGGATAGGACTGCAGCTCCTCGTTGAAGATGTAGTGCTGCACGGTGGTCCAGCCGGTGCCGCCATATTCCTTCGGCCAATGGGTGACGCCCCAGCCCTTCTTGTTGAGGATGCGCCACCAGGTGACCATCTCGTCCTTCGACAGATGGCGGCCCTCCTGCAGCTTGCGCCGCGTCTCCGGCGGCACATTGTTCTTGAAGAACTCCCGTACCTCCTCGCGAAACGCTATCTCTTCCTTGGTGAAAGCGAGATCCATCGGATCCTCCTTTGAAAGTTCAATGCCTCGTCACTCTCGATGTCGTCCCGGCGAAAGCCGGGACGACGGATTCATTGCACCATATCGTCCATCATGAGCGGGATCCTGCTGCAGACTGTTGTGGTTTGGACGGGGATGTCTTCGGCTGCTGCTGGCGCAATTCGTGACGCGACAGCTTGCCGACCGGCGTGCGCGGTAGCTCGGCGACGAACTCGACCGCAGCCGGCAACTCATGCTTGCCGAGCTTGCCGGTCAGAAATCCGCGCAGCTCCTCGGCCGAGAACTGCTGTTGTCCCTCGCGCAGCTTGATGAAGGCTTTTGCCGCCTCACCGCGGTAATCGTCGGGAATGCCGATCACGATCACCTCCTGCACGGCAGGATGCGTGTAGATCGCCTGCTCGATCATCTGCGGATAGACGTTGAAGCCGCCGGAGATGATCATGTCCTTCTTGCGGTCGACAAGATAGAAATAGCCGTCGGCGTCCATGTAGCCGATGTCGCCGGTCAGGAAGCGGTCGCCGACGAAGGCTTCCGCGGTCTCTGCGGGCCTGTTCCAGTAGCCTTTGGTGACATTCGGGCCGCGGATGCGGATTTCGCCGACCTCGCTAACCGGCATCACCCTGGTGGGATCTTCCAGCGACACCACGTCCATCTCGATGCCGGGCAGCATCAGCCCGATCGAGCCCGGCTTCTCCGGCCCTTCCTTCGGATGGCCGGTGCCGGGCGAGCAGGTCTCGGTCATGCCCCAGCCGCTCTTCAGCTTCATGCCGACGCGGCGCTCGAAGATCTTGGCGACCTCGACCGGCAGCGGCGCGCCGCCGGAGCCGGCGACCACCAGCGAGGAGAGATCGCGCTTGTCGAGGTCGGGAAGCGAGGCGATCGCGATCCACATCGTCGGCACGCCCGGAAACACTGTGGCGCGCTTGACCTCGATGTCGCGCATCACAGCCTCGACGTCGAAGCGCTGGTGCAGCGAGATCAGATGGCCGCGCCGGATTGCAGACAGCAGCACCACGGTCAATGCATAGATGTGAAACAGCGGCAGCACGCAGATCACGCGCTCGACCGCATTGCGTTCGAGCCGCCCCGGCTTGCCCCAGACGTCGTAGATCGACACCGCCGCGCTGAGATTGCCGTGGCTGAGCATGGCGCCCTTGGGCAGGCCCGTCGTGCCGCCGGTATATTGCAGCAGCGCGACGTCCTCGACATCGACCGCGGGCCATTGCGACGGCCTGGTCGCGCCGTCGATGAACTGCCGGTGCGTGATAACAGCGGGATTGTCGGGCACCGCGGCCTGGGGCGTACCGGCCTTGCCCCAATTGTCATCCTCGCAAACGATCAGACGGTCAAGCAGGCCCTTGGCGAGGAATTTCAGCGCAGTCGGCAACAGCGCCGAGAGATTGCTGGTGACCAGCACCCGCGCGCCGGAATCGGACAGCTTGTGCGACAGCGCGATCTCGCCGTCGAGCGGCGACAGGTGCACGACGCGGGCACCTGCCTTCAGCGCGCCGAAGAAATTGATCGGATGGTCAGGCGAATTGCCGAGAAACAACGCGACCGACGCGCCCTTGCCGTAACCGGCCCGCATGAAGGCGGCTGCTGCGGTCTCGACCAGGGCCTCGAGCTCGCTGTAGCTGATCTGCCGGTCGCGGAATTCGAGCACCGGGCGCGCACCGAACTCGGCAGCCGCGTTCGCGAGCAGGTCCGGCAGCGTGCCGCGCGTGATCTCGTCGCTCCACTGCACGCCCTTGGGATAATATTGTTCGCCGGGATAGGTCATTGACGTTTTGCATTCTGTGAGGTGAGCGCCAGCGTGTGGGCTCCCCTCCCCCTTGCGGGGAGGGGTTGGGGAAGGGGGTCCACTCGGGCGGTCCCGATGCGGCCACCCCTCTCCCTAACCCTCTCCCGCAAGGGGAGAGGGAACCCTGTCACTGCCGTTGTGTCGCCGAAGGTGGTCACGCCGCCTTCGAAGCTGCGGCGAGCGAGGCGAAGGTCTTGCCCTCATCGGCGAGCTTCTTGAGCAGCGGCGCCGGCTCGAGCGAGGGATCGTTGGTCTCCTTGGCATAGAAGGCCAGACGATCGGCGATGTGCTTGAGGCCGACGGTGTCGGCCCAGAACATCGGCCCGCCGCGATAGATCGGCCAGCCATAGCCATAGAGCCAGACCACGTCGATGTCCGACGGCCGCGCCGCGATGCCCTCGGCGAGGATCTTCGCGCCTTCGTTGATCATCGGGTACATCATGCGCTCGAGGATCTCGTCGTCGCTGACGACGCGCTTCTTGCGGCCAAGGCGCAACAGCGTCTCGTCGATCAGCTTCTCGACCTCCGGATCGGGCAGCGCCGCGCGCGAGCCCGGCTCATACTTGTAATAGCCCTTGCCGGTCTTCTGGCCGAAACGGCCTGCTTCGCACAGCGCGTCCGCGATCTCCGACTTGATGCCGCGGTCCTTGCGCGAGCGCCAGCCGATATCGAGACCGGCGAGATCGCCCATTGCGAACGGACCCATCGGCATGCCGAACTTGGTGACGACCGCGTCGACCTGCTGGGGCAGGGCGCCTTCGAACAGCAGCTTCTCGGACTGCTTGCCGCGCTGCGCCAGCATGCGATTGCCGACGAAGCCGTCGCAGACGCCGACCACCGCCGGCACCTTGGCGATCTTGCGCGCGATCGAGACGGCGGTGACCAGCGCATCCGGCGCGGTCTTGTCGGCGCGCACGATCTCGCACAGCTTCATGACGTTGGCCGGCGAGAAGAAGTGCATGCCGAGCACGTCCTGCGGACGCCTGGTCGCCTTCGCGATCTCGTCGATGTTGAGATAGGAGGTGTTGGAGGCCAGCACCGCGCCCGGCTTGGCGTACTGATCGAGCTTGCCGAACACTTCCTTCTTGACCGCCATGGTCTCGAACACCGCCTCGATCACGAGATCGGCGTCACCTACGTTCTCGATGCCGACGACGCCGTTGATCAGCGCCATGCGCTTGGCGGGCGCATCCGCCGGGATGCCACCGCGCGCGGCGGTCGCCTCGTAGTTCTTCTGCATGATGCCCATGCCGCGCTTGAGCTGCTCCTCGCCGGTCTCGATCAGGGTGACCGGGATGCCGGCATTGGCGAACGACATCGCGATGCCGCCGCCCATGGTGCCGGCGCCGAGGATGGCGACGCGCGCCACGTTGCGGCCCTTGGTGCCCTCGGGGACACCGGAGATCTTGGCGGCTTCTCGCTCGGCGAAGAAGGCGTAGCGCTGCGCCTTGGACTGGTCGCTCGAGACCAGCTTCAGGAAGCCCTCACGCTCCTTCTTCAGGCCTTCGTCGAACGGCAGGTCGATCGCGGCGCCGACGGCGTCGGCGGCGGCGAACGGCGCCTCGAGGCCGCGTGACTTCTTGGTCATCGCAGCGACCGCATTGGTGAAGATCGAACGGTCGGCCTTGGCCGCGGCGAGCTTGCTGTCGTCATCGCGCAGCTTGCGCAGCGGACGCTTCTCGGCGACCACCTTGCGCGCAAATGCCTCGCCGCCCGATGCCGGACCTTCGACTATCTCCTCGATCAGGCCGGCCTTCAACGCCGCGTCGGCACCGATCGGATCGCCGCCGACGATCATCTTGACCGCGAGTTCGGGACCGACCGCACGCGGCAGGCGCTGGGTGCCGCCGGCGCCCGGCAGCAGGCCAAGCTTCACCTCGGGCAGACCGAGCTTGGCGTCCTTGGTGGCGACGCGGTAGTGACAGGCGAGTGCAACCTCGAGACCACCGCCGAGCGCGGTGCCATGGATCGCGGCAACGATTGGCTTCGGCGAGCTTTCCATCAGGCTCAGCACGTCGGCGAGCCCGGGCGGCTTCGGCGGCTTGCCGAATTCGGTGATGTCGGCGCCGGCGATGAAGGTGCGGCCGGCGCAGGTCAGCACGATGCCCTGAACCTGAGCGTCATCGATCGCGCTCTTGATGCAATCGAAGATGCCGCCGCGCACGGCAGCGCTCAGCGCATTCACGGGCGGACTGTTAACCGTAACGACGGCAATGTTGTCATGACGTTCGAGCTTGACGACTTCACTCACCGGGACTCTCCCTGGATGCTTGTTTTGTGTTGAGTAGCTGCACGACTTGCGTTGAGCCGCTACGTTTGGACCAATTTCGCACTGCGAAATTTAATTCCACATCTTGACACGGAGGGTTATTTTGAAGCACGAGCCTTGTCAACGAGCATGACAAGGTCAGGGAATGAAGCGCGCCAGCAAGAAAGCAGCGACCGATCGCAATTTCGTCGTCGCGCTTTCCCGCGGACTGGACGTCCTGCGTGCATTTCAGCCCAATGACGGGCTGCTCGGCAATCAGGAGATTGCCGCCCGCACCAAACTACCGAAGCCGACCATTTCCCGGCTGACCTACACGCTGACCAAGCTGGGATACCTTACACCCGTACCGAAGTTCGAGAAGTACCAGCTTGCGCCATCCGCCATGGCACTCGGCTATGCCGCGCTCGCCAATCTCGGCGTTCGGCATTTGTCCGAACCTTATCGAGAAGAAGTGATGCGCGCGACCGGCGGGGCCGTTGCCGTCGGTGGCCGCGACCGCATCAGCATGATTTACTTCGGCCAGAGCCGGAACGGCCTGACGCTTGGCGTGCAACTCGACGTTGGCTCACGGATACCGATCGCAACTACGGCGATGGGACGTGCCTATATTTGGGCATTGCCACCTGAAGACCGAGCCGCATTGTTGCGCGAGCTGCGAGATCACTATGGCAGCCGCTGGGCCAAGATCCGCGACGGCATCGAGCGCTCCGGCGAGACGGTGGCGAAGCACGGCTTCGCCATGTCTGCCGGCGACTGGCAGAATGACGTCGCCGCGGTCGGCGTTGCATTGAGATTGAACGACGGGACCGGTCCCTATGCCTTCAATTGCGGCGCGCCGGCATTCCGTTTCACGGAAGATCGATTACTCAACGACATTGGACCTCGTCTTGTGGCGATGGTAAGAAACATCGAGCAGGCGCTCGGTGGAATGGCGCCGCAATCCAAAAAAGAACAAAGCAAAAAGACCAGAGTAGGAGGGAAATTTGCACGTTTGGCCGAGGGGATCAGATAGCCTCCGTCGCGTCCGGCGAAGCACATCGCAGGGCCGCTCGCACCGCTCGAAGACGGCGGGCGAGACGAGATGACGCAGGCACAGCTCGCGCAGGGGAATGATCCCTTGCTCGCGGTTCGCGACGTCAGCGTCGTGTTCGGCGGCATCATCGCACTGAATGGCGTGTCGTTCGACATGCGCCATGGACAGATTCTCGGACTGATCGGGCCGAACGGCGCCGGCAAGACGACGCTGTTCAATTGCCTGTCGCGGCTCTATCAGCCGTCGTCCGGCGACATCCTGATGGAAGGCAAGAGCATCCTGTCGCGGCCGCCGCACCGGATCGCCGAGATCGGCATCGGCCGCACCTTCCAGAACGTCGCGCTGTTTCCCAATCTGTCCGTGATCGACAATGTGCGCGTCGGCGCGCATGCGCGCACCTCGAGCGACATCGTCAGCGACTCGCTGCGCCTCGCCTGGGTCCGCCGCGGCGAGAACGACATGAACAAGAAGGTGCACGACATCCTCGGCTATCTCGATCTCGAGGACGTCGCCCACACCGTGGTCTCCGGGCTTCCCTTCGGCACCCAGAAGCGCGTCGAACTGGCGCGCGCTTTGGCCGCGGATCCGAAGATCCTGCTGCTCGACGAGCCGGCCGGCGGCCTCAATCACGAGGAAGTCCACGTGCTCGGCGACCTGATCCGCAAAATCCGCGACGACCGTAAAATTACGGTTCTGCTGGTCGAGCATCACATGGGTCTCGTGATGTCGATCGCCGACCACGTCGTCGCGCTCAATTTCGGCCGCAAGCTGGCCGAAGGCACGCCGGCCCAGGTCCAGGCCGACCCTGATGTCATCAAGGCCTATCTGGGGAGCAAGGACCAATGACAACGATGCTCAACGTCAAGGACCTGCGCGCCTATTATGGCCAGGTCCAGGCCCTGCACGGACTCTCCTTCCAGCTCAACGAAGGCTCGCTGACCACCCTGCTCGGCGCCAACGGCGCCGGCAAGACCACCACGCTGCGGGCGATCTGCAACATGGTGCGCTCGACCGGCGCAATCGAGTTCGAGGGCAAGCCGATCGGCACGCGCTCGACCGAAAACGTGGTCCGCCTCGGCATCGCCCATGTGCCGCAGGGCCGCGGCACCTTCACCACCATGACGGTGGAAGAGAACCTGCAGCTCGGTGCCATCAGCCGCTCCGACAAGAAGGCGATCGGCTCCGACATCGAGCGGATGTACGATCATTTCCCGGTGCTCAAGCAGCGCTACACCCAGCAGGCCGGCACGCTATCCGGCGGCGAGCAGCAGATGCTCGCGGTGGCGCGCGCGCTGATGCTGCGGCCGCGCCTGATGCTGCTCGACGAACCGTCATTCGGCCTCGCGCCGCTGATCGTGCGCGACCTGTTCCGCATCCTCGGCAAGATCAATCGCGAGGAAAAAGTGACCATCCTGGTGGTCGAGCAGAACGCGCAGCTCGCGCTCGAGCTCGCCGACCAGGCCTATGTGATCGAAACCGGACGGATCGTGATGTCGGGCAATGCCAAGGACATCGCGAACAATGAAGACGTCCGCAAATCCTATCTCGGCTACTGAGGAGCTGGCACGATGGAGCTTTTTGCCAACCAGGTCCTGGCCGGCATCGCCACCGGCGCGATCTATGCCTGCATGGCGCTCGCGGTGGTCATGATCTACCAGGCCATCGACCATCTGAATTTCGCCCAGGGCGAAATGGCGATGTTCTCGACCTTCATCTCCTGGCAGCTGATGCAGTGGGGCGTCCCGTATTGGGGCGCGTTCGTGCTGACGCTGGCGTTCTCGTTCGCCGCCGGCATTCTGATCGAGCGGCTGTTGTTCAAGCCGCTGGCCAAGGCACCGATCCTGACCAATGTCGCCGGCTTCATCGCACTCTACGCGATCATCAACTCGGTCGCCGGCCTGATCTGGGACTTCACCATCAAGCAATATCCGACGCCGTTCGGCTCCTCACCGTTCCTCGGCAGCCAGCTGATCTCGACCCACCAGGCCGGCATGATCGGGGTCACCATCCTGCTCCTAATCCTGCTGTTCTTTTTCTTCCGCTACACGCGGGTGGGCCTGGCGATGCGGGCCGCGGCCTCGCTGCCTGAATCGGCGCGGCTGGTCGGCATCAACACCTCCTGGATGATCGCGCTGGGCTGGGGCATGGCGTCTGCGATCGGCGCGATCGCCGGCATGCTGATCGCACCGGTGGTGTTCCTCGAACCCAACATGATGCTGGGCGTGCTGATCTACGGATTCGCGTCGGCGGTGCTCGGGGGGCTCACCAGCCCGTTCGGCGCCGTGGTCGGCGGCTTCCTGGTCGGCATCTTCGAGAACCTCGTCGGCACCTACATCCCCGGTGTCGGCAACGAATTGAAACTTCCGATCGCGCTTGCGCTGATCATCGTCGTCCTGGTCGTCAAACCGGCAGGCCTGTTCGGCCGGCCCATCGTGAAGCGAGTTTGATCATGAGCGCCGTTGAAGACATCGTCACTGAAGCCCCCGCCGTCGAGGCCGTTCCCAAGCGTGCCATGACGCTGGGCTACGGCACCTCGCTGGTCGTGCTCGCCGCGCTCATCATCATCCCGCTGTTCGTGAAGAACTTCATCATCTTCCAGATGACGATGGTTCTGATCTACGCCCTTGCGGTGCTGGCGCTCAACATCCTGACCGGCGGCTCGGGACAATTCTCGCTCGGCCAGAGCGCGTTTTACGCCGTCGGCGCCTATACCTCGGCGATCCTGATGGAGCATGCGGGCATGAACTATGCCCTGACGCTGCCGATCGCCGGCATCGTCTGCTTCGGCTTCGGCTTCCTGTTCGGCCAGCCGGCACTGCGGCTAAGCGGCGTCTATCTGGCGCTCGCGACCTTCGCGCTCGCCACCGCCATGCCACAGCTGTTGAAGCTCGGCTATTTCGAGCACTGGACCGGCGGCGTGCAGGGCCTCGTGGTGACGAAGCCGGACGCGCCGTTCGGCCTGCCGCTGTCGCAGGACATGTGGCTGTATTACTTCACCCTGGCGGTCGGGATCGCGATCTACGTCGCCTCGGTCAACCTGCTGCGCTCGCGGTCCGGCCGCGCCTTCATGGCGATCCGGGACAACGAGATCGCGGCCTCCGCGATGGGCGTCGACGTCGCGCTGTACAAGACGCTGGCGTTCGGCGTCTCGGCCGGCATCACCGGCGTTGCCGGCGGCCTCGGCGCCATCGCGGTGCAGTTCGTCGCGCCCGACGGCTACACGATCCAGCTTGCGATCTCGCTGTTCCTCGGCATGGTGGTCGGCGGCGTCGGCTGGCTGCCCGGCTCGATCGTGGGAAGCGCCTTCATCATCTTCGTGCCCAACATCGCGGAGGGCATTTCGAAGGGCCTCTCCGGCGCGGTGTTCGGCGTGCTGCTGTTCCTCGTCATCTTCCTCGTGCCGCACGGCGCCAGGCAGGTTGCGATCATTGCCCAGCAACTGGCCGCAAAGCTCAAGAACAACTAGGAGCATGATCCGGAAAAGTGCGAAGCGGTTTTCCGAAAAGATCATGCTCAAACAAGAAACCAAAGCGCGATGACAATTCAGTCAGATTTGATCGCGCTTTGGGAACCTATAGAAGCAAACCAGGAGATATTATGCTTTCTACGTTAAGGATCGCCGCGATTTCCGCGGCGATCGTCGCTGTTGCTGCGACGTCCACTGCCGCATTCGCCCAAAAGAAATACGACACCGGCGCAAGCGATACAGAGATCAAGGTCGGCAACATCATCCCCTATTCGGGACCGGCCTCCGCCTATGGCGTGATCGGCAAGACTGAAGAAGCCTACTTCAAGATGATCAACGATCGCGGCGGCATCAACGGCCGCAAGGTCAATTTCGTCAGCTATGACGACGCCTATTCGCCGCCGAAGGCGGTCGAGCAGGTGCGCAAGCTGGTCGAGAGCGACGAGGTGCTGCTCGTCTTTAACCCGCTCGGCACGCCGTCCAACACCGCGATCCAGAAATACTTGAACTCCAAGAAGATCCCGCAGCTGTTCGTCGCGACCGGCGCCACCAAGTGGAACGACCCGAAGAACTTCCCGTGGACCATGGGCTGGCAGCCGAGCTACCAGAGCGAAGCGCAGATCTACGCCAAGTGGCTGATGAAGGAGAAGCCCGACGCCAAGGTCGCGATCCTCTATCAGAACGACGACTTCGGCAAAGACTACCTCAAGGGCACCAAGGACGGTTTTGGCGCCAAGGCAGGCTCCAGCATCATCATGGAGGAGAGCTATGAGGTGTCCGAGCCGTCGATCGACGGCCACATCGTCAAGGTCAAGGCCGCCAATCCGGATGTGCTGCTGATCTACACCACGCCGAAGTTCGGCGCGCAGACCATCAAGAAGACCGCCGAACTCGGCTGGAAGCCGCTGCAGATCATCACCAACGTGTCGGCCTCGGTCGGCAGCGTGATGCAGCCGGCCGGCTTCGACAACGCGCAGGGCGTGCTGTCGGCGGCCTATGCCAAGGACGGTGCCGACTCGCAGTGGAACAACGACCCCGGCATGAAGAAGTGGGCCGAGTTTCTCGACAAGTACATGCCGGGCGCCGACAAGACCGACGGCGGCTACGTCTACGGCTATGGTGCCGCTCAGACGCTCGCCAAGGTGCTGGAAATGTGCGGCGACGATCTTACCCGCGCCAACATCATGAAGCAGGCGGCGAGCCTGAAGGACTTTACGCCGGATACCCTGTTGCCCGGTGTCAAGATCAACACCTCGGCCACCGACTTCGCCCCGATCGCCCAGCTGCAGATGCAGCGCTTCAAGGGGCAGAAATGGGAACAGTTCGGTGAGATCATTTCCGGCGACGTCCCGTCCGAGTAACGTTGCACTGCAGAAATAAAACAACACGCCTCCGCGACATCAGTCGCGGGGGCTTTTTGTTGACGCCCTGCGCCGATGGTATTGAATACTCCAAATTAAGAACCCGAGTGGGGGAACCATGACTGCCGTACGCCCGTCCCTGACGGCGCTCTTGTCCGCATTCGCTCTGATCCTGACGAGCTGCAATGCCGCGCTGGCGCAGAAGAAATACGACACCGGGGCCAGCGACACCGAGATCAAGATCGGCAACATCATGCCCTACAGCGGTCCCGCCTCGGCCTATGGGGTGATCGGCAGGACCGAGGCGGCCTACTTCAAGATGATCAACCAGTCCGGCGGCATCAACGGCCGCAAGATCACGTTCATCTCCTACGATGACGGCTACTCGCCGCCCAAGACGGTGGAGCAGGCACGCAAGCTGGTCGAGGACGACGAGGTGCTGCTGCTGTTCGGCTCGGTCGGCACCGCAGGCAACGCGGCGATCCGGAAATACATGAACGAGAAGCAGGTGCCGCAGCTGTTCATCGCCTCCGGCGCCTCCAAGTGGAACGACCCCAGGAACTATCCATGGACCATGGGCTGGCAGCCGTCCTACCAGGACGAGGCGCGGGTCTATGCAAAATACATCATGAAGCACAAGCCCGATGCCAAGGTTGCCGTGCTCTACCAGAATGACGATTTCGGCAAGGACTACCTCAAGGGCCTGAAGGACGCCTTCGGCGACAAGGCTTCGATGATCGTCGCCGAGGAGACTTACGAAACCTCCGAACCCACGATCGACAATCACATCGTCAAGCTGAAAGCCGCCGGTGCCGACACCTTCATCAGCATCACGTCGCCGAAATTCGCGGCGCAGGCGATCAAGAAGGCCGCCGAGATCGCGTGGACGCCCTTGCAATTCGTCGCCAACGTCTCGGCCTCGGTCGGCGGCGTGATGCAGCCGGCGGGCTTCGAAAATTCGCAGGGCATCCTGTCGGCGTCCTACCTCAAGGACGGCGCCGATCCGCAATGGGACAAGGATCCCGGCATGGAGAGATTCCTTGCCTTCCTCAAGAAGGATTATCCCGACGCCAACAAGCTCGACGGTGCCACCTCCTACGGTTACGCCGCCGCACAGACCATGGCGCGGGTGCTGGAGATGTGCGGCGACGATCTCACCCGTGCCAACATCATGAAGCAGGCCGCGAGCCTGAAGGATTATGTCCCCGGCACGCTGCTGCCGGGCATCAGCATCAACACCTCGGCCACCGACTTCGCGCCGATCAAGCAACTGCGCTTGATGCGGTTCAAGGGCGAGAAGTGGGAGCTGTTCGGCGATATCATTTCGAGCAATCTGAGCAACTAGGACTGCACACGACCTCGACGCCAAACGCTTGGCGTGTATCGCGAGGCGCTTCCGCGGCGCGGGCTTCGGTCGCAATCCGTTCGACTAAATAACGCCCCCCGGCGGTGTCGCCGGGGGGGCTCTCTGTTGCTGCCACCTAACGAAAGGTATTCAATGCCGCAAGGAGCCGCGAAGTGCTCTCATTCCAAAAATCGTGACACATTCACCGTGATCCAAGGGAGATCAAAATGCCTGCTATCCATTTGCGATTGGGGGCCCTTTCGGCTGCCCTCGCATTGCTCGCGGCGACCGCGAGCCCCTCCGTTGCGCAGAAGAAATATGACACCGGCGCCAGCGACACCGAGATCAAGATCGGCAACATCATGCCCTACAGCGGGGCGGCTTCCGCCTATGGCGTGATCGGCAAGACCGAGGAGGCCTATTTCCGCAAGATCAACGCCGAGGGCGGCATCAACGGTCGCAAGATCACCTTCATCAGCTACGACGACGGCTACACGCCTCCGAAGACCGTCGAGCAGGCGCGCAAGCTGGTCGAGAGCGACGAGGTGCTGCTCATCTTCAATTCGCTCGGCACGCCACCGAACTCGGCGATCCAGAAATACATGAACCAGAAGAAGGTGCCGCAGCTGTTCGTCGCCACCGGCGCCACCAAATGGAACGACCCGAGGGAATTCCCCTGGACCATGGGCTGGCAGCCCAACTACCAGAGCGAGTCGATCATCTATGCGAAGTACATCCTGAAGAACAAGCCGGACGCCAAGATCGCGGTGCTCTACCAGAACGACGACTACGGCAAGGACTATCTGAAGGGCTTCAAGGACGGGCTCGGCTCCAAGGCTGCGTCCATGATCGTCGCCGAGGACAGCTACGAGGTGACGGAGCCGACCATCGATTCCCACATCGTCAGGCTCAAGTCCTCCGGCGCCGACGTGTTCTTCAACATCACGACGCCGAAATTTGCGGCGCAGGCAATCAAGAAGAACAACGAACTCGGCTGGAAGCCGCTGCATTTCCTCAACAACGTCTCCTCGTCGATCGGCAGCGTGATCAAGCCGGCAGGATTCGAGAACGCCCAGGACATCATCTCGTCGCAGTATCTGAAGGATCCGACCGATCCGCAGTGGAAGACCGACAAGGCAATGATCGCCTGGAACGAATTCCTGGACAAGTACTATCCGGAAGCCAACCGCGCCGACGCGTCCGTGATGTACGCTTACATCGTCAGCCAGGGCCTTGTGCACGTGCTGAAGGCCTGCGGCGACAATCTGACGCGCGAGAACGTCATGAAGCAGGCGGCCAGCATTCGCGATTACGAGCCCGGCGGTCTGTTGCCCGGCGTCAAGGTCAACACCTCGGCGACCGATTTCGCGCCGCTTTCGCAACTGCAACTGATGCGGTTCAAGGGCGAGACTTGGGAGCGCTTCGGCGAAGTCTTGAGCGCCGACGTCGGCGGCTAGCCCGAAATTGCCGACTAAAGAGGCGGCCCCTGCGGTGTTTTCGCAGGGGCTTTTCATTGAGACCGACCGCCTGAAATGATAAGCACTGCAGCCAACCAGAAGAGCCCTCGAAACAAGGGGGCCGTGACACATCAGTCTGATAACAGGGAGAGAGACAACAATGTCCGCTACCACCAAACTTGCGGTCCTCGGGGCCGCGGTCGCGCTTGTCGCCGCATCCGGCAGCGCCGCACTTGCCCAGAAGAAATACGATACCGGCGCCAGCGATACCGAGATCAAGATCGGCAACATCATGCCCTATAGCGGACCGGCATCCGCCTACGGCATCATCGGCCGCACCGAGGCCGCCTATTTCAAGAAGATCAACGACGCCGGCGGCATCAACGGCCGCAAGATCAACTTCATCTCCTACGATGACGCCTACTCGCCGCCGAAGGCCGTGGAGCAGGCCCGCAAGCTGGTCGAAAGCGACGAGGTGCTGCTGATCTTCAACTCGCTGGGCACGCCGTCGAACTCGGCGATCCAGAAATACATGAACTCCAAGAAGGTGCCGCAGCTGTTCGTCGCCACCGGCGCCACCAAGTGGAACGACCCCAAGGACTTTCCCTGGACCATGGGCTGGCAGCCCAACTACCAGAGCGAGACCCAGATCTACGCAAAGTACATCCTGAAGAACATGCCGAATGCCAAGATCGCGGTGCTGTTCCAGAATGACGATTACGGCAAGGACTATCTGAAGGGCCTGAAGGACGGTCTCGGCCAGAAGGCCGCCAGCATGATCGTCGCCGAAGAGAGCTTCGAGACCTCCGAGCCCACCATCGACAACCACATCGTCAAGCTGAAGGCCACCAACGCCGACGTCTTCATCGACATCGCGACGCCGAAATTCGCGGCGCAGGCGATCAAGAAGGTCGCCGAGGTCGGCTGGAAGCCGACGCACTTCCTCAACAACGTGTCGGCCTCGGTCGGCAGCGTGATCAGGCCGGCCGGCTACGACAACGCCCAGGGCATCATCTCCGCCGCCTATCTGAAGGACGCTTCCGACAAGCAGTGGGACAACGATCCCGGCATGAAGGAGTTCTACGCCTTCATGGCCAAGGACTTCCCCGAAGGCGACAAGCTCGACGGCGGCACCGTAACCGGCTACGGCGTGGCCCAGACCCTGGTTCAGGTGCTCAAGCAGTGCGGCGACAACCTCACGCGTGAGAACATCATGAAGCAGGCCGCGAACCTGAAGGACTTCCGCACCGAAGTGCTGCTGCCCGGCATCAAGATCAACACCGCCCCGAACGATTTCGCGCCAATCAGCCAGTTGCAGCTGATGAAGTTCAAGGGCGAGAAATGGGAACTGTTCGGTGACATCATCAGCGCCGACGTCGGCGGCTGATTTCCCGCCAGCGGTCGACCGGCAATGGCCCCCTGCGCTACCGTCGCAGGGGGCTTTTCATTAGCCATGGTGCCTGCTCGCAGGCCGGCCTGGACGATGCCTGCTTACACTTTGTCCGGCAATGCGCTAGGAAAACCGGCAAGAAACCGAAGAGAAACCGGCGCCCCTGCGCGCCGGCAACAACAAGGAGTTTTCCGGAAATGCCGATGCCGATCCGTCACCGTGTCGCAACCGCTCTGCTTGGCCTCGCCGTCGCTGCCGCGACCGGCAACGCGGCATGGGCGCAGAAAAAATACGACACTGGCGCAAGCGATACCGAGATCAAGATCGGCAACATCGTGCCCTACAGCGGCCCGGCGTCGGCCTATGGCGTGGTCGGCAAGGCAATGGCTGCGGTGTTCAAAAAGGTCAACGACGACGGCGGCATCAACGGCCGCAAGATCGCCTTCGTCTCCTATGACGATGCCTATTCGCCGCCGAAGGCCGTTGAGCAGGCCCGCAAGCTGGTCGAGAGCGACGAGGTGCTGTTCCTGTTCGGCACGCTCGGCACCGCCTCCAACACCGCGATCCAGAAATACCTCAACGCCAAGAAGGTGCCGCAGCTGTTCGTCGCCACCGGCGCGACCAAGTGGAACGATCCGAAGGCCTTCCCCTGGACCATGGGCTGGCTGCCGAGCTACCAGAGCGAGTCACGCATCTACGCGAAATATCTGCTCAAGGAGAAGCCCGGAGCCAAGGTCGCGGTGCTCTATCAGAACGACGATATGGGCAAGGATTACCTCAAGGGCTTGGAGGACGGCTTGGCCAGCGATCCCGCGCGGATCGCCGCCAAGGAGAGCTACGAAGTCGCCGAGCCCACCATCGATTCCCATGTGGTGCGGCTGAAATCCTCTAACCCCGACGTCATCATCTTCTTCACCACGCCGAAGTTCGGCGCTCAGGCGATCAAGAAGCTCGGCGAGATGAACTGGAAGCCGGTGACGATCGTTTCCAACGTCTCGGCCTCGACCGCAACGGTGATGCGTCCGGCCGGGCTCGACAATGCGCAGGGCGTGATCTCGGCGGCCTACGCCAAGGACGCAAGCGATCCGCAGTGGAAGGACGACGTCGGCATGAAGGCGTTCGACGAACTGCTCGCCAAGTACATGCCCGACACCAACCGGGTCGATGCCTCGGCGATGACGGGTTACAACATGGCGACCACCATGGTCGAAGTGCTGCGCCGCTGCGGCGACGACCTCACCCGCGCCAATGTGATGAAGCAGGCGGCGAGCCTGAAGCAGTTCGCGCAGGGTGGCCTGTTGCCCGGCGTGACGCTGTCGACCGGCCCCGACGATTTCCAGCCGATCGAGCAATTGCAGCTGATGCAGTTCAAGGGCGAGCGCTGGCAATTGTTCGGCGACGTCATCAGCGGCGAGATCGCCGGAAACTGACCGCGTTACGTAAGGTACAGCCATGACCGACCGTCGTCCCTTCCTGCGTTCGATCTTCGATGCCGCGGTGGCGGCTGCGCATCCCGATGTCGTGCTGGCATCGCGGTTGCGGCCGGCACCGAAGGGGCGCGTGATCTGCCTCGCCGCCGGCAAGGGCGCCGGCGCCATGGCCGCGGCGGCGGAGCGGCACTATCTCGACACGCTCGGCCTCGAGCCGTCGCGGCTGGTCGGCATCGCCACCACCCGCCACGGCCATGGCGTGCCGACCCGCCGCATAAAGATGGTCGAGGCCGGCCACCCGGTGCCCGATGAAGCCGGCCTGCGGGCCGCCGACGATACGCTGCGGCTCGCGGCAGAGGCTACGCCCGACGACCTCATGCTGGTGCTGCTGACGGGCGGCGGCTCCGCGAACTGGATCGCCCCCGTCGAGGGTGTGAGCTTTGCCCAGAAGCAGCAGGTCAACCGCGCGCTGCTGCGCTCCGGCGCGCCGATCGGCGAGGTGAACACCGTCCGCAAGCATCTGTCGCGGATCAAGGGCGGCCGGCTGGCGCGCGCCGGCGAGCATGCCGCCGAGATCGTCACACTGGCGATTTCCGACGTGCCGCATGACGATCCCTCTGCGATCGCCTCGGGACCGACGGTGCCGGACCCGACCACCCTGGCGGATGCCCGCGCGCTGGTCGCCAAATACAATCTCTCCGTCGATGACGCTGTGCGCCGCGCACTCGACGATTTCAGGAACGAGAGCTGCAAGCCCGGCGATCCCGCGTTTGCGCGAGCCACATTCGAACTGCTGGCGAAGCCGAAAGCCTCGATCGACGCCGCGGTGCAGGTCGCGCAGGCCGCAGGCTACGAGACCATCGCGCTCGGCGCCGATCTCGAAGGCGAGGCCCGCGAGGTCGCGGCCGGGCACGCGCGGCTTGCGCTCAAGGCGCGCAGCGAGGGCAAGCGCGTTGCGATCATCTCCGGCGGCGAGCTCACGGTGACCGTGCGCGGCAACGGCCGCGGCGGCCCCAACCAGGAATACGCGCTGGCGCTGGCCGGCTTGCTCAAGGATACGCCCAACATCTCGGCGCTGGCCGCCGACACCGACGGTGCCGACGGCGGCGCCGGCAGCGCGACCGACCCCGCCGGGGCCGTGATCGATCAGGCAACCTTCGCGAAGATGAAATCGATCGGCCTCGATCCGAGGGCCTATCTCGAGAACAACGATGCCACCGGCTTCTTTGCGCAGACCGGGGATTTGCTGCTGACCGGCCCGACGCTGACCAATGTGAACGACGTCAGGGTCATCCTGGTAGACTAGCCAGTTCACCGTCATTCCGGGGCGATGCGCAGCATCGAACCCGGAATCCCGATGTGTGACGCGAGATTCCACAATTCGCAATTGCGAATTGGGGTTCGTCGCTGCGCGACGCCCCGGAATGACGTCGTGTCAAAACTCCTGCGCGAGCTTCGCCAGCATCTCCAGGAGCGCGGCGTGGTTTGCCGGCCCGAGCACCTCGATCAGCCGCGCCTCGTGCTTGTTGGCGACCAGCTTCTTGGCGCGCGCCAGCACGGCGCGGCCCCTGTCGGTCAGGACGAGGATGTGGGAGCGGCGATCGTTGGTCGAGCGCATCCGCGCGCAAAGGTCGCGGCTCTCGAGCGCGTCGAGCATCGCGACGAAATTCGGCCTGAGGATGCCGAGCGTATTGGCGATCTCGGTCTGGTTGCGGCCCGGATTCTTCTCGAGCAGCAGCAGCACCGAGAACTGCGCCGGCGTCAGCTGCAGCGGCGCGACGCAGCGCAGGAAGTCCTCGAATACCTTGAGCTGGGCACGCTTCAACGAATAGCCGAGCAATCCGGACAGTTCGCCCAGTTGCAGCATGCTGTCATCCCCGGCAGGATCGACCGGTTCCCTGCGCAGGGCACGCGACGATCGGAGGGCATCGGAGGCGGTCTTGGAAACAGTCATCGCTCCAGGCTCGCAATCCCGGTACAAAAACCCCGCGGGACGCTCGGGGACCTTGAGATTATATCCAATAATCGTTATGCACTATATCAAATATCGGCAGCTATCAACAGCCGATATCGGCGGACCCGGCCGGCACAGCCGGCTGCGGCGGTCCGACGCTTGAGGGGAGCGCTCGGCCTTGAACACAACGATCATGCTGTTCCTGCTGCAGGACGGCATCACCAATGGCGCGATCTACGCGCTGCTCGGGCTGGCCCTGGTGCTGGTGTTCGCGGTCACGCGCGTGATCCTGATCCCGCAGGGCGAATTCGTGACCTATGGCGCGCTGAGCTACGCCATGCTGGCGACCGGGCAGGTGCCCGGCACCGCACGCCTTGCCGTCGCGATGGGCCTCGTCGCCTTCGCCCTCGATCTGTTCTTCGCCCGCAAGGCGCTGCATGCCCGGCTGGTGGTGCGCTCGGTCGCGCTCAACATCGTCTTTCCCGTCGCGCTGCTCGGCCTCATTTATGCGCTGGTCGGGCCCAACACGCCGATTGCCGTCAACATCGCGCTCGCGCTCCTGATCGTGGCGGCGATCGGGCTGTTCCTCTATCGCATCGCGTTCCAGCCGATCGCGCACACCTCCGTGCTGGTGCTGCTGATCGCTTCGGTCGGTTGCCATCTGGCGCTGCAAGGCCTTGGCCTCGTGTTCTTCGGCGCCGAAGGCTTGCGCGGCCCGGCGCTGTCGAATGCCGCAGTGACCGCGGGTCCGCTGCGCTTCACCGGCCAGAGCCTTGCCGTCTACGGCCTGACGGTCGGCTTCATCGTCGCCCTGTGGCTGTTCTTCGGCTACACCAAGACCGGCAAGGCGCTGCGCGCCACCGCGGTCAATCGGCTCGGCGCCCGCCTGGTCGGCATCCGCACCACACTGTCGGGCCAGATCGCATTCCTGCTCGCCTCCGTCATCGGTGCGATTTCCGGCATCCTGATCGTGCCGATCACCACGCTCTATTACGACACCGGCTTTCTGATCGGCCTGAAGGGTTTCATCGCCGCCATCATCGGCGGCCTGGTCAGCTATCCCCTGACCGCGGTCGCGGCCATCGTGGTCGGCATCGTCGAGGCCTTCTCATCGTTCTATGCCAGCAATTTCAAGGAAGTCATCGTGTTCACGCTGATCCTTCCCGTCCTGGTGCTGCGCTCGCTCGCAGCGCCCCAGGTCGAAGAAGAGAAGGATTGAGCGCGATGACGCAGCGGCTCCCTCTCATCATCTTCGCGCTCGTGATGGCGGTGATCCCGCTTCTGCCGGGCATCCCGCCGTTCTGGATCGTGCTGCTCGACAATATCGGCCTCGCCGCGCTGGTCGCGATGGGGCTGGTGCTGCTCACCGGCGTCGGCGGCCTCACCTCGTTCGGACAGGCCGCGTTCTGCGGCTTCGGCGCCTACACCACGGCGGTGCTGACCACTGCATACGGCGTCTCGCCGTGGCTGACGCTGCCGGCCTCGCTCTTGGTCAGCGGCATTGCGGCCGTGCTGCTCGGCCTCGTCACGGTGCGGCTGTCCGGCCATTATCTGCCGCTCGGCACCATCGCCTGGGGCATCGGCCTGTTCTATCTGTTCAGCAAGCTGGAATTCCTCGGCCGCAATGACGGCATTTCGGGCATTCCGCCGCTTTCGATCGGCTCGTTCAAGATGCTGAGCCCGGATGCGATCTATTACGCGATCTGGGTCGCGGTGCTGCTCTCCGCGCTGTTGACCATGAACCTCCTGGATTCCCGCACCGGACGCGCCATCCGAGCCTTGCGGCGCGGTCATATCGCCGCCGAAGCATTCGGCGTGCAGACGCCGCGTGCAAAGCTCCTGGTGTTCATCTATGCGGCGGTGCTCGCCGGCCTGTCCGGCTGGCTCTATGCGCATTTCCAGCGTGCCGCCAACCCGACGCCGTTCGGCGCGCAAGCCGGCATCGAGTATCTGTTCATCGCCGTCGTCGGCGGCGCCGGTTACGTCTGGGGCGGCGTGCTCGGCGCCGGCATCGTCGTGATCCTCAAGGAGGTGCTGCAGAGCTACCTGCCCTACATCTTCGGCGGCCAGAGCCAGCTCGAAACCATCGTGTTCGGCATCATGCTGGTGCTGCTGTTGCAGCTCGCACCGCAGGGCGTCTGGCCCTGGCTGATGTCAAAGCTGCCGCTCAAGGCTAGCCGCAGGGCGCCGGACACATCGGTGAAGCTGGAGCATCGCGAGCGCGCGCCGGGATCGTCACCCGTGCTGCTGCACATCGAGAAAGCACGAAAACAGTTCGGCGGCGTGCTTGCGGTGAACGACGTTTCGTTCGACGTCAATGCCCGCGAGATCGTCGCGCTGATCGGGCCGAACGGAGCCGGCAAGAGCACGACCTTCAACCTGATCACCGGCGTGCTGACCGCAACCGGCGGCAAGATCTCCGTGCTCGGCAAGGAGGTCGAGAACGCGCCTCCCCAGGAAGTGGTCAAGCTCGGCGTTTCCAGAACCTTCCAGCACGTCAAGCTGGTGCCCGACATGACCGTGCTCGAGAACGTCGCGATCGGCGCGCATCTGCGCGGCTCATCGGGGGCGATCTCCAGCATGCTGCGGCTCGACCGCGCCGATGAGGCGAAGCTGCTGGCGGAAGCCGCGCGGCAGATCGCGCGTGTCGGGCTGTCCGACCAGACCGACCAGCTCGCAGGCTCGCTGTCGCTCGGGCAGCAGCGCATCGTCGAGATTGCCCGCGCGCTGTGCGTCGATCCGATGCTGCTGTTGCTCGACGAACCGGCCGCCGGCCTGCGCCACATGGAGAAGCAGCGGCTGGCTGCGCTGCTCCGGCAGTTGCGCGACGGCGGCATGTCGGTGTTGCTGGTCGAGCACGACATGGGGTTTGTGATGGATCTCGCCGACCGCATCGTAGTGCTTGATTTCGGCACCAAAATCGCCGAAGGCACGCCGGCCGCGATCAAGCGCAATCCCGACGTGATCAAGGCCTATCTCGGAGCCGCCGCATGAGCGCGCTGCTATCGGTCACCGACGTCCACATCTCCTACGGCAAGGTCGAGGCCGTACGCGGCGTCTCGCTCGATGTCGCTGATAATGAGATCGTCACCATCATCGGCGCCAACGGCGCCGGCAAGTCCACCCTGCTCAACGCCATCATGGGCGTGCTGCCGCTGAAGGGCCGCACCACCTTTGCCGGCGTCGACATGGCACCGCTGGACATCGAGGACCGCGTCGCCACCGGCCTGAGCCTGGTGCCCGAGCATCGCGAATTGTTCGGCACCATGAATGTCGAGGACAATCTCGAGCTCGGCGCCTTCCGGATCGCGAAGGCGACCGCGGCGACCTCGCTGGAGCGGGTCTACGCGCTGTTTCCGCGGCTCAAGGAGCGGCGCAAGCAGTTCGCCGGCACGCTGTCCGGCGGCGAGCAGCAGATGCTGGCGATGGGGCGTGCGCTGATGGGCGCGCCGAAACTCCTGATGCTGGACGAGCCGAGCCTTGGCCTCGCCCCGATCATCGTCGCCGACATCTTCCGCATCGTCGGCGAGCTCCGCTCAGCCGGCGTCTCGGTGCTGCTGGTCGAGCAGAACGCCCAGGCCGCGCTACAGATCGCCGACCGCGCCTACGTGATGGAACTCGGCGAATTCGTGCTGTCGGGCACGGCCAGGGAAATCGCCGCCAACAAGGGCGTCGCCGCGAGCTATCTCGGCTTCCAGCACGAAGGCGAGAGTGCGATTTAGGCGTTGACGAGATCACTCCCTCCAGGAGAGCGTAAGAAGCCGGCCCCTCATCAGGACCGGCTTCTTCGTTTCGTGGACTGCGACCCGCTCACATCGCCGGGATGTATTTGCCGTCCTTGACCGTCAGCAGGATACGCGAGCGGTCGTCGAGGCCGTAGCGGTCCTTTTCGGTCCAGTTGTAGACGCCCTGGCTCGCCACAATCTCCTTCTCGGAGATGAACGCCTGACGGATCGCCTCGCGGAATTCCGGCGTGCCGGGCTTGGCGGTCTTCAGCGCCGTCGGGATGATGCGCTTCAGCACCTCGAAGGCGTCGTAGGAATGGCCGGCGAACTGGCTGCGGCTGTTGGCGCCGTATTTGGCTTCATAGGCAGCATTCAACGCAAGGCCCGGCTTCTTGGTCGGCGCGCTGTCGGCTTGCGTTTCCGGCGACATGATCGGGCCGGCCGACATGATGACACCTTCCGCGGATGCGCCCGCGATGCGGATGAAGTCCATGGTGGCGGCACCGTGGGTCTGGTAGATCAGGCCCTTGTAGCCGCGCTCGCGCAGCGCGGTCTGCGGCAGCGCCGCGGCGGTGCCGGACGCGCCGACCAGGATGGCGTCGGGATTGGCGGCGACGAGCTTCAGCACCTGGCCCGCGACCGAAGTATCCGGACGCGCGAAGCGCTCCTCATCGGCCATGGTCAAGCCCATCGGCACGGCCTGCGCCTTGAAGTCGTTGACCCAGAGATCGCCATAGGAATCCGAATAGCCGATGTAGCCGACGGTCTTGATGTTGTGCGCCTTCATGTGCGCGTAGAGCACCTTGCCCATGATCGGGATCGACTGCGGCAGGTCGACCGACCATTTTGCGCGGGCCTCATTGATCGGGAACGGCGCGAGACCGAGATGCGGGATGCCGGCCTCGTTGGCGACCGTCGACACCGCGATCGTCGTCGGCGTGATGCAGGAGCCCATGATGATGTCGGCCTTGGACTCGGTGACGAAGCGCCGCGTATTGGTGGTCGCGGCCGTCGGATCGCCGCCGTCGTCGAGCACGATCAGCTTCAGCGGCACGCCGCCGATCTCCTTCGGCACGAAATCGAGCGCGTTGCGCTCGGGGATGCCGAGCGCGGCGGCGGGACCCGTGGTCGAGATCGAGATGCCGATGGTGATCTCATTGGTCTGCGCCTGCGCGGGCGCGCCCTGCAGCGCGATAACAGCTGCGAGCACTGCTGCGGCGAGAGTGGCCTTCCTCATTCATTCCTCCCTGCGGATAAGTTTTTTGGGTTTAAACCAGTTTTGCGGGCCAATTCAGCCCCTTCTTTAGGTCATGAGGGGCTGCAAGTCAGCCCTTCACGAACAGGTCAGCCCTTCATGAAGCGGTCGATGACCTCCTGCGGAAATGGCGCCGATTTCAGCTTGGCGGGATCGTCCGGATGGCGACCGACCAGCACCCGGGTCTCGAACGCCTCGATGGCCAGCCGCTCGCCCTTGAACACGCGGTGCACCACCTCGAAGCTCGAGCGCTTGATGCCCTCGATCCGGCTCTCGATGGTAATCCAGTCGCCATGGGTCGACGGGATGTGGAATTTCGCCCGCGTATCGACCATGGGAATGCCGACCAAGCCGTATTTGTGGATGATGTCCTGCTTCGAGAAGCCGGCCGCTTCGAACATGATCGAGGTCGAGTCGTCGAACATCGCGAAGTAACGCGGGTAGTAGACGATGTTGGCGGGGTCGCAATCGCCCCACTGGATCTGGACGTCACGCCGATGAACGAACATGGTTTACCCTCGATTGAGCATGAGCGATCCGGAAGAGCGTTTCATGCTCTTCCGGATCATGCTCAGCGCGGCGCCATCCGGAGCGCGGCATCGAGCCGCACCACTTCGCCGTTCAGATAGGGGTTGTCGATCATGTGCAGCGCCAGCGAGGCGAACTCGTCGGCCTGGCCCAATCGGCGCGGGAACGGGATCGCGGCGGCGAGCGAGTCCTGTGCTTCCTGCGGCAGGCCGGCAAGCAAGGGCGTCATGAACAGGCCGGGCGCGATGGTCAGCACGCGGATGCCGAACTGCGCGAGCTCGCGCGCGATCGGCAGCGTCATCGCGACGATGCCGCCCTTCGAGGCAGAATAGGCCGCCTGCCCGATCTGGCCGTCATAGGCCGCGACCGAGGCCGTCGAGATCACGACGCCGCGCTCGCCGGTCGCGAGCGGCTCCAGCTTCGACATGCCGTCAGTGGCAAGCCGCAGCATGTTGAAGGAGCCGATCAGATTGACCTTGATCACCTTGTCGAAGTCGGCCAGTGCCATCGGCCCATCGCGGCCGATCACCCGCTTGGCGACGCCGATGCCGGCGCAGTTCACCAGCACGCGCGCCGGGCCATGCGCCTTGGCGGCCGCAGCGACCGCGGCTTCGGCTGCCGCCGCATCGGCCACGTCGCAGACGATCGGAATGCCACCGATCTCGGCCGCGACGCTCTCGGCGAGCTTTGCGTTGAGGTCGCAGACCGCGACCCTGGCGCCCTGCGCGGCCAGAAGGCGCGCGGTCGCCGCGCCCAATCCCGATGCGCCGCCGGTGACGATGGCGGCCTGATCCTTCAACTGCATGGCATTCTCCTCTTCGAAAAGTCA
The DNA here is from genome assembly GCF_050435825.1 of Bradyrhizobium sp. I1.14.4. Taxonomy (NCBI): domain Bacteria; kingdom Pseudomonadati; phylum Pseudomonadota; class Alphaproteobacteria; order Hyphomicrobiales; family Nitrobacteraceae; genus Bradyrhizobium; species Bradyrhizobium sp. I1.14.4. The sequence goes on along the minus strand of NZ_JBNDLA010000004.1, from coordinate 246,849 downwards.
GACGAGTGTGATTACCGATGCCGTCGGCACCGGCGCATAAAGCGCTTCGATGATGTCAGTGCGATGCTCCAGCACCGCGCGCTGGTTGATCGAGCCCTTGTCGGTGACCTCGCCGCGATCGATCGACAGCGGCGTATCTAGCAGGATCGCCCGCGCGATCCGGGTCGACGAGCCGGTGGCGCCGGCATGGACGCGCGCGAAGCGTTCGCGAAAGGCTTCACGCACCAGCTGATCATTGGCCGCGGCCGCGATGTCGCCAGCGGCAAGTGCTGGATTGATCAGGCGGCAGCCATCGAGATCGAGGATCACGATCGCCGCCAGTTCGTCGCGGTTGAGCCCGGCGATCACGACGTCGCGCACCAGCGGCGCGCAGGCGCCGACGAAGCGCGCCCGCAAGGGACCGACGCTGACCCAGGTGCCGCTTGCCAGCTTGAAATCCTCGGCGATGCGGCCGTCGAAATCGAAACCGGCATCGAGATCATCAGCGTTGGCGGGCTTCAGCGCATCGCCGAACTTGTAAAAGCCTTCCTCGTCGAACGCCTTGGCGGTCAGTTCGGGCTGCCGCCAGTAGCCCGGCGTCACGTTCGGGCCTTTGGCGCGTACCTCGAGCTTGCCGTTATTCGGGACCAGCTTCGCATCATTGCCCGACACCGGAAGCCCGACATGGCCGGAGCGGCTGGTATCGGGCCGCACCGACATGAAGAACGGCGAGGTCTCGGTGGCGCCGAGGCCGGTCAGCATGGGCACGCGATAACCCTTCTCCTGTACGGCGAGCGCATCGAGGCTGTTCCAGATGAACGGCGACAGCGCAGCGCCGGAGAAGAACATCGCATGCAGCCGGTGGAAGAATTTTGCCCGCAGGCCGGCATCGTCGCGCAGATAGGGCAGCAGCGATTCGTAGCCCTTGGGCACGTTGAAATAGACCGTCGGCGAGATCTCGCGCAGGTTTCGCACCGTCTCCTCGATGCCGCCGGGCATCGGCTTGCCCTCGTCGAGATACATCGAGCCGCCGTTATAGAGCGTCAGCCCGACATTGTGGTTGCCGCCAAAAGTGTGATTCCACGGCAGCCAGTCGACGATCACCGGCGGCTCGTCCTTCAGGAACGCCAGCGTCTCGCGCAGCATCACCTGGTTGGCGCAGATCATGCGCTGGGTATTGATGACGGCCTTGGGATTGCCGGTCGAGCCCGACGTAAGCAGGAATTTCGCGATCGTGTCCGGACCGATTCTCCCATTGATCGCGTCGAGCCGCGGGTCCTCCGGCGTTGCCACGAGATCGGCGAGCCGCGTCACCCCGCGGCCGGGCACGGTGCCCCGGCTTGCGGCGATCTCGACATCCGGCGCGACATTGGCGCGGAGCGCATCGCCAAACTTGTCGGCATCGTCGACAAAGGCCAGACCGGGCGTCAGCAGCTTGATGACGAAGCTGAGCTTGCCATAGTCGCGTGACACCAGCGAATAGGCCGGCGACACCGGGCAGAACGGAATCCCGGCATAGAGCGCGCCGAGTGCAATCAGCGCATGGTCGATCGAGTTGCCCGACAGGATCACGATCGGCCGCTCGGCCGACAATCCGCGCGCGATCAGCCCGGAGGCGATGTGCCGCGTGGCCTCGAGCAATTGCGCGTAGGTGATCTGGCGCCAGCCGTCGCCGGCTGCACGCTCGGCCATGAACACGCGGTTCGGCTCGGCCTTCGCCCAGTGATGCAGGCGGTCGGTGAGACGGACCGGATAATCGGTGAGCTCAAGCTTGGGGCGGAGATAGATCGAGCCGTCGTCACGGCGCTCGACGGTGACGTCGGGATTGCCGAACGAGACCGGGCGCAGCGGATGCGCGCTCGCAGCTGATACGGACGGCACAGCGCTCATGTCGGCTTCACCTTGGCGGTCTTGCGATCCAGAAACGCGCGGATGCGCTTCTTGGCTTCCTTGTCGCTCTGCGCCACCGTCGCCATCAGCGATTCCATCAGCAGGCCGGTTTGCGGATTGGCCTCGGCGATCATCGGCAGCGCCTGCAACACGGCGAAGTTGGTCAGCGGCGCGTTGGCGGCGACGCGCTCGGCCAGCTCCAGCGCTTTCGGCAACGCGCCGTCGGCCTCCGTGAGATATTGCGAGAACCCGTAGGCTGCGCCCTCGGTCGCCGAATAGACCCGGCCGGTCAGCATCATGTCCGCCATCCGCGGCACACCGATCAGGCGCGGCAGACGCACCGATCCGCCGCCGCCGACGAAGATGCCACGCTGGCCCTCGGGCAGCGCGAAATAAGCCGACGGCTCGGCAACCCGGATATGCGCAGCGCAGGCAAGCTCCAGCCCCCCGCCGATCACCGCCCCCTTCAGCGCGGCGATGACCGGCACGCGGCAATACTGGATGCGGTCGAACACGCGGTGCCACATCTGGGAATGCACCAGGCCCTCGGTGGCGTCGCGCTCAGTCAGTTCGGAGAGATCGAGGCCGGACGAGAAATGATCGCCGACGCCATGGATCACGACGGCGCCGATCGCATCGGGAATCGCGGAAAAGCAGTCCCGCAGCGCCAGGATGATGCCGTCGTTCAGCGCGTTGCGCTTGGCGGGCCGGTTGAGCCCGACCATCAGCACCGCCCCTCGCGTTTCGATCTTGAGCAGCGAGGCGTCACCCGCATCGGCAGCGTTTCCCATGGCGCTATTGTTTCCTGTTCAGAATAGTTATGTTATATAACTATTTGCGAGAGAGTCAATATCGGCGCGCCGGAGGACGATCGGAATATTCGTCATTGCGCGCACAGCGCAATTCCATTCACGGCGTCATCACCCGCGCATGCGGGTGATCCAGTATTCCAGATACAGCGGTGCTCGAACCGAGAGGCCGGGCGTACTGGATGCCCCGCATGCGCGGGGCATGACAGCGGAGAGGAATGGCCGCCCACGGCTCCCTCCCCACGTCGTCCCTGCGAAACCAGGGACCCATACTCCGCGGCGGATGCGGTGAGCGGGACTCGTCGTTCCACGATCGCGCAACAATGACCGTCTGTGATTATGGGTCCCTGCTTTCGCAGGGACGACAGCGAATTTGTGGCTCGGTCCGCGAGTCATACCTCCGCTATCTCGCGACATGATTTGCCCGAGCCTTGCTTTTCGTGTCGCTTTCTCAGTTAGGCTCCGAGTGAGGCGAGCACGCTGTTCCGGCTCCCTCCGCCGTTGCATTCCTTACACGCGCGAAGCGAGAATTCGCTTCTCGCCGCGCGACCGCTCACAACACCTGATGCACGTCGATCTCGACGCGATCGGCGTGGCGGGCGGCGGAGCCGACGAAGATGTGCTCCATCAACCAGCGGTACTTCTCGGCGCCGGTTTCGAATCTCGGCACGGTGCGGAAATAGATCAGCTTCGGATCGACCGGCTCACCGCGCTTCAGTTTCTCCAACAGATCGACCGGTCCGAACCGGATGCCCTTGTTCTCGACATAGACGATGGCGCCGTCGTCGGTCTCGAAGGCATATTTCGCTTCCAACTCGATCAGCTCGGTGGGCCGGATGATCTGGAAATCGGCGCCGAAGCCGAGCACCTTGCCGTTGACCGTCGCGCCCCTCACCTCTCCGCCGATGATCGGAATGATGCGGCGGACGCCGGTGCCGATATCGCCGGCCGACGTCACCTCCGCGATCCGGGCAGTGATGGTGAAGACGTATCTGGTCTGAAGCTCGGGACTCATAAGTTTAACCTATCATGCGCTGCGGCAGCCAGGTCGCGAGCAGCGGGAACAGGATCAGGATCACCAGCCGGATCAAATCGGTGATCACGAATGGCAGCACGCCGACAAAGATCGTCGACATGTTGACGTCCTTGATCACGCTCTTGATCACGAACACGTTCATGCCGACCGGCGGATGGATCAGGCCGAGCTCCACCGTCATGACGATGATGATGCCGAACCAGATCGGATCGAAGCCGAGCGCGGTCACCACCGGGAACACGATCGGCACGGTGAGGATCACCATGGCCATCGCATCCATCAGGCAGCCGAGCACGAGATACATCAGGAGGATCAGCGCCAGCACGCCATAGGGGCCGATGCCGAGCCCGGTGAGAAATTCAGTGACGTTCTGCGGCGTCTGGGTGATGGTGAGGAAGTAGCCGAAGCAGAGCGCGCCAATCAGCACGGTGAATACCGCCGCCGCGGTGCGGGTCGCCTGCAGCAGCGATTGCAGGATGCCGTCCCTGGTCAGCTTGCCTCTGAGGATGCCGATGATGAACGCGCCCACTGCGCCGACCGCACCCGCTTCGGTCGGGACGAAGAAACCGCCATAGAGGCCGCCGATCACGAACAGGAACAGCAGCAGCGGCGACCAGACGTCGCGCAGCGCCATGAAGCGCTCATGCCACGACGCCTTCTTGCCCGCCGGCAGGAAACCCGGCCGCGTCGCGCCGATAATGCCGATCGTGATCATGTGCATCAGGATCGCGAGCAGGCCCGGCACCACGCCGGCGATGAACAGCTTGCCGATGTCCTGCTGGGTGATGATGCCGTACACCGCGAGCACGGTGGACGGCGGCAGCATCGCGCCGAGCGTGCCGCCGACCGCGATCACGCCGGTGGCAAATGATTGCGGATAGCCGAAGCGGCGCATCTCGGGATAGGCGACCGCGGAGAAGGTCGCGGCGGTCGCGACCGACGAGCCGGAGATCGCGGCAAAGCCGCCGCAGGCCGCGATCGTCGCGATGCCGAGCCCGCCCTTCCAGTGGCCGACGAAGGTGTTGGCAGCGCGGAACAGCTCGCGGCTGATGCCGGAGACGGACACGAAGGCGCCCATCAACAGGAACATCGGGATCACGCCGAAGGAATAGTCCGTCACGGTGCGCATCGTGGTCTGGCCGACCAGCTTCAGCGCCGGCGCAAAGCCGGTGAGGTAGCCGAAGCCGGTGATGCCGACGAGGCCCATGGCCATGCCGACGGGGACGCGCAACAACATCAGCGCGAACAGGCTGACAAAGCCGATGACGGCGACGGCCTCGGGACTCAAATCGAGACTCATGGCCGTCTACTCCGCGGTCTTGATCTTGGCATCGTGAATATCTTCCGGATGGAAGATCAGGCGGTAGGTACGGATCGCGATCAACAGCACCGCGGAGACGTCGCCGATCCACGACACAAGGAAGAACGGCCAGACCGGCACGCCGAGATCCATGGTGACGATGTGGCTGTTCCTGGTGTCGATCACCTTGTCGACCAGCGTATAGGTCTGCATCGTCACCACGAACAGCAGCACCAGCGTCGCGAAGATGTCGATCCAGCGCTGATAGCGCGGCGAGGCATTGGCCCAGACCAGATCCACGGTGATGTGGGTGCCGCGATAGCTCGTCGCGGCGATGCCCCAGAATATCAGGATGCCGAGCAGGAACTGGCCGAAATTGTAGTAGTCGGGGATCGTCACCGAGAAGAACTTTCGCATGAACACCGCAGTGAAGGTGTTGAGCGCAACGACGCCGACGAAGAAGGCCGCCACCCATTCGATCGAATCGATGAAGCGGTCCATGATATTCTTGCGCACCGGCTCGGGAGGGCCGGTGATCGCGCCGTCTTGGGTCACTTCGGAATTGGCGGCCATGCTTCGAGGTCCCACCCTGCGTCATGGCCGGGCTTGACCCGGCCATCCACGTCTTCATTTCCGTTCAGCAGTAAGGCGTGGATGCCCGGGACAAGCCCGGGAATGACGACTCATTTACCTCAGCTGCTCGCTAGATCCCCGCCTCGTACTTCTTCAGCGCGGCCTGCAGATCGGCATCGATCTTTTCCGCATCGCCACCGGCCTTCTTCACGGCCTCAGCCCAGCTGTCGCGCAGCGGCTTGACCGCCTTCTTCCACTCGGCGAGCTGATCTGGGGTCAGCGGATAGACCTCGTGGCCTTGCAGCGCCTTCATCTTGGTGCGGCCATTGGCTTCGAAATCGGTCCAGGGGTCGGTGACCTTGGAAGCCCATTCCGGCGAGCAGTGATCGTCGATCACCTTCTTCTGGGCATCCGACATCGAATTATATTTGGCGAGGTTCATGTTGTAGGTGAACACCGTCGTATAGAGCGGCACGTCCATGTGGTACTTCACCACCTTGTCGATGCCGAACAGGAAGATCGACCCCCAGGGGAAGGTGATCTCGTCGGCGACGCCGCGCTCGATCGCGTCGCGCGATTCCGGCGCCGAGGCCTGCACATTGGTGCCGCCGAACATCTTCACCATCTCGCCGATGGTGCTCTGCGCGGGGCGCACCTTCACGCCGCTAAGGTCGCTCGGCAGCAGAATCTTCTTCTTGCCGTGCAGCGCGCCCGGATCGTGGATGAAGGCGAAGCAGAGCTTGGTGTCCTTCATCTCGGTCGGTGCGTATTTGTGGTACCACTCGTTCAGCGCCAGCGTGCCCTTCTTGCCATCCGAGAACACAAACGGAAGCTGGCCCGCAGCCGCGATCGGGAAGCGGCCGGGCTGATAACCGGGATTGACATAGGTGACGTCGGCAATGCCGTCGCGCGCCATGTCGTAATGGTCGAACGCCTTGCCGAGCTGCTCGGACGGAAACACGGTGACCCTGATGGTGCCGCCCGATGCCTTCTCGATGTCGGCGGCCCAGGCCTGCGTCGCCGGCACCAGCGGATGCGCCGGCGGCACCCATAGCGACACTTTGAGATTGACGGTCTTGTCCTGCGCCTGCGAAGGACCAGCGGCCGGCACGATGGCGGCGGCTGCCATCAGCAGCGCCAACAAACTCTTCCTCATCACGTCTCCTCCTCTCCAGGACGGGCTTCGTGCCCGGTCTCATTACTTAACATGTTATCTAATTCGCGCGAATATTCAAGACGAAATCCGCGGGCCGGACGCCTCGCCGCACCCGACCCTTCCCGCATCTTGCGCTGCGGCGTACGCAGGTCCCGTGCAAATCCGCCTTGCCAAAACTGTTATATGATATAGTTGCCTTGGCAAGTTGATGGCCGTCCGGCGCGAGCGCCCGGCTGAAAGCCTATCCGATCGGGAGGAGCAGGTATTGCGGACAAAAGTAGCAATCATTGGCGCAGGTCCGGCCGGACTGTTGCTTGGGCAACTACTCCATACTTTCGGCGTAGACAACGTCATTCTCGAGCGGCAGACACCGGATTACGTGCTGGGGCGGATCCGCGCCGGCCTGCTCGAGGGAGGCACGGTCTCGTTGCTCGACCAGGTCGGCGCCGGCGCCCGCCTGCATCAGGAGGGCCTGGTCCATCACGGCGTCGAGCTGGCCTTTGGCGGCGCGCGGCACCGCATCGACATGCATGCGGCGACCGGCAAGACCGTGACCATCTACGGTCAGACCGAAGTCACGCTCGATCTGATGAACGCCCGCAAGGCGGCCGGCCTGACCTCGGTCTACTCCGCCGCCGACGTCACACCGCACGATTTCGACACCGACCATCCGCGCGTCAGCTACGTCAAGGACGGCGTCACCCACGAAATCGCCTGCGATTTCATCGCCGGCTGCGACGGCTTCCACGGCGTCAGCCGCGCCAGCGTGCCGGCGTCGGCGATCACCAGCTACGAGCGGGTGTATCCGTTCGGCTGGCTCGGCATCCTTTCGGAGACGCCGCCGGTCTCGCCGGAGCTGATCTACAACAATCACGACCGCGGTTTTGCGCTCTGCACGATGCGCTCGAGCCACCGCAGCCGCTACTATGTGCAGTGCCCGCTCGACGATCACGTCGACCAGTGGTCGGATGAGCGGTTCTGGGACGAGTTGAAGCGCCGTCTCGACCAGAGGGCCGCCGACGAGATCATCACCGGTCCATCTATCGAAAAGAGCATCGCGCCCTTGCGCAGCTTCGTCGCCGAACCGATGCGGTTCGGCCGGATGTTCCTGGCCGGCGACGCCTCGCACATCGTGCCGCCGACCGGCGCCAAGGGGCTGAACCTTGCGGCCAGCGACGTGCACTATCTGTCGCAGGCGCTGCGCGAATATTACGACGAGAAATCCTCTGATGGCATCGACGGCTATTCGGCCAAGGCGTTGGCGCGGGTCTGGAAGGCCGTGCGCTTCTCCTGGTGGATGACCTCGATGCTGCACAAATTCCCCGACGAAGGCGAATTCGCTGCACGCATCCAGATCGCCGAGCTCGACTATCTCGTCAGCTCGAAGGCGGCATCGACCTCGCTGTCGGAGAATTATGTGGGCTTGCCGTTTTAGGCGAGCTCGCGGATGCTTTGGTCGAGCAGCATTCTCTCCGCAATCTCGGTCGTCATACCCCGCGCATGCGGAGTATCCAGTACGCCGAGACTTCTCGAATCCAGCCGAAGTCTCTGGAATACTGGATCACCCGCTTTCGCGGATGATGACGAACTGGGCCGCTTTCAAACACTCGCGCAAATCCCGTTTAAAACTTTGTAGGCGGTGAAACCGTCATCTACATCGCGTTCAATAGCGTCAACCCAACGCCATACGCGAGCTTCAGATGACCACCACCGATACTCAAGTCGTGCCCGATATTCCCCAAGACGTCCCTCAAGGCTTCGAGCCGCTTTTCCGCAAGAGTCCGCTCACCGAGCCCTGGGAGCCGCTTTACCAGAGGAAGACCGACCGGGCCGTCGTTATCGGCCTGCGGCTGGCCAGGCCGCACACCAACGGCCGCGGCCTGATCCATGGCGGGCTGATCGCAGCACTTGCCGACAATGCGATGGGCTATAGCTGCGGCCAGGCGACCGGCTGGACCACCTCGTTCGTGACGATCTCGCTCGCGGTCGATTTTGTCGGGTCAGCCAATATCGGACAATGGCTCGCGATCGAGAGCGACGTGATCAAGACCGGCAGCACGATCTGTTTCGCGCAGAGCCTGATCAAGGCCGACGACGTGACGATCGCGCGCGCCAACGGCACGTTCCGCGTGGTGCCGAAGAAAGTGCCGGCGGGCTAAGCTATCCGAACTGCCAGTCGGTGGTCTCGGTCACGAGGTCGATGAAGGTCCGCACCTTGGCCGACAGCAACCGCGTCGTCGGATAGACGACGTGGATCGGCACCGCCGGCTGCTCGAACGAGCCCAGCACGATCCTGAGCCGCCGCGCCTTCAGCGATTCGGCGGCCTGGTAGGCCATCACCCGGGTCAGTCCGCCGTCCTGCTCGGCGTACTGGATGGCGGCATCCGAACTGTTGCTGGTGAAGCGCGGCGTAGGCGTGATCCTGATCTCCTGCCCGTCCTCCATGAAGCGCCAATCCGGCGTCGCGGTCATGGCACCGAACTGGATCGTGTCATGGGCGGTGAGGTCTGCGGGCCGCTTCGGCTCGCCGCGAAGCTTGAGATAGCCGGCCGATGCCACCACGATGCGGCGCATCTGGCCGACGTGCCGCGCCACCAGCGTCGAATCCGGGAGGTGCCCGATCCGGACCGCGAGATCGACGCCGTCCTCGACCAGGTTGATCCTGCGGTCCGACAGCCGCAAGTCGACGCCGACATCGGGATAGCGCTTCAGGTAGGCGCTCACGACCGGGCTGACATGCAGCCGCCCGAAGCCGAACGGCGCCGAGATCACCAAGCGGCCTTCGGGGCGGGTGCGCTCGCTCTCCACCGCGTCCTCGGCTTCCTCGACGTCGGCGAGGATCCGCCGCGCCCGCTCCAGGTAGCGCGAGCCGGCGTCGGTCAGCGTCACTTGCCGCGTGGTCCGCTGCAAGAGCCGCGCACCGAGCCGCTCCTCCAGCGCCGCAATCAACCGCGTGATGGCGGAGGGCGACAGGCCGAGCTTGCGGGCGGCGGGGGCAAAGCCCTCAAGGTCGGCCACCGCGACAAAGGCTTGCATGGCGTCGATCCGGTCCATGGCATCATTGCATAATCAGCAATAGTGAAGTGTCAATTCACAAGATTGATTACGATCCAGAAACGCCCATTTTAGAAGACGAGGACGCCCGTCATGGGAGGCTCAGCTGTCAGACGTTCACACCTATCCCAGCGATGTCGCATTCAGTCCGGCGGTGAAGGCGATCCAGACCCGCAAGGGATCGCGCGACACCTACGCCGAGGTCGAGTCGCACGGCGGCTGGCGCACCGAGGTCGATGAGAACCTCGCCGGCTTTCTTGGCGAGGTGAACAGCTTCTATTTCGCGACCGCCTCGGCCGACGGCCAGCCCTACATCCAGCATCGCGGCGGGCCGAAGGGTTTCATCAAGGTCCTCGACAAGCACACGATGGCGTTCGCCGACTACAGCGGCAACCGGCAGTTCATCACGCAAGGCAATCTATCGGAGAATGCGAAGGCATCTATCTTCGTGATGGACTATGCGCATCGCCGCCGCGTCAAGCTGTGGGGCGAAGCGCGGGTGGTGGAAGATGATCCGGCGCTGACACGCGCGCTGATGCCGCAAGGCTATCGCGCGCGGCCGGAGCAGGTGATCCTGTTCAAGGTCGCGGCGTGGGATACCAACTGCCCGCAGCATATCCCGCAGAAGTTTGACGCGGCCGATGTGGCCGCAGCCCTCGCCTCACGCGACCAGCGCATCGCCGAACTCGAGGCCGAGCTCGCCGCATTGAAGGGCCAGCCCGCTCCCGCTGCAACGACCTAGAGCCCCTTCCGTTCCGATTGAATCGGAACGGGGCTCTGGACTCTCGTTTTGACGCGTTTTCTTCACGCGAACCGGTATCCATTCCGCTCGAAAGCGCGTTAGGCGGCCTGCTGCAGCGGCGCCCAGGCGAACTCCGGATAGTATTGCTGCATCATCCGGCCGACATAGGCGGCGAGATTGTCGAACTTCTCGGTGCGCTCGCGCAGCGGCGAATCGAAGAAGGGCGTGAGGATACCCGCCAGCGCGCCGAACGCGGTGGCGTCGGTGCCGCACGGCGCGTTGCCCATCAGATAGGGCTTGTCGCCGAGTTGGACCGACAGCGCAAACAGCGAGCGGATCGCAAGATCGACGTCCTCATCGGGTCCGTGACGGCCAAGCCCGCTCAACAGATAGTTCTCGGCAACGCGGAACTGGGCGTCCTCGCGCAACTTGTCGCGCATGTGGTCGGGCGCGCCATCGAAGAAATGCGCGGGCCCCTTGGCGAAATTCGCATCGTCAACCCAGCGCGCGCCGACCAACGCCCAGTAGACGTGATGTTCGATCATGCGCTCGAAGGCCCAGGCCTGCGCGCGCGCCTGCAAGCTCAACGGCGCATCGAAATCGAAGCCGTACTTGCCCTCGATATGGGCGCGGATGAAGGTCGAATCGGCGATCGTCTCGCCGTCATCTGCGATGAAGGGCAGCTGGCCCTTGGGAGAGGCCGGCGGCATCGCCTTTTCCTTGGTGTAGTCGAGCCCGGCCATCTTGAGCTGGACCTCGGTCTTGGTCACGAAGGGGCTGATTTCCGGCAAGCCGAAGCCCGTGCCAAAGCCAAAAAGCGTAATCATATGAAGCTCCCGATCGCCTGTGGTCGTGAATTGAAGCTAGCGGCCCCCTGCTGCCAGCATGGTGTCAGCAGTAGTGGCATTCACTGTCGAGCGGGCCGGCGGGTGCGAGGCGGCGAACCGCCTCGCGAACGCGCTTGACCAGCCGGGCCCGCCCGTAGGACCAGGCTGTACTGATGGACTGTGCGACCAGCGCGACCAGGGCCCAGCGCAGGTCGCCGGAGGTGGAGTAGACCGTGACCAGTTGTTCCAGCGCGAAGCTCTGCGCCTGCCGGAGACCGAGTTCATCAAGATTCGTCATGGACAAATTCCCTTCACTTGAGGTGTTGTCCTGCTATAGCCCCCACCTGCTGCCAACATACTGTCAGCAGCAGCCGGCCGGGACGCAGAAAAGCCGACGCGCCGAGACACCACGAAACCCGTCAAGACACTCGTCAAGACAGCTGCCAGAACTGCCAAGACGACTGCCAGGACGACTGCCAAGAGAGCGATCAAGAGAGTTGCCATGAGACGCGCCGACCGGCTGTTTCAGATCATCCAGGTGCTACGCCGCACCCGTAAGCCTTTGACCGCGGATGCAATCGCAGCCGAGCTCGAGACATCGAAGCGGACGATCTATCGCGACATCGCGAGCCTGATCGAGCAGCGGGTGCCGATCCGGGGCGAGGCCGGCATGGGCTACATCCTGGAGAAGGGCTTCGACCTGCCGCCCTTGATGCTGACACCCGACGAGATCGAGGCCTGTGTGCTCGGCGCGCAATGGGTGGTCGGCCACGCCGATCCGGCCCTGGCGCGCGCGGCCGAGGACCTGATGGCCAAGATCGCCGAGACCGTGCCCGACCGCCTGCGGCCGTTCGTGCTGGAGCCGGCGAGCCGCGCCCGCTCGGCCTGGAACCGGGAGCCCGACCGCATCGACATGGTCAGGACCCGCAGCCAGATCCACGAGGGCAAGAAGATCACGCTGAACTATCGCGACGAGCATGGCCGCGACTCCGAGCGCACGATCTGGCCGATCGCGGTCGGTTATCACGAGGCGGTGCGGCTGCTCGCCGCCTGGTGCGAGCTGCGCAAGGATTTTCGCAGCTTCCGCACCGACCGCGTGGTCACCGCGATCTATCACGACGAGAAATACCCGGAGCGGCGCGACCTGCTCCGGGCGCGCTGGCGGCGCAGCCTGGTCTGGGAAGCGCCCAAGGACACATAGGGACACCTGATGGCCGACAACGCGATCGACACGACAGACGGAAGCCCGTGCCAGTCCTGCGGCGCCTGCTGCAGCTATTCGGAGAACTGGCCGCGCTTCACCGTCGAGGACGACGCGCAGCTCGATCTGATCCCACCGCAATTCGTCAACGCGCGACAGTCAGGGATGCGCTGCGAGGGCGATCGCTGCTCGGCGCTGTCGGGCCGGGTGGGAGAGGCAACGCGCTGCGAGGTCTATGCGGTGCGGCCGGAGGTGTGCCGCACCTGCCTGCCGGGCGACGCGGAATGCGCGATGGCGCGACGCCGGCACGGGCTGCCGCTCATTGCGAGCGCGCAGCCGAACTAACCAAGCTTACACCGTGACCGCGTTGCTGACGTCCTCGTCGTCGATCTCGTCATCGACAACAGGCGCGAAGCTCGACAGCGGCTTGGTCGACAGCGTGATCGGCTTGCGGCCGCCATGCGAAACAGTCGCTGCGCGGGCCGGCTCACGCGACAATGCGTACAGCGTCGACCCGACGCGGCCGCCGGAATTGACCAGCTCCCACTCGCTGCAGCTCGACGCAATCGCAAGTGCGAGTGCGTGCAGGTGGCTGCGGCGATAGCAGAACAGCGCCAGCATCGCCCTGACGTCGGGCGCGACATTGGCAACCAGCAGCGAAAGCCCGTTGGGATTGGCGCGGTACATCTGGCCGAGCAGGTCGTCCGCAACTGGGCAGGCATCGTTCTCGAACGCGTCACGGCTTGAAAACATTTGCAAATCCCCCTCGATCGGGAAGATGCCGCGCAATCCTCTAACGAAAGGTTAACCACGGCCTCCGGTCGCTTCCGGAGGGTCTTGCCCTTGCACGCGAATCACATCCGCCCGCTAGAGGCGGCCGGTTCGTGGTCCGAGATGCGGGAAGAGGTGTCCGCGAGCCGCTCAGTTCGCGGCCATGTAGATCGACAGCGCAAAGCCGGTGAGGTGGTGCAGCGCCTGGTCGACCCCGATCAGGGTCCAGAACCAGGGATGGCCTGATTCCAGCGTCACGCCGAAATGCGACGCGCAGTATCCCTTGGCGCGATCGACGATGATGTGGATCACGAAGTCGATGAAGGCGACGTACCAGAACCGCGGCGCCACCACCAGGATCAGCGCCAGCGCGACCGCGAGATGGATCAGGCAATGCGCGAGCAGCGGCATGGCCCAACCGGTCTTCTGGTCCTTGCCGATCGCCATCCATGCGTTCTGCAGCATGAAGTCGGCGATGATGTGCTTCGCTGTGAGAAGCAACATCCATCCCACCAGGGCACCAACCGACACCGACGATGACATCGCAGGAAACAACAAGCTGACGCCCTTTACTTCGATGAATGTGATGCAGGAAATCCGGGTCAGGCCGTCAGCTCAATTCCGCAAAACCAAGCGTGTCGCATTTATGACATCTCCGGCGGCGGAATGCACCTGCGGCTTGCTCTAAAATCACATCTGGGTACGGGCGTCGATAGTGGCGATGGTCATGTGGCACCGCGGCGCAGGTCTGCCGAGGTTAAGGTTACGGCCGGCGGCCGGTTTGCATTCCCTCCGGGGAGGTATATCGTCCGCAACATAGGAAATTTTCTTTCTTTTATAACCATTTACGGATTCACCGGGCAGCGCCGTGCCAATAGGGTTGCGGCGACGGGCGGTCCCGGACGGGTGATGAGCCATGAGTGCCGAAGCCCCCTCGCCTCCGCCAATGCCGCCGCGACCACGCCCACCGGTCGCCAAGAGCAACCGCGCGCAGGTCATCGTCTTCACCCTGCTGACGCTGCTGTTGAGCGCCGTCACCGTGGTCGGCGGCCGGGTCTGGTTGCGCAATTCGGAAACGCTGGTGTTCGCGGTCGGCGACGCCAATGGCCCGGAGGCGAAGTTCGCCGCCAAGCTCGCAACCGTGCTGAAGAACAATTCGTCGCGGCTGCGGCTCAAGATCGCGCCGAGCCCCGACAACGCCAAGGCTCTGGCGCAGTTCGACCGCCGCGACGCCTCGCTAGCCATCCTGCGCACCGATGCAAAGGTGCCGCCGCGCGCCCGCGCCATCGCGATCCTCGAGCATGACGTGGTGCTGGTGCTCAGCCCCGGCGGCAAGAAGATCAAGTCGCTGACCGAGCTGAAGAGGAAGACGATCGCAGTCGTTGGCGACGGCGAAAACAGCGTCAATTTCGTCCGCAGCGCGCTGGAGATTTCCGATAGCCCGGATGCCGCGCAGCGGGTGCAGCAGGGGGCGCCGAACACACCGTTCGACAAACTGTTCGCTTCCGGCTTTGGCGCCGTGGTCGCGATCGAGCATGCCTCGAAGATCATGAAGGACAAGACCTACGAGCAATATGCCAAGCGCGCCGGCGGATTCACATTGAACGCGATCGACGCGGCCAAGGCGCTGGCGCGCAAATATCCGGCGATCTCGGAGGAGACGGTCTCGACCGGCATGCTGTCGTCCTCGCCGGCGATCCCCGATGACGAGGTCGACACCATCGGGCTGGAATGGCTGCTGGTCGCGCAATCCTGGATGTCCACGACGACGGCGGCCGAGCTCGCGCGCCTCGTCTACGAGAACAAGTCCGAGCTCGCGCTCGACGACGGCTTCGCCTCCAAGATCGAGCCGGCAGCGACCGACAAGGACGCTTTCATCGTCGCCCATCAGGGCGCCGCCGAATACATCAACGACGACACCAAGTCGTTCATGGATCGCTACAGCGACGTGATGTATCTCGGCGCCGCTGCGCTCAGCATCATCGGCTCGATCTTCGCTGGTATCTACACCAAGATCACCCGCGTCGCGCCGGAGACGGCCAGCGAATTGGCAACCCGAATCCTCGATATCGGCGAGCGCGTCGAGCACGCCACCTGCGCCGAACACCTCGACGAATTGCAGGACGAGCTCGAGGCGATCCTGCGCGGCGCGGTGATCGGCCTGCGCGACGGCGCCGTTTCCAGCGACGGCCTCGACACGTTCAAGCTCGGCTACGAGCTGGTCCGCGACGAGATCGCGCTGCGCCGCGATCACCTCAAGCGCCATCCGGCGGCACCGGATGACAATCTCGTGGTGGTGAAGACCGCGAACGGGTGAAGGGCACTGTCGAGCGGCTTGTTCGGTGTCATCATACACGCATGCGGGTGATCCAGTATTCCAGAGACGCAAGTGCTTGAGGCCGAGAGGCCGCGGCGTACTGGATGCCCGCGCGGGCATGACAACTGAGATGACGTGTAGCCGCGTTCTCGCTACCTGAATCGTCCGAGCTTTGCATCTCGTTTCGCCTCTCTCTTGAAGAGGGCGCCGGGAAAGCGGGGTGCCGATCGCACCCGTCCGTCTCGGCAATGGACAGAACTCAATGCCCGGAGCGCGCTTTCTTCCAGCCTCCCTTCAATGCAGTCAGGAAAAGGTAGCAATTTATTGCGACGCGATTCACAGGCGTCATTTCCGGAACCTGAGTTAGCGTCGATCATCTCGTCGCTGGGCAGGATAAATTTTCATTCACATTCTTTTAGACCCAGTAGACCGTTGATTTGCGGCAACCGGCGGTCGGCGACGACATGGAAAGATGACGGCCCCGGCTTGGCCCTCTCGCTGGGGCCGTTCATTCCAGTGCCAGAGAATGAGACCGCCCTGAGCGCGAGGGAGGTGCCGATTTCGATCGGATCCATTTATGCCGTGCGGACCACCGCGCAGCGCCTGAAACATCGTTACAAGCTGCGACATGATCCGGGCCCCTCGCAGCGTTTTCCAGCGAGGTGGGCACCGGTTCGCCTGAAGAAAACGCGTCAGGGCGAAAATCTAGAGCCCCGTTCCGATCCGGTCGGAACCGAAACGGCTCTAGGCCGCGGTTGGAACGAACGGCGGCCCGCCGAGTCGAATAAGAAGCTCCCGGCTACTCCGCTCCAGAGCGCCTCCGATGCCCGCCGATCGAAGATGGACGAGCCTGAAAATGCCAGTCGACGACATCGAGTATGAGGGGCATCGGCTAACCATCGTCGAGCAGCGCGGCGGCGGCTATTTGGTCGAGATCACACCGCTTGACAGCGGACCAACGATCAGAACGCAGACCTACCAGAGCACTCAAGAGGCGATCGCCAAGGCCAAAGCGACCATCGCGAAGCATCCGAGCAAGCGATAAGCCGAGTTCCTGAAATCGTCGCGGAACCATCGACGGCGCGTCATTTCCAGCCGCCGGCGAGGCGGTCCGACTCGGGCGGCATGTGAGCGGCAGCGCATGCCCATCCCGGTTGCGCCGGTGGCGGAAAACCCGTTGTGCTCTCCCGAATTGACGCGCCGGTCATCCGGCCGCCGCATCCGTGGACGTCGCGACGGCATCGAGCTGCCGCCCTTCGTGGTCCATATGCAGGTAGTTCGGGTTGAACAGGCCTGCGCGCATCAGCCGGTCGAGATTGGGAACGGCCAGGGTCTTGCCCTTGAGCACGATCAGGCCGTCGGCACGCAGTTCCTGCAGTATCCGGTTGACGTGGACCTTGGAGAGCCCGGTGGCGTCGGCGAGATCGGCCTGGGTCAGCGGGAAGTCACAGCTGTCGCCCTGGGTCAGTCCGGCGAGACGCAGGCGGAGCCAGATCTCGCAAAGCAGATGGGCCATCCGCTCCAGCGCCGTTCGCTGGCCGAGGCTCATGGTCCATTCACGCTGGATCGCCGCATTGACAAGGGTTTCCCACCAGAACGCGGTGACGATGCGGGGATGTCCGGCTGCGACCTTGTCGAAGAACTCGTGCGAGAGGTCGGCGATCGACACTGCGGTGATGGTCCCGATCGAATGATCCATCTCGCGCAGGATGAAGATGTTCACGTCGCAGATATCGCCGGGGAGGAGGAACGCCACCACCTGACGCCGGCCGTCCTCGAGCTGCTTGTAGCGGTAGGCCCAGCCGGACAAGATCAGGTGGACGTCCTTCGGCTTCTCGCCTTCACTGACGATGTCGACGCGCGGGCCGAAATGCCGAACACGTTCGGTCGACGCGCGATTGAGGATGGCGTGGTCTAGCGGCGAAAGCCGTACGAACTGCTCCAGTTTCCGGACTAGCGACGCCAACGACATTGGTTTCCCCGCAGTTTTAATCGAGTAACCGCCGGGCCGATTTCAATAAATTATGTTACATTGCACAGCTATCGACGTATGTTCACTGTACAGACGCCGGAACACGTGACTGCTACGTTGTCGAGCGCCGTGCAACTCGGCCACCGAAGGCTATCGCCCTTGAAGCGCGGTGCCCTCCGGAGTTCGTCGCCGCTCACACGAACGGTACGCCGTAATAGTCATTCACCGCGCGTGTGGCGCCGATATCGGCCCAATTCCAATCCCGCTCGCTGCCGAATTTCGGCGCGCCGCGCAGCTGGCTCTCGGTCACGCCGGTGACATAGCCGCCCAGCCTTGTGTCGTATTTCAGCGATTGCCAGGGCAGCGGATAGTGGTCGTTGCCAAGACCGAGGATGCCGCCGAAGCCGAGCACGGCATAGGACACCCGCCCGCTCTTCTTGTCGATCATCACGCGTTCGATCGAGCCGATCCTGCGCTCGTCGGATCCATAAACCGCGGTCCCCTCGACCTTGTCGCTGCCGATCAGGTTTCCGAGCTCCTTCTCGCCCATCGCCATGTCAATTCTCCATTGATCTTCGAGGGCCAACGGGGGAGCTGGATCATCGTTCCTTCCGCGTTGCCGCGGTTGCTGCACAGCGAAAAGCCGCTCAGCCTGGCGGGGGATCGCCGCGATCGTCTGATGTCAGCCGAATCCCCGAGGCTTGTCCGCGTCGTTCACTTTCGGATCGTGCATCGCTTCGCGCGTTCCATTTTCGCGGATCGGTCTGGTGGGCGGTCTGAGCGCGCTCCTTGTCGGTCGGCTGCTCCTGACCTTTGGTGTCCTTCACGATGCCCTGATTGGAATGTGCCATTACGATATCCCTGGCTGGCTTCCCTAAAGACATGCGGGCCCCGGCGATGAAATTCGCCGAGGCCCGTCACCGGAACGGTCCGCCGTTTTCGGGGAGCAAAGCAGCGAACGCATGGATGTTACGCGTAGCGCCGGGGATCGTTCCTGCGAGCGCGACGACGATTTCGACCGACCATTGTCATGGGTTAACGACCGCATCCGGGGACCATGCCTAGTATTGCGGGCTCCGGTTCGGAGACCACATGATCAAGAAGGAACGGAACAGGTCGCGACCTTCCGGATCGTTTGAGCATGCTTGCAAAAATTCGCCGAAGATGCGCGCATTGCAGCACAAAAGCTCCCCGGGAGGGGAACGTGAGACACTGATGAAGAAGGCAAGGCGACCGAGACTGTAATGGAGGTCAGCGACTTGCTGATGCAACGCAAAATAGCTGGGCCTCGGACGAGGCCGACGAGGGACAGCTATGATGATCGAAGAAAGATTTGATTCACGCACGCTTGCCGCCATGAACCTTGCACTCGATCGCGTATGCGCCGATGCGGTTCACGGCGAGGAACATGACACCCGCAAGCGCGTTGCCAGATACATCATCAAGTGCGCCAAGAGCGGCAGGACGACGCTTCCCGACCTGATCGAGGCCGGGCAGCAGGCGCTGGCCAAGGTCATCGCCGCGGCGTAATCGCCAACGTCAGCTTGCTCCGCTGCTCTCGGCCTTCGGCGGAGGCAGATACGCATGCGCGTCGCAATCAGCATCGGCCTGCTGGCCTTCTTGGTCGCCGTCGGCGCCTACGCCTATGAGGGGCTGACCGTAGATGCTCCGATCCCGACCTATGGCATCGTCATGTTCACGATCGGAATTGCAGTTCTGGGCGCGGTCTGTATCGGCCTGATGGGCCTGCTGTTCTATTCCAGCCGCCGCGGCTACGATGAGCCGCCGCACATCAAGCGGTAGATTGCGGCGCTGGCAATGCCCCAGACCCGTTCCCGCGCAAAGGCTTCGCCTTTGTCGCTGGAGGCGCTCGCGCGGCAACCGGTCGCCGAGCTCCAAATTCCTTCAACCCGACGCCGCCGCCGGCGCCCGCGCGCGAATCTCCGCGATCTTGCGCTTCAGCGCGACCTGCCGCGGATCGGGCATGATGGCGGCGCGGGCCTCGGTGATGGCGCCGGCGAGGTCGGGCAGCACGAGCACGCCGTCGAAGGTCGGCTTGACCAGTCCGTCGATGATCACGTGCCAATCCGCGATGCCCTGGCGATAGGGGTCGCCGTAGCCCTGGATCATGGTGGCGGTCTGCACGACCGCCGAGGCGGCGGCCGGCTGCTTGGTCAGGCTGCGGTCGATCATGTGCAGCCAGCGCTCGACCCAGATGCGCTCCTTGGCGTAGCGCCCCGAGAACAGCCGCCAGCGCTTCAGGCCCGCCTCGATCCTGAGCCGGCGAACGCTGAAGCGGTTGTTGGCGCTGAAGCGGATGGAGACCCGGCGACGCCGCCAGCCGAACTGATCGAGCACGGCAAGGATCGGATCGGCGACCATCGCCGGCAAGGCGTCGATCAACTCGTCGAGGCGGAGTTTCTTGACGTCGTCGGCCGAGCGCGCCGCGAGACGGCCCGCCGCATTGACGTCGCCAAGCTTGAGCTGCGCGATGCGGATCGCGTCCTCATAGGCCATGCGCTCCGCCATCAGCCGCGCGATCTCGGCGAGCAGCGCATCGTCAACGCCGCGGCGGCCGACGAAGCGCTTGAGCCGATCGATATAGAGCTGGGCGTAGCTCGTGCTCTGATAGGCGATCAACAGATGGATGGCGTCGGTGACCGCAGGCCCGAGATGATCCGGGCAGGCCTCAGGCAGCACCGGCGGCCCCTCGTCCTCATCGCCGATGACATCGGCAAAGAGGTAACGGAGCGAAGCCAGCAGACTGTCGTCATCCGGCACTGCGGCGCCTCCAGGACTCGTCGCGGGGCTCATGCAGGCTTTGGCTCCGCGACCTGCGGGGTGGCGTGCTGCGCGAGCCGCTGCTCGAGCGTCGAGATATTCTGGAACAGGCGGGCGCTGAACAGACGCAGGAGATAGAAGCCGAACGCCGGGTTCTGGACGTAAAGCTGCTCGACCTGGTCATAGGTCACCGACAGCACCATGCCGGTTTCGACGCACTCCAGCGTCTGGGTTCGCGTGTTCGACGGCGACAGCATGCCGAACTCGCCGACGAGGGAGCCGACCGGCAGCTCGATGCCCGATTCGACCAGGCGGAAGCGGCCGCTGACAATGTAGAACATGCTGTCAGCCTTCTCGTCCTTGTAGAACAGGACTTCGCCGGCCGTGCATTTGCGTTCCGTCGTGAACGGCCTGAGCCAATCCATCGACAGATCGCTGCTGACCGATCTCTTCACGTTGCGGACCAGCTGCAGCATCTGGTGCAGACGATAGGTGTTCACCGGCAACAGCACGGCGTGCAGGATCAGCGTCGCGTAATTGTGGGTCGGGACCGCGGTCGCGATCAGGATGATGTTGGTCAGGATGGCGAACACGCGCAACGGGATCATGGTCCGCATCGACAGCGTGGCGACCACGAAGATCGATGCGAAGAAACTGCCGGCGGCGCCGGCGTGCTCCGCGAGATGTGAGGTATCCATCGGAAACCAGCCAATTCTCAGGAAGTGAATAAGATCGTCTTGTTAGTCGCTTCATTCCGGCCAAGGTCGCATCGGCGGGCCAGCATCCCTGATATAAGGCGAAAAAGCGACGATTTGTCTGATTTCTCACATTCGCGGGCGCAAAAACGGGCCAACATGGTTAGGCCATTTGTCCAACATCTGGGACTTTCGCCGCGATCATCCCACCACCGCCTGCGCGTTGACGGCCTCAATCGGGAGAGGCAGGTTGTGACCTCGGCTCCGCCGCTCGCAGGGCCTCAATTCCAGCAGTTGATCGACAGGCAAGCTCCGTTCCGATGTCCAAGCGGCTCGTCCTTCCGGCTTTGACGCGCTTCGTTTCCGCCACCGCCGGCCGCAACATGACCACGGCGGCCTATGTCGCGGTCGCGGCCGGTGTTGCCATGATGACGCTGCTGACGGTCGCGCCGGCCTATGACGCGGTCCCGCGCTGGGTCGATGCGCTGCTGTGGGCCTGCCTTGCCTATTTCGTGTTTGAATGGCTGGTGCGGCTGCGCCATATGCGGCGGCAGGACAAGCTCTGGTTCTACGCGCTATCAAGCGCAGGGGTAGTCGATGCGATCGGCGCGCTGGCGGTGCCGCTGGCCCTGCTCTGCGGCGCCGAGCCGAAAACCGCATGGCTGCTCGGCGTGCTCTGGGTGCTCAAGGTGGTGCCGGGCATTCCCGGCCTGCGCCAACTCCGGCGCGTGCTCGTGGTGGAGTCCGGCCCGCTGCTCAGCGTGCTCGTGATCTTCCTGATGGTGGTGTTCCTGGCCTCCGTCGCCGAATACTTCCTGGAGCGGGACGTCCAGCCGCAGACCTTCGGCAGCGTACCGGCGGCGCTGTGGTGGGCGGTGGTGACGCTGACCACCACCGGCTATGGCGACGTGGTGCCGATCACCCCGCTCGGCCGCATGGTCGCCGCCATGGTGATGATCTCGGGCCTCGGCGTGTTTGGGCTGTGGACCGGTATTCTGGCGACCGGCTTTGCCGCGGAAACCCGCCGCGACAATTTTCTGAGAACCTGGGAGACCGTCAGCAAAGTGCCGTTCTTCGCGCATCTCGGCCCGGCCGCGATCGCCGACGTCACCCAGGTGCTGCGGACCATGGACCTGCCGCCGCGCACCATGATCATCCGCAAGGACACCAACGGCGACTGCATGTATTTCGTCGCCGCCGGCGAGGTGGAGGTCGACCTGCCCGGGCGCAAGGTGAAGCTCGGCGAGGGCGCGTTCTTCGGCGAGATGGCGCTGCTCGGCAACGCCAAGCGGGGCGCCAGCGTCTCGACCAGCAAGGTGACCAGGCTGTTGGTGCTTGACCTCGTCGATTTCCGCCTGTTGATGGCAAGGCATCCCGATCTCGCCGAGACCATCGACGCCGAGGCGAAGCGGCGCGAACGCGAGAATCAATGATGGAGACTGATATGGCCGAGTTGGCCGACACTGCCAGCGGACCCGTGCTCGAGATTGCCGGCGCACGCGCCACGATCCGCCTCAACCGGCCGAAGCACCTCAACCGCCTGCAGGCCGAGGACCTCGGCGAGCTCTTAAAACTGTTCGACCGGATCGAGGCCGATCCTGCGATCCGCGTGCTGGTGCTGACCGGAACCGGCCGCGCGTTTTCTGCCGGCTACGACCTCAACTCGGTGGCCGAGCGCGCGGCGAGCGCGAGCGAGCAGCAGAGCGCGGGCTCGGCCTTCGAGGTCGTGGTCAACCGGCTCGAGGATCTGAGCGTGCCGACGATCTGCCGGCTCAATGGCGGCGTCTATGGCGGCTCGACCGACCTCGCGCTCGCCTGCGACTTCCGCATCGGCGTCGATACCGCGGAGATGTTCATGCCGGCGGCGCGTCTCGGGCTGCACTACTACACAAGCGGCATCAGGCGGTACGTCACACGCCTCGGCGTCGACAATGCCAAGACGCTGTTCCTGACCGCCTCGAGGATCACCGCGCCGGAGATGCTGCGGATCGGCTATCTCACCGCGATGGTGTCGCTCGACCTGCTCGACGAGGAGGTCGACAGGCTTGCCACGATCCTGGCCGGCAATGCGCCCAAGGCGATGGCCGGCATGAAGCGCGCGATCAACGAATTCGCCCGCGGCGAGCTCGACGAGGCCGCCGCCGACGCCCGCCACCGCGACAGCATGCGCGGCGACGAGATCAAGGAAGGCATCAAAGCATTCGCCGAGAAGCGGCCGCCAAGGTTTTAGCGATCGGTCGCCCTGCACAGCCGATACCGTCACCCCTGAGGAGCGCGGAACGCGCGTCCCGAAGGGTCGACGGCCCCGGCTGGTGGCCGTGCATCCTTCGAGGCTCGCTCCGCTCGCACCTCAGGATGACGGGACTAGCTGCGCGCGAATCGGCGCGATCATTCGCCACCGCTCACGCGCGCTTGCTCCGCATCGCACGAACCTGCGCGACCTCGGGGTTCGCGGCGAGCGCCTGGTAGCGCTTGCTGTCGACGGCGTAGAGCGCGATGCGGCCTTCGGCGTCGGCGTGGACGCCCCAGCCGAAACGCTTGCCGAGCGGCGAGGCGCGCATGCAGGCCTGGCCGCGCGAGAAGAACGTCTCGCGGGCGAGGCTGCGCTCTTTCTTCGCCGCCTTCGCACCGAGCGCGCGGCCGGCCGACGATGTCGCGAACACCACGTCATCGGATGTATATTTGTACGGCGCGCCTGATAACATCCGGTATTGCAGCACGGCGACCGTCGGTTGGCCGCCGCGCAGCTGCGGCTCCTCGCCGCTCCGCGCCGGGCAATCCTCGGCGACGCGGATCAGCGTGTTGAAGCAGTTGGTGCTGTGAAGCGCGTTGTGCAGTTTCATGGCCATCGCAATACTCGTATCACACTCCGGCGGCCGCGGCATGCTGCGCCGCCATCTCGTCGTCGGCCTTCGAGATCCGTATGAAAGACGGGCGCGCAGCGATGCGTTCGGCGTAGCGAACGAAGACGTCCCTTTTGGGCACGATGCCGAACATCATGGTCCAGCTGAACGCGATGCCCCAGAGAATGTCGGCCGCCGTGATCTGCTCACCGAGCAGATAGGGCCCCTTTGCCAGCTGTGCCTCGAGCGCGCCCAGCATCGTGTCGTAATCGGAATAGGGCGACTGCGTGATCGGCGCCGGCTCGCGCTTCATGAAATGGTCGATCACAGCCGGCTCGAACGACGAGCCGTAATAGGCGATCCAGCGCAGATACGGGCCGCGGCGCGGGTCGTTCAGCGCCGGCGTGAGGCCGACCTGCGGAAACAAATCGGCGAGATAGATGAAGATCGCGACCTGCTCGGTCACCAGCGCGTCGCCGTGGCGGATCGCCGGCACCTTGCCGAGCGGATTGATGGCGAGATAGGCGTCCTTGCGCTGCTCGCCCGCCTTCATGTTGAGGACGTTCAGGTCATAGGGTGCCCCGAGTTCCTCCAGCAGCACGCGGGTGCCGGTGGCGCGGCTCTGCGGCGAGTAATACAGCGTGACGCGGTCGGTGGGTGCAGCGGTGGTCATCAGCGGGTCTCCTTGCGCCGTCAGGGGCGTAGCCTCCTTATGTCCGCCTATACCTGACATCTTGTGTCAGGTATAATCACGCCATGCGCGCGAGCCGGCTGTTTTCCATCCTCACCACCCTGCAGGCGAGGGGGCAGGTCACCGCGCCCGAACTGGCCGAGGCCTGCGAGGTCTCGGTGCGCACGATCTATCGCGACATCGATGCGCTCTCGGCCGCCGGCGTCCCCGTCTATGCCGACCGCGGCGCCGAGGGCGGCTACCGCCTGCTCGACGGCTATCGCGTGCGGCTGAACGGCCTGTCGCAGGGCGAGGCCGAGGCGCTGTTCATGGCGGGCCTCCCCGGCCCCGCCGCCGCACTCGGCCTCGATGCCGCGATGGTGGCGGCGCAGACCAAGCTGATGGCGGCGCTGCCCGAGAATCTGCGGTCCAACGCCAGAGGGATGCAGCAGCGCTTCCATCTCGACGCGCCCGGCTGGTTCGGCGAGACCGAGGAGCCGCAGCACCTGCGCGCCATTGCAGCCTCCGTGCTGCGCGAAAATCTGATCGAGATCCGCTACCAGAGCTGGAAGGCAGAGAAGCGGCGGCGCGTGGCCCCGCTCGGCCTCGTGCTGAAGGGCGGCAGCTGGTACCTCGCGGGACTCGTCGACGGCAATGTGCGCACCTACCGGGTCGCCCGTGTGCTGGATTGCACCGCGCTGGAGACGCCGTTCGCGCGGCCGGCGGAGTTCGACCTCGCCGCCTACTGGCGTACCTCGATCGCGCGGTTGGAGGCCGAGCTGCATCCGAACGAGGCCACGGTGCGGCTGTCGCCGTTCGGGCTGAAACTGTTCGATGGGTTGGCCCATCCTTACGTGAAGGCACGCATGCGGCTTGCTGAAGCCGCCGACGCCGACGGCTGGCGGGTCGCCACCATGCCGGTCGGCAAGACGATGTGGCATGCGGCGACCGAGCTGCTGCGGCTCGGCGCCGAGGCCGAGGTGATCGCGCCCGAGGGGCTGCGCGAGAAGATGGCCGAGCTGACCGGCGCGATGGCCGCGCGCTATGCCGACGCACCGCCGCGTCACGCTGCCCGCCGTTAATACCGGCTGTCGGAGCTGATGACGAAGCGGTCGACAAAGTTGACGGGCAGGATTTCGAACCGGTCCAGCGTAAGCGTAATCCCGGTCACGAAGTCTACGCCCTTGATCGTGCCATGGAGATCGATCCGCCGACCGCGGCGCAGACCGCGCGTTTCCGGATGTTGCTCGATGTCGATATAGGCGTAGATCGGATTGTCGAGCCGCGCATGGCGGTGCCAGCCGCGTTGCAGGAAGCTGAATTGCAGCACCGAGCCCGCGCCCCAGTCGATCACATCGAAGAAGCGGGTCTTCCAGGCGACGGGCTGTCCCAGATAATGCGCGGCGACGAACGCGTCGCGCTCAAGCGCAGGGAGACGGTGCAGCTGCCAGCTGATCTCAGCTGGCGTCAGGGAGGCGTTATTCGCCATTGTTGTTCTTGACGCTTTTCTTGTCGCTTCTTCTTTTCCTCGGCGGGAGAATCAAGTCCCGCCTTGAGGAAATTATACATCCACAAATGTGACGGTATCCGCCACGGTCGCGCGCGACGTGCGGTAGCTGTTCACCTTGTGCGCGTTATCCGCATAGCCGAACGAGATACCGCAGACAACCCGGCGATCCTCGGCCAGGTTGAAGTGACGGCGGATCAGGCCGGAATGACGCGCGATCGCGGCCTGCGGGATGGTGCCGAGCCCGAGCGCTTGCGCGGCCAGCATGAAGTTCGAGACATAGCCGCCGCAGTCGATCGCACCATAGATGCCGAGCGCCTCATTGGTGTGGATCACGGCAATGTGTGGCGCGCCGAAGAAATTGTAGTTCTCCAGCGCCTGTTTTGCATAGGCCGCCTTGTCGCCGCGCGCGATGCCGAGCGTGTTGTAGAGCTGAAAGCCGCTTTCGCGGCGGCGCTCCAGATAGACCCCGACATATTCGCGCGGCGGCGTGAAGTCGTAATCCTCGCCGAGACCGCGCGACGCCTCGGCATAGATCGCCTTGCGGAAACGTTCCTTGGCCTCGCCGGAGACGATCAACACTTCCCAGGGCTGGCTGTTGCACCAGGACGCGGTGCGCTGCGCGGTCGCCAGCACATGCCCGATGATTTCGCGCGGCACCTCGCGCGGCTGGAAGGCACGCACCGAGTAGCGCTCGTTGAGCAGCTCCTCAAGCGCGCCGATGCGATCGTCCGTCGCGTAACGCGGCTTGGTCACGGCATCCATGTTTAGCGCCCCTTGGTCGGGATCTTGTTGTAGGGCACCTCCTTGTCGACGCGGATATCGCCCGGCAGACCCAGCACGCGCTCGGCGATGATGTTGCGCAGGATCTCGTCGGTGCCGCCGGCGATGCGCATCGAGGGCGAGGACAGCAGCATCTGCTGGAACTGGCCGTTCGCCTGCTCCTCATCGGTGCCGGTGAGGCTGCCCGCGGCGCCCTCCAGGTCCATCGCATAGGTCGCGATGTCCTGCAGCATCAGGCCGGAGACGAGCTTGCCGATGGAATTTTCCGGACCCGGCCGCTCGCCCTTCGACAGCGCCGAGATCGCGCGGTAGCTGGTGTATTTCAGTCCGCTCGCCTTCACCGCCCAGCTCGCGAGCTTCGAACGCACCGCCGGATCGTCGATCGCGAGGCCGTCTTCCAGCATCAGGTTGGAGCAGAACTCGAACATCTCGGGCACGCCGGTCGCGAGCCGCGAACCGATCGACATACGCTCGTTCATCAGCGTGGTCAGCGACACGCTCCAGCCCTCGCCGACCGCGCCGAGGCGCTGGCTGTCCGGGATCACGACGTCGCTGAAATAGACCTCGTTGAACTCCTGCATGCCATTGGCCTGCTTGATCGGCCGGACCTCGACGCCGGGGCTCTTCATGTCGAGAAAGAACATCGTGAGGCCCTTGTGCTTGGGCACGTCAGGATCGGTGCGCGCGATCAACAAGCCGTAGTCGGAGTAATGCGCGCCGGAGGTCCAGATCTTCTGGCCGTTGACGAGCCAATTGTCGCCCTTCTTCTCGGCGCGGGTGCGCAGGCCCGCGACGTCCGAGCCGGCCGACGGTTCGGAGAACAGCTGGCACCAGATCTCCTCGCCCGAGGCGAGTTTTGGCAGATAGCGCCGCTTGGCGTCTTCAGAGCCCCAGGCCATCACGGTCGGGCCGCACATGCCCTCACCGATCTGGAACGGCTGGGTCAATTTGCCGTAGACGCCCTCTTCCTGCTGCCAGATCACGCGCTCGATCGGGGTCGCGCCGCGGCCGCCATATTCCTTCGGCCAGTGCAGGCAGGCCCAGCCGCCCTCGGCCTTCTTCTTCTGCCAGGCCTTGCCGACCTCGACCATGTCGTGCCTGGCGAGCCTGATACGGCCGAGCGACGACTTCGAGAGTTCTTCCTCGAACTCCTTCGGCGCATTGGCCGCGATCCAGTTGCGGGCAATGGCGCGGAATTCGGCTTCCTGCGGCGTGTCATCGAAATTCATGGCGACCTCTTTTGATTTTCTGCGCGCTTACGCGCGGCCCTTGGTCGGGATCTTGTTGAAAGGAACGTCCTTGTCGACCCTGATGTCGCCGGGCAGGCCCAGCACCCGCTCGGCGATGATGTTGCGCATGATCTCGTCGGTGCCGCCCTCGACGCGCGTACCGGGCGCACGCAGCAGCATCGCCTGGAATTTGCCGGCGACCTCGGCATCCCCGGGTCCGTTCAGCGCGCCTGCGGCGCCCTGCAGGTCGAGCGCGTAAGTTGCAACGTCCTGGATCATCGAACCGGCGACCAGCTTGCCGATCGAATTCTCCGGCCCGGGACGTTCGCCGCGCGACAGCGCGGAGATCGCGCGCATGCTGGTGTATTTCAGCCCGCTCGCCCTCACCGCCCAGTTCGCAAGTTTCGAGCGCACAGCGCGGTTCTCGATCGCGGGGCCATCCTCCAGCATCAAACTGTTGCAGAAATCGAACAGCTCGGGGAAGCCGGTGGCGACGCCGGCGCCGATCGACATGCGCTCGTTCATCAGCGTGGTCAGCGATACGTTCCAGCCGTCATTGACATTGCCGAGCCGCTGCGAGTCCGGAATGCGCACGTCGGTGAAATAGACCTCGTTGAAGTCGGAGGCGCCGCTCGCCTGCTTGATCGGTCGCACCTCGACGCCCGGGCTCTTCATGTCCAGGAAGAACATGGTGAGGCCCTTGTGCTTCGGCACGGTCGGATCGGTGCGGGTCAGCAGGATGCCGTAGTCGGAATAATGAGCACCCGAGGTCCAGATCTTCTGGCCGTTGATCACCCATATGTCGCCATGCTTCTCGGCGCGGGTGCGCAGGCCGGCGACGTCGGAGCCGCCGGCCGGCTCGGAGAACAGCTGGCACCAGATCTTCTCGCCCGAGGCGAGCGGCGGCAGATATTTGCGCTTCTGCTCCTCGCCGGCGAACGCCATCATGGTCGGGCCGCACATGCCGTGGCCGATGATGAACATCGCGCTGAGGCGGCCGAACGGGCCCTCCTCCTGCTGCCAGATCACGCGCTCGATCGGCGAAGAACCGCGGCCGCCATACTCCTTCGGCCAGTGCAGGCAGGCCCAGCCAGCATCGGCTTTCTTCTTCTGCCAGGCTTTCGCGACCTCGAGAATATTGGCGCCCTTGAGCTGAAAGCGACCGAGCGAGGCCTTGCGCAGCTCGTCCTCATATTGCTTGGGCGCATTGGCCGCGATCCAGGCTTTCGCCTCGGCGCGGAATGCGGCCTCCTGCGGGGTGTCGTCGAAATTCATGACGGTCCCCCGCTTACGCCGCGTTCTTCTTGCGCATGCGGTCGATCAGCGCGTCTTCCCAATAGGACAGACTGCCGAGGCCGAGCGCCACCGCGTTGGCGCGGCGATAGTACATGTGGCAGTCGAACTCCCAGGTGAAGCCCATGCCGCCGTGAACCTGGATGTTGTTCTTGGCGCAGTGCTGGAACGCCTGCGTCGCGCTGATGCGCGCGGCAGCCGCCGCTTCCGGCAGTTCGCCGGCATTGGTCGAGAGCGCCCAGGCGCCGTAGTAGCAGTTCGAGCGCGCCAGGGTCGCCGACACATACATGTCGGCCAGCATGTGCTTGACGGCCTGGAACGAGCCGATCGGACGGCCGAACGCGATACGGTCGAGCGCGTAGTCGCGGCCCATCTCCAGTGCACGGTCGGCGCCGCCGACCTGCTCGAACGCGGTCAACACGGCCGCACGATCCAGCACCTGGGTGATGACGCTCCAACCCTCGCCGGTGGCGCCGAGCGGCTCGGCCTTGCAATCCTTGAAGGTAATCTCGGCCTGGCCGCGGGTGAGATCGATGTTGGTCAGCGACTTGACCTCGACACCGCCGGCCTTGAGATCGACAATGAACAAGGAAATGTCGGAATCACGCCCGCTCGAGCCGGTGCGCGCGGCCACCACGGCGAAATCGGCGATCGCGCCGTCGGCGACCGGCTTCTTGACGCCATTGAGCACGCCGCCATTGGCTGACACCTTGATCGCCTTCGGCGAAGGATTGCCCTTGCCCTCGAACAGCGCCAGCGTGCCGATGGCATCGCCGGAGGCGATCTTCGGCAGCCACTTCTGCTTCTGCGCGTCACTGCCTGCGATCAGGATCGCCTCGGCGGCGAGATAGACCGTCGAGGAGAACGGCACCGGCGCCAGCGCGCGGCCCATTTCCTCCGCGATCACGCAGAGCTCGAGATGGCCGGCCCCCGCGCCGCCGAACTGTTCCGGGATCGCGACGCCGAGGAAGCCCATCTCGGCGAGGCCCTTCCACAGCGCCTTGTCGTAGGGCGCCTTGCCGTCGAGCACCTCGCGCACGGCCTTCGGCGGGCATTGTTCGGCGAGGTACTTCCGCGCCTCGTCGCGCATCTGCTTCTGTTCGTCGGAGAAATCGAAATTCATGGCGTTTACCTTTTGGTTCTTGTCGTTTCAATTCGCCGTCATTCCGGGGCGCGCGAAGCGCGAGCCCGGGGTCCATAACCACGATCGGGAGCATGGATTCCCCGATGCACAATTGCGCATCTGAGGCCTACGCCCAAGTGGGCGCATCCCGGAATGACGAATGGAGAGAGCATCAGCTTCATCACAGCATGATCACCTCGTCGCCGGGCTTGCCGGCGTAGAGTTGCTCGACCAGTGCGGCGCGACGTTCGAGGCCGGCGCGCTGGTTGATGTAGCCCTTGTCGGTGAGCTCGTTGCCGTCGATCGACGGCGGCTCGGCCATCAGCATCGCACGCGCGATGCGCATGCTGCTGCCGGTGGTAGATGCATTGTGCGCCTGCAAGCCCTTCCTGAGACAGGCGACCACCTCGGGATGCCGGATCACGTCCTCATAGCTGGCGTCCGCGTTGCCGACGAGCTGGCGGCAGGCATGCAGGTTCGGCCAGCACAACAGGCCGATGAACTCACGGTCCTGCCCCGCGACCAGCGCGTCATGCACCACCGGCGTCGCGGCTGATATCGCATCGGTGCGCAGCGAGCCGACATGGACGAAGGTGCCGGTGGTCAGCTTGAAATCCTCGACCACGCGGCCGGAAAAGATGATGCCCTGCAGCGGGTCCGCAGGGTCCACGAACACGCCGGCGTCGCCGATGCAGTAGAAGCCTTCCTCGTCGAACATCCTTGCCGTGAGGTCGGGCTGGCCGAAATAGCCCGGCGTGACGTTGACGCCGCGCAGCCGCAATTCGTATTTCGAGCCACACGGCACCATCTTCAGCTCGACGCCGGGGAACGGCAAACCGATCAGGCCGACGCGCTCGGTGTCCCAATAGGTGCCGGTGGAAGTCGGCGCGGTCTCGGTCGAGCCCCAGCCGGTGTAGAACACGATGCGCTCGCCTGTGGTTTTCACCGCCAGCGCCTGCATGCGATCATAGAGATCGTCGGGCAGCCGGGCGCCGCCATAGGCCATAATCGAGAGGTTTTTGAAGAAGCTCGCGCACAGCGCCTCGTCCTTCTCCATCGCGGCCGCGAGCGCCGCATAGCCGGCCGGCACATTGGCGTAATAGGTCGGCGACACCTCGCGCAGGTTCCTGATGGTTTCCTCGAGCTGGCCCGGCATCGGCCGGCCATCGTCGATATAGAGCGTGCCGCCGTCGACCAGCACCGGATTGAATGCGGCGTTGCCGCCCATGGTGTGATTCCACGGCATCCAGTCGAGCACGGTCGGGATCGGGCCCGCCGTTTCGCGCGGGCGCACCTGCATCATCATCGCCGCGTTGGCGCACATCATCTGCTGGGTGTTGATGACGGCCTTGGGCATGCCGGTCGAGCCCGAGGTGAACAGCAGCTTGCCTGTGGTGTCGGGCGTGATCTTCGCAATCGAGGCGCCGACATCGGCCGTGACCGGCGTTGCCGCGAGCTCGGCAAAGGACACGCTCCTGATGCCCTCGCAGGGACGCAGCACGTGAACGACCGTGATGCCGGTGAGATCGATCGCCTTCAGCGCCTTCTCGAAGGTCGGGCCGTCCTGCACCATCACGACGGCAGGCTTGATCAGGTTGAAGAGATATTTGAGCTTGAGATGATCCTGGCTCATCAGCGAATAGGCCGGCGACACCGGCGCGGCCGGCAGCCGTGCCTGCATCGCGGCCTGCGTCATCAGCGCATGCTCGATCGAATTGCCTGACAGGATCGCGACCGGCCGGCCGTCGCCAACGCCGAGATCGAGCAACCCTTGCGTCAGCGCATCGACAGTGTGCTTGGCTGCACCATAGGAGACCTTGCGCCATTGCCGGTCGGGACCGCCGCGCTGCGCCAGCCAGATCCGCTCCGGCGCCTGCGCCGCCCATTTGGCGAGATAGGCCGGGATGTGGGTCTCATAGGCTTGCAGCGGAATCCGCGACTTCAGGACGACGGTACCGTCGGCGCGCCGCTCGACCGCGATGTCACGTGCGAGCCAGTCCACCTTGCGAAAGGCGGGTTTCGTCAGCATCGCCGCGTCTCCATCCATTTTGCGTCTCCCGGAATTCTTGTCCTTTTGAGGATCTGTTCTCAGCGCCTGATATAGACAGGCTTTCGTTTCTCGAGAAAGGCCCTGATGCCTTCCTGGAAATCTTCCGAGCGGCTGCACAGCACCTGATTGCGATCTTCCATCGCGATCACGGCCTCGATCGAGCCGGCATCGACGCTCATGTTGATGCATTCCTTCGACAGACGGAGACCGACCGGCGAGGCCGTCATCATCGCCTCGACGTAAGGATTGGCAGCAGTGTCGAGAGCGGCGGCCTCGACCACCTCGGACACCAGGCCGACGGCCAGCGCGCGGTCGGCATGGATGAAGCGCCCGGTGAGGATCAGTTCGGAGGCGACCGACACGCCGACGAGGCGCGGCAGGAAGTAGCTGGTGCCGATGTCGCAGCCACCCAAGCCGAGCTTGATGAAGGCGCAGTTCATCCGCGCGTTTGTCGCCGCGATCCGGATATCGGCGGCGAGCGCCAGCGCAAAGCCGCCGCCGGCGGCCGCCCCCTGCACCAGCGCGATGATCGGCTGCGGAGCGCGCCGCATCAGCATCACGATGTCGGCGATGCGGCGCTGCGAATCCAGCGACTCCGTGACGCCCGGCGGCTCGGTCTGCCCGCCGCGACGCGCCATCGCGTGCTTGAGGTCGAGCCCGGCGCAGAAATTCGCACCGGCGCCCTTCAGCACCACGACGCGGGTGTCGCGGTTGCGTTGCAGTCCCTGGAAGTAAGTGTTGAGCGCATCGATCAGCGATGGATCGAGCGCGTTGAGGCTTTCCGGACGATTGAGCGTGACCCAATCGACCCCGTCGTGATGTTCGATCCGCAGCGGTTGAGACACGCTTCACACTCCTGCATCTGCGGATGCGGTGCCGGTTACTGCGCCCTCTCCCCCTGCGGGAGAGGGCATGTGCGGCCGTACCGCGCGCTCATTTCGGAGAGGGGTGTTCGTGGAGGCACCCCCTCTCCCGGCAGCCTACGCTGCCGCCCTCCCCCGCAAGGGGGGAGGGCAAGCGGCAGAATTCGCCGTTAGCGCGGCGCCATGCGGATGGCGCCGTCGAGGCGGATGGTCTCGCCGTTGAGCATCGGGTTCTCGACGATGTGGACGGCGAGGTTGCCGTACTCCGACGGGTCGCCGAGGCGGGCCGGATGCGGCACCTGGGCGCCCAGGCTCTTGCGCGCTTCCTCGTTAAGACCCATCAGCAGCGGTGTCAGGAACAGGCCCGGCGCGATGGTGTTGACGCGGATCTTCAGGCTGGCGAGATCGCGCGCGGCCGGCAGCGTGAGACCGACGACACCGCCCTTCGAGGCCGAATAGGCGATCTGACCGATCTGGCCTTCATAGGCCGCGACCGACGCGGTGTTGATCGCGACGCCGCGCTCCTCGCCGATCGGGGCTTCGGTCGCCAGCCGCTCGGCGAACAGGCGCAGCACGTTGAAGGTGCCGATCAGGTTGACGTTGATGATGCGGACGAACTTCGCCAGCGGATAGACGCCGTCCTTGCCGACGATGCGCTGCGAGCCGCCGATGCCGGCGCAGTTCATCAGCACGCGCGCGATGCCGTGCGCGGCCTCGGCCTTGGCGATCGCCGCCTTGATTGCTTCCTCGTCGGTGACGTCGGCATGCAGGGCAACGCCCTTCACTTCGGCGGCGACCTTCTCGGCGTTTTCCTTGTTCTGGTCGATCACGCCGATCCTGGCGCCCTTGGCGGCCATGGCACGCGCGGTCGCGGCACCGAGGCCGGAGCCACCGCCGGTGATGAGAACGGCAACGTCTTTCAACTGCATGGGAACAACCTTTCCTTGGGCGTTTCTTCTCTAGACTTGTTATGGCGAATGGTGAGTAGCGGATAGCGAGTGGAAGAGATGACCTCTCTCCATCCGCTACTCGCTACTCACCATTCGCAATTCCTTCGCTGCCAGCACGCCGCCAAAGATCAAGGCTTCCATGTGCTTGATGTACTCGCGGCAGACCTCGTCGGTGACCGGACCGACGCCGACCGCGCGCGACATCGCGTGGCGGCCGAAGAACAGGTGATCGCAGGCGCCGATCAGGCTGGTGTAGAACAGCACGGGATCGATCTTGCGGAATTCGCCGGCCTTGATGCCTTCTGCGAGCAGCCGGCGGTGAAAATCCAGCAGCGGCGCGACGAAGAATTTCGACACCTCGTTCGCGGCGGCAGGCGAGCTCTCGTGCAGGAGATAATGGATCAACCGGTTCATGTAGGGGAACTGGTGATAGGCGCGGATGATGCCGCCGATATGCAGCCGCAGTTTCGCCGACGGCGTGATCGGCTGCGCCAGCAGATATTCGAGATGCGAAATCTCGGTTGCGGCGTCGCGCGCCAGCAGCGCCAGCAACAGCCCGTCCTTGTTGCCGAAATGATATTTCACCAGCGCGGCGTTGACGCCCGATTTCTGCGCGATGTCGGACAGCGAGACCTCGATCGAGGCGCGCTCGATCATCAGCTCGCTCGCTGCGACCAATAGCTTGTCGGCGGTGGCATTTTTGCCGGCCGGAAGTTTCGTCGTCACGCTGGTATTCAACTGCGCTCTGGTCCCGCTCTGTTCCCCGCACCGTTCCTAGACTGGCCGGGAAATCGAGGCCGCACATAAGCCCATGGCGGGGCTGCACTCAAGAGTTAATTGATTGATTGACTAAATGCTGAGCCGCCCCTTAAATCCGGCCCAACTTTCAAAACCGCCCAATCCAGAAACATCAGGGAGATCAGACATGGCCGAGGCATTCATCGTCGCCGCCGCTCGCACCGCAGGCGGCCGCAAGGGAGGGCGTCTCGCCGGCTGGCATCCGGCCGATCTGGCCGCGACCGTGCTTGATGCGCTGGTCGAGCGCACCGGTGTCGACCCCGCGCAGGTCGAGGATGTGATCATGGGCTGCGTGATGCAGGCCGGCGAGCAGTCCAATAACGTCGCGCGCAACGCGGTGATGGCCTCGAAGCTGCCGGAGAGCGTGCCCGCGACCTCGATCGACCGCCAGTGCGGGTCCTCGCAGCAGGCGCTGCACTTCGCGGCGCAGGCCGTGATGAGCGGCACGATGGACTGCGTGATCGCCGCCGGCGTGGAATCGATGACCCGCGTGCCGATGGGGCTCGCCTCCTCGCTGCCCGCCAAGAACGGCTTCGGCCACTACAAGAGCCCGGGCATCGAGGCGAGATATCCCAACATCGTGTTCAGCCAGTTCATCGGCGCGGAGATGATGGCCGAGAAGTACGGCCTGTCGAAGGACGAGCTCGACGAATACGCCTACAACAGCCATCAGCGCGCGATCGCGGCAACGCAAGCCGGCCACTTCAGGGACGAGATCGTGCCGGTGAAGATCGCGCGCGCCGACGGCTCGACCGACACCCACCATATCGACGAAGGCATCCGCTTCGACGCCAGCCTCGACGGCATCAAGGGCGTCAAGCTGATCGCCGAGAACGGCAAGCTGACGGCCGCCAGCGCCAGCCAGATCTGCGACGGCGCCTCCGGCGTGATGGTCGTCAACGAGAAAGGCCTGAAGGCGCTCGGCGTCAAGCCGATGGCGCGCATCCATCACCTCACCATGATGGGCGGCGACCCCGTGATCATGCTGGAAGCGCCGCTGCCGGCAACCCAGCGCGCGCTGCAGAAGGCCGGCATGACAATCGACGACATCGACCTGTTCGAGGTCAATGAGGCCTTCGCCTCGGTGCCGACCGCGTGGCTGAAGACCACCGGCGCCGATCCGGCCAGACTGAACGTCAATGGCGGCGCGATCGCGCTCGGCCATCCGCTCGGCGGCAGCGGCACCAAGCTGATGACGACGCTGCTGCATGCCCTCAAGCAGCGCAACAAGCGCTACGGTCTGCAGACCATGTGCGAAGGCGGCGGCATGGCGAACGTGACGATTGTCGAGCGGCTGTAAGAAACGTTCGGTCAGGCCGTAGCCGCCTCCACACAACAGATGTCGTCCCTGCGAAAGCAGGGACCGATAACCACAGATGCCTGTGGTTAGGCCTGGCTGGGGCACAATTCAGTCCAACAACAAAAATCGGTGGTTATGGGTCCCCGCTCCCGTGCGCAATTGCGCACTAGGCGGGGACGACCACTACTGATGCCATGAGGAAACGTCTGTGACCCATCCCTCCATCCACGCGCGTAATCATCCGAACAAGATCGCCTACCAGATGGCGGGCAGCGGCAAGGCCATCACCTATCGTGCGCTCGACGAGCTCTCGAACCAGGGTGCGCATCTGTTCCGCTCGCTCGGCCTGAAGGCCGGCGACCACATCGCGCTCTTGATGGAAAACCGCCTCGCCTTCATGGAGATCTGCTGGGCCGCGCAGCGCTCGGGTCTCTATTACACGGCGATCAGCCGCTACCTGACCGAAGAGGAGATCGCCTACATCATCAAAGACTGCGGAGCCAAGGTGTTCATCACCACGCCGCAATGCGCCGACAAGGTGAAAGGCCTGATCAGGGGCGAGCCCGGCGAACCGCTGTTCTACATGATGGACGAGCCCGCACCAGGCTTCCGCTCCTATG
The DNA here is from genome assembly GCF_050435825.1 of Bradyrhizobium sp. I1.14.4. Classification (NCBI taxonomy): domain Bacteria; kingdom Pseudomonadati; phylum Pseudomonadota; class Alphaproteobacteria; order Hyphomicrobiales; family Nitrobacteraceae; genus Bradyrhizobium; species Bradyrhizobium sp. I1.14.4. The sequence goes on along the minus strand of NZ_JBNDLA010000004.1, from coordinate 209,717 downwards.
ACAAGGAGGCCGGCGCGCAGCCGACCACGCCGGTTGCCGACGAGGTCGCGGGTTACGACATGCTGTATTCCTCCGGCACCACCGGCCGGCCGAAGGGCATCAAGAAGCAATTCGAGGGCAACCGGATCGACGTCCCGAACCCGTTCCTGCGGATTCTTACCGCCGATATGTGCGGCATGAACGCCGACTCTATCTATCTGTCGCCGGCGCCGCTCTATCACGCGGCGCCGCTGCGCTTCAACATGATGGCGACCGTGCTCGGCGGCACCTCCGTCATCATGGAGCATTTCGACGCCGAGGAATTTTTGAAGCAGGTCGAGAAGCACAAGGTGACGCAGTCGCAGCTGGTGCCGACCATGTTCGTGCGCATGCTGAAGCTGCCGGACGATGTGCGCGCCCGCTACAAGGTGTCATCGCTGAAAGGCGCGATCCACGCCGCGGCGCCCTGCCCGGTCGACGTCAAGGCCAAGATGATCGAATGGTGGGGACCGATCCTGATCGAGTATTACGCGGGCTCCGAAGGCAACGGCGTCACCGTCTCGACCTCGCAGCAATGGCTGACCCATCGCGGCACGGTCGGCCGCGCCGTGGTCGGCAAGGTCAAGATCCTGGACGAGAACGACGAGGAGGCGCCGACCGGCCAGATCGGCCAAGTCTATTTCGCCGACGCGCCCGCGTTCACCTATCACAACGATCCCGAGAAGACGAAGAAGGCCTACAACGCCAAGGGCTGGTCGACGCTCGGCGATGTCGGCTACCTCGACGAGGAGGGCTTCCTCTATCTCACCGACCGCAAGAGCTACATGATCATCTCCGGCGGCGTGAACATCTACCCGCAGGAGACCGAGGACGTGCTGATCACGCATCCCGCGGTCTCCGACGTCGCGGTGTTCGGCGTGCCGAACGAGGAGATGGGCGAAGAGGTCAAGGCCGTGGTGCAGCCGCACGACATCGCCAAGGCCGGCAAGGAGCTCGAGGCCGAGCTGATCGCGTTCTGTAGACACCATTTATCGCCGATCAAATGCCCGAGGAGCATCGATTTCGAGACGGAGCTGCCGCGTACCCCGACCGGGAAACTGGTGAAGCGCCATCTGCGCGACCGCTATTGGCCGAAGGCAGCAGGGAAAGCGTAAGTTCTCTCATCTTCCCCTTCAGGAAAGCGTCGATTGTGATCGCCTTCCCCTGAAAGGGGAGGGTTAAGGACGCACCGCGTGTCAGAGACACGCTACAGACCTACAACTCCGCCGCCGGCTCGCAGGCAGCCGACGCCGCCGCGCGCAGATGCAGTTGGCCGTGCTTGCCTGATGCCGTGGTGGTCCACTGCGCGTCGATCTGCTGCAGGTCCTCCGACAGCTTGCCGCGATGGCTGCCCTTGGTCTCGAACGCCCCGTTGTCATCGGGCGACCGTTCGACAATTTCGACCTCGAGATCGGACAGCCGGATGAACATCTGCACGCCGATCTTGGTTACGCGGCGGTCGACCTCGTATGAACCGCAGCCGAGCGCTTCCGCGTTCTGCTCGTTCAGGCCCTGCACCTTGTCGAAGGTGATGACGACATTCTGCACCGTGTTGTCGCCGTCCCACAGGAATTCACCGATGTAGGCGCGCGGCAGCTTTTCAGTCAGATCCTTGAGGTCGGCGGCACGCACCGCTGACATCAGCAAGAGGCCCGCGGCCACGATCGTCACACCGAGACGCGACATCCGGCCGGGCAGCTCTGCAATTCTCGCGTGGCGCATGTGGTATGCATCCCGTTGGCAAAATTGCTATCGTGAGACAATGGCCGCCAGCATACAGTGAAATGCGCTGGTTGTGCGGCGATGCCAAACAGGTGATCTGCACGATGGAAGCCCTCCCCGACGTCCCGCTCCCCTCCACCATCCGCTCGCGTTATGTCGACGGGATCAACGGCCTGCGCATGCACGTGCTGGAGGCAGGCTTCGAAACATCCGGCCGTCCCTGCCTGTTGCTGCTGCACGGCTTTCCGGAGCTGGCGTTTTCCTGGCGCAAGGTGATGCCGAAGCTTGCCGCGGCAGGCTATCACGTAATCGCGCCGGACCAGCGCGGCTATGGCCGCACGTCGGGCTGGAGCGCGGATTATGACGGCGACCTCGCTTGCTTCCGCCTGCCCAATCTGGTGCGCGATGCGCTCGGGCTGGTGGCGGCGTTCGGCTACAATCACGTCGATGCCGTCATCGGGCACGATTTCGGATCGTCGGTCGCGGCGTGGTGCGCGCTGATCCGCCCCGACGTGTTCCGCGCGGTCGTGATGATGAGCGCGCCGTTCTCGGGACCGCCGTCGCTGCCGTTCAACACCGCCAATGAGCCGGCGAAGCCCGCGGGCGAGGACCCCGTGCATCGCGAGCTCGCCGCACTGCCACGGCCGCGCAAGCATTATCAGTGGTACTATTCGACGCGTCCGGCCAATGGCGACATGCATCGCGCGCCACAAGGCGTGCACGACTTCCTGCGCTCCTACTACCATCACAAGAGCGCGGACTGGACCGACAACAAGCCTTATCCGCTGCAATCCTGGTCGGCGGGCGAACTGGCAAAGCTGCCGACCTATTACGTGATGGATCTCGCCAAGGACATGGCCGCGACCGTCGCCGAGGAGATGCCGTCACGCGAGGCAATCGCCGCCAACACATGGCTGCCGGACCGCGAGCTCGCCTATTACAGCGCGGAGTATCAGCGCACGGGATTCCAGGGCGGGCTGCAATGGTACCGTTGCGGCACGTCGGGCGCGTTCACGGCGGAATTGCAGACCTGGAGCGGCCGCACCATCGACCAGCCGTCCGCCTTTATCTCGGGTAAACAGGATTGGGGCACCTATCAGCGACCTGGCGTGCTCGAGGCGATGCAGACGAGGGCCTGCACCAATATGCTCGGCTGCTACCTGGTCGACGGCGCCGGCCACTGGGTGCAGCAGGAACAGCCGGAAGAAGTGAGCCGGCTGCTGCTCACATTCCTGCGAGAAGCCGGCGCCCAGAAGTAGACCCTCGTTCGCATACGCTCCCATCCCATTGATCTTGGGCGTGTTACTTCGCCCAACCTGCGCTGCCGGCCGACTTGGCGGCAGCGGATCCAGGAAGGTCCGGATTTGACCGGCCGCCGCCGGTCTCCTATAGTTTAGAACTATTCTAATTCTAAACTCGGTGAACAAGGCGCCATCCGTGAAGAATTTTGCCGATCTGACCGAGCGCGAGGTGCTGGCGGTCGCGATTGCCTCCGAGGAGGAGGACAGCCGCATTTACATGTCTTTCGCCGAGGACCTCGCCGGACGCTATCCCGATACCGCAAAGATCTTCGAGGAGATGGCGGAGGAAGAGCGCGGCCATCGCCACCGGCTGCTCGAAACCTATGAGCAGCGCTTCGGTCCGCATCTGCCGCCGATCCGGCGCGAGGACGTCAAAGGCTTTCTGCGCCGGCGCCCGATCTGGCTGACCAAGAACCTGCCGCTCGACACCATCCGCAAGGAAGTCGAGACCATGGAGCTGGAGGCCGAGCGCTTCTATGCCAAGGCGGCAGAAAAGGCTGAGGATACCGGCGTACGCCGCCTCCTCGGCGATCTGGCCGAGGAGGAGAAGGGCCACGAGAAACTCGCGGTCAAGCTGACCGGCGATATCCTCAAGCCCGATGTGCGCGCCGAGGAAGACCGCACGCGGCGGCGGATGTTCGTGCTGCAATATGTGCAGCCGGGTCTCGCCGGATTGATGGACGGCTCGGTCTCGACGCTCGCGCCGCTGTTCGCCGCCGCCTTCGCCACCCATCACAACTGGCAGACCTTCCTGGTCGGGCTCGCCGCCTCGATCGGCGCCGGCATCAGCATGGGCTTTGCCGAGGCGCTGTCGGACGACGGCTCGCTGACCGGCCGCGGCTCGCCCTGGCTGCGCGGCCTGACCTGCGGATTGATGACGACGCTCGGCGGCCTCGGCCACACCATTCCCTATCTGGTGCCGGATGCCTGGCCGAACGCATTCTGGATCGCGACCGCGATCGCCGGGATCGTTGTGTTCTTCGAATTGTGGGCGATCGCCTTCATCCGCTCGCGCTACATGGACACGCCATTCCTGCAGGCGGTGTTCCAGATCGTGCTCGGCGGCGCGATCGTGCTCGCGGTCGGCATCTTGATCGGCGCGGCGTAGCACGACGAGGTCTCCCGATGCGATCCCGGCGCCGATGTCGAGATATGGCCCGCGCGGCGCTGATTGCGCTCGCCGTGGTCGGATACAACAGCCGTGCGCAGGCGACCGACGAGATCCAGGTCTACAATGCCGGCATCGCGGCGGTCGGCCAGCTCACCATCCAGCAGCACCTCAACTATGTCGGCATCGGCCAGAAGGACCCGCCGTTTCCTGGCGGCTTCCCGTCCAACCACAGCCTCAACGGCACGCCTGAGTTTGCCTATGGCATGACGGACTGGTGGGAGCTCGGGCTCTATCTGCCGTTCGCGGTCCAGGACCGGCAATTCCTGTCCGACGGCTTCAAGCTGCGCACCCTGTTCGTCTCGCCGAACGCCGATAAACGCAACCTGTTCTACGGCATCAATTTCGAGCTGAGCTACGAGATGCCGAAATTCGCTCAGACCCGCTGGGGCCTGGAGATCCGGCCGATCATCGGCGTGCGCAACGCCGACTATGAATTCATCGTCAACCCGATCGTCGATGTCGGCTTCGGCAAGTACGGCGAGGCCGATTTCGCGCCCGCCGCGCGTGTGGCGCGTAAGCTCAAAGACGATGTGTATGTCGGGCTCGAATATTACGCCGATTTCGGCAAGATCGGCGCCTTCAGCCCGCTCGCCGAACAGCAGCACACATTGTTTGCGGTGACCGACTTCAAGCTGGGCGATGTCGACATCGATTTCGGCGTCGGCTACTGCCTGACACGGGCGTCCGACCGGCTCGTCGTCAAGACCATCATCGGATACGCTTTCCCGGTGCCCGGGACCAAGGAGAACGGCGAGCGCGCCAGCGCGAGCGGCCCCATCAATCCAATGGCGCATCTGTCGGCGCGCAGCACGTCTTATTAGGCCCGCGTCGGGACTCGTCGGCATCAAGCAGAACCCGATGATCACGATCGCGTTAGGCGATGTGTGACGTCGACGCTGTGCGTCGGCGCAATTGCGATCAAGCCGGCCTTGCCCGCCCGCTCCATTCTGCGCATGATCGCCGCCAAAATCAGGGAGCACGCCGTGGCCAAATCGCAATACAGTTTCAAGACCGCCGTCGAACTGTCGGAGGCGCTGCGCAACAAGCAGGTCTCGGCCGTCGAGCTCGCGCAGGACGCGATCGGCCGCATCGAGCGTCACGACGGCAAGGTTAACGCGGTCTGCGTGCGCGATTTCGAGCGCGGTCTCGCTGCGGCCCGCGCCGCGGACGCTGCAATCGCGCGCGGCGAGCAAAGGCCGCTGCTCGGCATCCCCATGACGGTGAAGGAATCCTTCAACGTCGCGGGATTGCCGACGACCTGGGGTTTCCTGCCGCAAAAGGACTTCATCCCGACCGAGGACGCGCTCTCGATTCAGCGTGTGAAGGACGCCGGCGGCGTGATCCTCGGCAAGACCAACGTGCCGGTCGCGCTCGCCGACTGGCAGAGCTACAACGAGATCTACGGCACCACCAACAACCCCTACGACCTCGGCCGCACGCCGGGCGGCTCCTCCGGCGGATCGGCGGCGGCGCTCGCCGCGGGCTATGGCGCATTGTCGCTCGGCTCCGATATCGGCGGCTCACTGCGCGTGCCGGGATTCCACTGCGGCATCTATGCGCACAAGCCGACCTTCGCGCTGCTGCCGTCGCGCGGCCACACCCCGCCGCCGCTGCCGCCACTGCCATTCGATCGCGATCTTTCCGTGATCGGCCCGATGGCGCGCGGCGCGGCCGACCTCGCGCTCGTGCTCGACGTGATGGCCGGCCCCGACCCGCTCGAAGCGGGCAAGGCCTACCGGCTGGACCTGCCGGCGGCGCGCCACACCGCCTTGAAGGATTTCCGCATCCTCGTGATCGACAGCGATCCGGTGCTGCCGACCGACAAGGTCGTGCGCGGCACGATCGACAAGGTCGCGAGTAACCTCGACAAGGCTGGCGCCAGCATTTCGCGCGCGAGCCCGCTGTTGCCAGACTTCGCCGCGTCCTCGCGGCTTTATATGCGGATACTGCTGTCGTTCCTCGCGGCGACCTTCCCGCCGGAGGTCTATTCCGGCGCCTGCGCCGCGGCGGCCGCGCTGCCGGCCGGTGACATCAGCCTGCAGGCCGAACGGCTGCGCGGCATCGCGCTCAGCCATCGCGACTGGGTGATCGCCGACGGCGGCCGCGCGCGGCTGCGCGCGCAATGGCGCGAGCTGTTCAAATCGTTCGACGCGGTGATCTGCCCGATCATGCCGACGACGGCCTATCCGCACGATCATTCGCCCGATCAGGAGCAGCGGCGGATTTTGATCGACGGTGAGCCGCATGTTTACACCGACCAGCTCGCCTGGCCCGGCATCGCGACCCTGCCCGGCCTGCCCTCGACTGCGATCCCGACCGGCTTTGCGCCCGACGGACTGCCGGTCGGCGTGCAAATCGTCGGCCCCTGGCTCGAGGACCGCACGCCACTCAAGCTCGCCGAGCTGATCGAGCGCGAATTCGGCGGCTTCGTGCCGCCGAAGATGTTCGACGATTAAGTTAGTTGCTGCCGTCATTGCGAGCCAACAGGTCGCGCGAACGCGGCGCCCGATGATAAACTCGGCGAAGCAATCCATATATCAACATGCGCGGAACGATGGATTGCTTCGTCGCTCCGCTCCTCGCAATGACGAACAACAGGGAGGAAAACCAATGAGCAAAGATCTCGAGGAGCTGACGAAGCTCAACAAGGATTATGTCGATTCGGTTCAGAACTGCGACGTCAAACGCTTCGATGAAATCCTGGCGCAGGACTTCTACTGCAGCAATCCCGACAAGAGCCTCGTCGACCGCGCCGCCTTCCTGAAACAGACGGCCATCCCGGTGAAGATCAGGGGCCTGAAGGCCGAGGACGTTAAGATCCGCATCCTCGGCGATTTCGCCATCATCCACGCCCAGACCAGCTACACCAACGCGGATGGCCAGCCCGCACACGGCCGCTACACCGATTGCTGGGCGAGGCAGAACGGAAAATGGCTCGCGGTGTCCGCGCATGTGTCGCGGTAGCTGATTGGACGAGCCGCCACGCTCCGCTGTCATGCCCCGATTCATGCGGGGCATCCAGTACTCCGCGGCGCCAGTTGACGGCACAATTCCGGCCGCGGCGTACTGGGCGGATTCGCCCGGTCGAGCCGGGCGACGACAGCCGGAATCTCAGCTATCGAACATGATCACGCTGCGCAGCGTCTTGCCGGCCTTCATGTTGGCGAAGCCCTCGTTGATCTCGCTGAGCTTCAGCTTGGCCGAAATCCAGTCTTCCAGATGCAGCCTGCCGCGCATGTAGAAATCGACGAGACGCGGCATGTCGACGCGGAAGTGGTTGGAGCCCATCGACGAGCCCTGGATGCGGCGCTCGCGCAGGAAGTCGAAGCCGTGCAGCTCGATCTTCTGGCCAAACGGAATCATCCCGACGACGGTCGCGGTGCCGCCGGCAGCCAGCATGGCGAAGGCCTGCTCGGCGGTTTCCTTGCGTCCCAGCACCTCGAATGAGTGATGCACACCGCCGCCGGTGAGCTCGCGCACCTGCTGGACCACGTCGCCGCGCGCCGGATCGACGATGTCGGTGGCGCCGAGCTTGGTCGCGAGCTGCAGCTTGGCCGGGTTGGTGTCGATCGCGATAATGCGGCCGGCACCCGCGATCTGCGCGCCGTTGATCGCGGCCATGCCGACGCCGCCGCAGCCGATGACCGCCACGGTCTCGCCGGCGGTCACCTTCGCGGTGTTCACCACGGCGCCGTAACCGGTGATGACGCCGCAGCCGATCAGCGCGGCGAGCTCGAGCGGCATTTCCTTCTTGATCTTCACGATGGCGTTCTCGTGCACCAGCATCTGCTCGGCGAAGGACGACAGATTGAGAAACTGGTTGAGCTTCTCCTTCCTGTTCCAGGACAGGCGGTTGGAGGCGCCCGGCAGCATCTTCACTGTCGTATCCGTGCACAGCACGGTGCGACCGGTGGTGCAATTGTCGCAGGTGCCGCAGAACACCGACAGACAGGTGACGACGTGATCGCCGGGCTTCACGTAATTCACATCGGAGCCGACCTTCTCGACCACGCCGGCCGATTCATGGCCGAGCACCGCCGGCAGCGGATGCGGATAAAGCCCTTCCATGAAGTGCAGGTCGGAATGGCAGAGGCCCGCAACCGAAGTGCGGATCAAGACCTCGCGCGGCCCCGGATTGGGCACGCTGACATCCTCGATCACCAGCGGCTGATTGACTTCATGCAGGACGGCGGCCTTCATCGGGGTCTCCCTTATCGTTTCCTTGGCGTTTTTGATTGTTTGAACGGTGCGCTCGGGGGGCAGCCTACGCTGCCGATAGCAATTCGCCAACCTCGGCCATTCCGACGGCGCGATCACCGAGCAGGTGGTCGGTCATCCTGCGCTGAACGGTATTTTCCGTTAGCCGGAACGGATCGCCCGGCATCACGCGGTGGTCGATCACCATCCGCGACAGCAACAGCCGGCGCGCGTCGCCGCGCATCTCGTGGATGCGTCCGCCCTCCCACGCCAGCGCCACGGCACTTGCGACATGATAGACCAGGCTGGTGGCGCGCCGCGCATCGCCCTCATTGTCTATGCGGCCGGCGACCTCGCGCGCAAACGCGACCGCGCGGTCGCTGAGATCGCGCAGCCGGTTGCGCCAGGCCTGCGGGACATTCGGGCTGTCATCGAGCCGCGCATGCAAATCGGCGGCGAGCGCATTGTCGGCACCGTGGCGGCCGACCGCGCGCTTCAGCGCATCAATCGCAACGATGTTGCCGGTGCCCTCCCAGATCGAACCGAGATGCGCGTCGCGCAAGAGCCGCGGCGTGACGAATTCCTCGATGTAGCCGATGCCGCCGCGCATCTCCATCGCATCACCGCAGACCTTGCGGGCATCGCGGGTGGCGCGGAATTTCAGCGTCGGCGTCAGGATGCGGAGCAGCGCCGCCGCGTCCTGGCTGCCGGCCTCGGCGCGGTCGAGCGCATCGGCGGTCAGGAAACTCATCGACAGGGCCTGCTCGGTCGGCAGCATGATCTTCATCAGCTGCCGCCGCGCCAGCGGCAGGTCGATGATGCGGCTTCCGAACACCACACGGCCCCGCGCGACAGTCATCGCGTCATGCCAGGCGCGGCGCATCAGCGCGGTCGACTTCACGCCGTTGGACAACCGCGACGAGTTCACCATCTCGGCCATCTGCACGAAGCCGCGGTCGAGCTTGCCGACGGCATACGCGATCGCACCGTCGAGCTTGATCTCGCCCGAGGCCATCGAGCGGGTGCCGAGCTTGTCCTTCAAGCGCACGATCCGGTAGTGGTTCTGCGAACCGTCGTCGAGGAAACGCGGCATCAGGAACAGGCCGACGCCACGCGTACCCGGTCCCGCGCCTTCCGGCCGCGCCAGCAGCATCACCACCTTGGCATCGGCGTTCGAGCAGAACCACTTCTCGCCATAGAGCCGCCAGTGGTCGCCCTCCTGCACGGCGCGCGTGGTCAGCGTGCCGACGTCGGAGCCGCCTTCCTTTTCGGTCATGAACTGGCCGCCCTGCGTCAGCTTGCTCATGTCGGTCTGGGTCAGGCCGTCGAGATATTTCGCCTTCAACGCCTCGCTGCCGAAATTCGCCAGCAGCTTTGCGCACCCATCGGTGACGTTGATCGGGCAGCCCATGCCGAATTCGGTCTGGTTGAACAGGAAGGTGAAGGCGTGCTTGGCCACCACAGGATATTTGTCGGGCCAGCCCATGATGCCCTTGCAGATCGACAGCGCGTGAATGCCGAACTCACCGAAGGCGACCTTCTCGATCTCGTGATAGGCCGGATGATATTCGATGTGCTGCACGTCGCGGCCGAACTTGTCGCGCTGATGCAGCACCGGCGCATGCCGGTCGGCAAGCCGCGCGCATTCGTCGAGCGTGCCGCCGGCCAATCCGCCGAGCCGATCGAGATGCGGCTCGATGTGGCGGAACAACGCCTCGGGCAGATGCAGCTTCAGAAGATCGGTCAGCGCGGGATCGGCCCGGTAGAAATTCATTCCCGTCGTATCGGGCGCCAGCAGCCCCGGCTGGCTGGTGGATGACGTTATCGGATCCTGCTTGTGCGGCTGCATTGAATTCCCGGCTGCGGTGCTCATTTGTTTGGGCACGACTATCCTCCTCCGGCCGAGCAAAGGAAAGCCCAATGGATATTCCGAAATACAAGATCGCCCTGATCGTCGGTGCCGGCGAGGGCCTGAGCGCCTCGCTGACGCGGTTATTTTCGCGGGAGGGAATTCGCGTCGCGCTAGGCGCCCGCAGCATCGAGAAACTCGGCGCGCTCTGCACGGAAACCGGCGCGCGCGCCTATGCCTGCGATGCCACCAAGGCCGAGGATGTCGAGCGGCTGTTCGGCCTAGTCGAGCGCGAGATCGGAACACCCGACCTCGTGGTCTATAACGCCTCCGGCCGCTCGCGCGGGCCGTTCGTCGAGCTGGTGCCCTCCGAGGTCGAGCAGGCGATCGCGGTCTCGGCGTTCGGCGGCTTCCTGGTGGCACAGCAAGCGGCGAAGCGCATGCTGCCCAACAAGAAGGGCGCGATCCTGTTCACCGGCGCTTCGGCCAGCGTGAAGGGCTATGCGCAATCGGTACCGTTCGCGATGGGCAAGTTCGCGTTGCGCGGGCTGGCACAGAGCATGGCGCGCGAATTGTCGCCGCAGGGCATCCATGTCGCGCATTTCGTGATCGACGGCGGGATCCGCAGCGCCGCCCGCACCGAGCCCGCCGACCGGCCGGACTCGATGCTCGATCCCGACGCGATCGCATTGAGCTACTGGAACGTGCTGCAGCAGCCGCGCAGCGCCTGGTCCTGGGAGCTGGAATTGCGGCCCTGGGTTGAGAAGTTTTGAGATGACGGAGATCATGCAAGCGGCGTAGGCTTGGTGCCGAGCATCACCACGCACGTCATTGCGAGCGGAGCGAAGCAATCCATGCCACCGCAAGCGGAAGAATGGATTGCTTCGTCGCTTTGCTCCTCGCAATGGAGAAGAAAACAGGGGAAGGAAACATGACCAGCGAAATCAAGATCGAGACCGGCACCGACGAACTGCTCTGCGTGATCCGCGACCGCGTCGCCATCATCACGCTGAACCGCCCGGACGCCCGCAACTCGCTGTCGGACACGCTGACGCCGGCGCTGCGCACGATGATCCGCACCTGCGGCGAGAACCCCGAGGTCGGCGTGTTGCTGCTCACCGGCGCCGGCAAGGCGTTCTGCGCCGGCGGCAACGTCAAGGGCATGGGCGCGCATCGCGACCAGAAGAAGCTCGAAATGTCCTATGAGGACAAGGTCGCGGACTTGCAGGAGCGCCAGCGCCTGCTGACCGGCGCGCTGGCCTCGGTGCGCAAGCCGACCATTGCCGCGCTGCCCGGTCCTGCCGTCGGCGCCGGGCTCGCGATCGCGATGGCCTGCGACATCAGGATTGCCGCGCAATCGGCGTTCGTCTCGACGGGTTATTTGCGCGTGGCGCTGAGCGGCGATTACGGCATGGCCTGGCTCTTGACGCGGCTGGTCGGCACCTCGCGCGCTCGCGAATTGATGTTCACTTCGGAGAAGGTCGACGCTACGAGGTGCGAACAGATCGGCCTCGTCAACCGCGTGGTGCCGGACGAGACGCTGCACGACGAAGCTTTTGCGCTGGCGAAATCGATGGCCGAAGGCCCGATCTTGGCGCTGCGCTACATGAAGGACAATCTCGACGAGGCACTGCAGTTCGACTTCGCCACCGCGCGCGACCACGAGGCCGAGCGGCTGATCCGCCTCACCATGACGGCCGATCACAAGGAGGCGGTGCAGGCCTTCATCGAGAAGCGCAAGCCGGTGTTCCGGGGGAGTTGAGCCCAGTTCGATGTCCCGTCATTGCCGGGCTTGACCCGGCAATCCGTCGCAAGAAATGCTTTTGTTTGCTGGATGCGCGGGTCAAGCCCGCGCATGACGGGCGGAAATCGCGGCAAAGGCACGGGTTAACGAAAAGGGCCCGGTTCTGGAGGGGCCAGAACCGGGCCTAGTCAGTCAAACCGCAAGCGAGGACATCGCGGCCAAGCGGGAAGTGGCGGCAAGCCGCCAGCTGGCACAGGGAATGTCTTGCGGTTCGACATGGATCTCCTTCGCAAAGCGCACCAGCTTCCAGTCGCCGGGGCTTGCAGTGAAAGCATAGCCAGACTTGCGGGCGAGACCGATCATGGTCGCATTGGACCGCAAGGTATCGCCGAAGATGCGCTCGGCTCCGAAGGACGCCGCGCGACATTCGAGATTCTTCAGCAGTGCCTTGCCAATGCCGTGGCCCTGCCACCGGTCATCGATCGACAGGCCGAACTCGACGCTCGACGTATCGGCATGGAAGGCGTAGCGGGCTTCGCCGACGATGGTCTCAAAACCATCGACCAGCATCGTCGCGACCACCGTGAACCGGTCAGCCTCGCCGACATGGATGAAACGCTCGAGCTCCGTCTTCGGCAGCTCGCTCAACGCGCCCAGGAATCGACTGTAACGGGACCCCGCGGAGAGCGAGCGGATGTAGCTCTGCAGCTCTTCGCGGTCGCGCGGCTCGACGAAGCGCACCCTGATCTCACTGCCGTTCCTGGCGCGCAGCACATCGGAATATTGCTTGAGATTGTCGAGATGCAGCGCAGTCATGACCCGCTCCTCGGGTGAAAAATTGGCCGGCGCCCCTCCATTGAGGCGACGCCAACGGTGACGTCCTCTTTAGGCCCGCCAGAACGGCTTCTCGGTCTCGAAAACGATGTCGCTGCGGGACATGCCGATGTCGTGCAGATCGCGCTCGGTCCACTGCGAGAGCTCGCGGCGGCGCTCGTAGCGCTCCCACCAGACATGCAGCGTTTCGCCGACCTGGTTCAGCAACCCAGGCGTATGATGATTTGTCATCGATTCATGGGTGAAAATGGACATTTGCGACTCCTGTCGGTAACCTGTTATCGCCAATATCGGAGCCATTCGGCCTGTTCACAAACGACACTTTGTACCGTTTCGGATGAATTAAAGTCATGTATTTGGAGTCTATCCAGGGATGACCAGCCGCCTGCCTTCGTTGAATGGCCTCAGGGCGTTCGAGGCCGCCGCGCGGCACATGAGCTTCACTCTGGCGGCATCCGAATTGAACGTGACGCAGACCGCGATCAGCCATCAGATCCGGCGGCTGGAGGAAGAACTCGGCGTCCGCCTGTTCATCCGCCAGAACCGCTCGCTGAGCCTGACGCCGGAGGCTGCCGAATACCTCCCCGGCGTCCGCGCCGCGTTCAACGACCTGCGGCTTGCGACCGACCGCCTGCTGCGCCGGGACGACGATCACGTGCTGACCGTCTCGACCCTGGCATCGCTCGCCGCCAAATGGCTGCTGCCGCGGCTGTCGGCATTCCAGGAGGCCCATTCCGGTATCGACGTCCGCATCACCACCTCGACCAGCCTGGTCGACTTCCAGCGCGACAAGGTGGACGCGGCGATCCGCTATGGCCGGGGCCAATGGGCCGGCCTGCGCGCGGACTGGCTGATGGCGGATGAGCTGTTTCCGGTGTGCAGCCCGTCGCTTCTGCAAGGAACCAAGCCGCTCAAATGCCCTGAAGACCTCCGGGATCACGTATTGCTGCATACCAGCAATGCCAACAGCGACGACTGGCGGCTGTGGCTGACCGCGGCGGGACTGCCGACCGACATCTCCAAGCAGCCCGGCGCGACCTTCGACCTGCTGTTCGTGACGATCCAGGCCGCGATCGACGGCATCGGCATTGCGATGGGCCGCACCTCCTATGTGCAGGACGACATCGCCAAGGGCCGCCTCGTGGTTCCCTTCAAGATCGCGCTGCCGGCCGACGCCGGCTTTTATCTGGTCTCGCCGCAGGGACGCGCCGATTCACCGAAGCTCTCGGCATTCCGGTCCTGGCTCGGCGCCACGGCGCATACGTGATGCGGCGTACTCGGCGCAAGCGGAATCCACCCACGGCTTTTTTCCGATAGCGGCGGCGCGATTTCGGGTTGGTCGCGCCGGACAGCCGTGCCAAATTGCCGCATATGGCAGTTAACTGCCTTGGCCGGCGAGACAATTTGCGCCGGCCGTTTTGTCACGGGGAGGAAAGGGCGTTATGTCGCAGTCGAGTTCATCGCAAGTCCCGCAAATCAAGTCACGTCTCGGCGCCATCCTGCGCGCGACCAGCGGCAATTTCCTCGAGCAATTCGACTTCTTCCTGTTCGGCTTCTATGCGCAGGCGATTGCGAAAGCCTTCTTCCCCTCCGAGAACGAGACCGCGGCACTGCTCAACGCCTTCGGCGTGTTCTGGCTCGGCGCGCTGATGCGCCCGGTCGGCGCGATCGTGCTCGGCGCCTACATCGACAAGATCGGCCGTCGCAAGGGTCTTATCGTGACCCTGTCGATCATGGCCATCGGCACGGTGGTGATCGCGCTCTGCCCGAGCTATGCAACGATCGGCATCGCGGCGCCGGTCATCGTGCTGATCGCGCGCCTGCTGCAGGGCTTCTCCGCCGGTGTCGAACTCGGCGGCGTCTCGGTCTATCTCGCGGAGATCGCCACGCCCGGCAATCGCGGCTTCTACACCTCGTTCCAGTCGGCGAGCCAGCAGGTGGCGATCTTCGTCGCCTCGATCCTCGGCTTCATCCTGAGCGAGAGCATGCCGGCCGCGACCGTCGCGGACTGGGGCTGGCGCATTCCGTTCTTCGTCGGCTGCCTGATCATTCCGGTGATCTTCTTCCTGCGCCGGACGCTGGAAGAAACCCCGGCGTTCCTGGCGATGAAGAAGCATCCGACCGCGCGCGAGGTGTTTGCCTCGGCGCTCGCCAATTGGCGCATCGTCATTCTCGGCATGATGATCGCAGTGCTGACCACCACGACTTTCTATTTCGTGACGGTCTACACACCGACCTTCGGCAAGACCGTGCTGAAGCTTTCGAGCCAGGATGCGCTGCTGGTGACGCTGCTGGTCGCGGTGACCAACTTCATCTGGAATCCGGTCGGCGGCGCGGTGTCCGACCGGCTCGGCCGCAAGCCGGTGCTGCTTGCAATCGCCTGCCTGTCCCTCGTGACGGCCTATCCGGCGCTGCACTGGCTGGTCGCCAACCCGAGCTTCGGCAAGATGCTGGCCGTCGAGATGATGTTCTCGTTCTATTTCGGCGTCTACAGCGGCACCATGCTGGGCTCTCTGGTCGAGATCGTGCCGGCGCACGTCCGCACCACCTGCTTCTCGCTCGCCTTTGCATTGGCGGCGGGGCTGTTCGGCACTTTCACGCCATTCGCCTCGACATGGCTGATCCAGCACACCGGGGACAAGGCTTCGCCCGGCTACTGGCTGATGTGCGCGGCCGTGCTCGGCATCGTCGCCGCGCTGATCGTCTATCGTGACGGCCAGACCATCAAGCAGCGCGAGCCGGTCGCAGCCTGATCATCCGCATGCAATTGGGGCAGACTCTTTATTTGAGCATGATCTTTCGGAAAACCGCTACACACTTTTCCGGATCATGCTCATTCGCCCGCCCCTGTTGCTTTCCATGCCAACAACGATAACAAGAGCGCATGGTTGATCTGACGCGCAGGTTCGACGTGCTGGTGATCGGCGGTGGCAACGCCGCGCTCTGCGCGGCGATCAGCGCACGGCGCGCCGGCGCCTCCGTGCTGGTGCTGGAAGGCGCCCCTAGATTCTACCGCGGCGGCAACACCCGCCACACCCGCAACATGCGCTGCGCCCATGACGCCGCGACTGAAATCCTCACCGGTCCCTACACCGAGGAGGAGTTTTGGAAGGATTTGCTGCTGGTGACCGGCGGCCAGACCGACGAGGAACTGGCACGCTTCATGATCCACGAATCCAAGGACATCCTGAACTGGATCGTCGAACAGGGCGTGCGCTGGCAGCCCTCGCTCGGCGGCACGCTAAGCCTTGGCCGCACCAACTCGTTCTTCCTCGGCGGCGGCCGCGCGATGTTGAACGCGCTCTATCGCACGGCCGAGGAGCTCGGCGTCGACGTCCTGTACGATGCCGAGGTCATCGATCTCAAGATCGAGGACGGCATGTTCCTCTCGGCCCAGCTGAAGCAGCCGGTCGGCGGCAAGACCGAAGTGCGCGCCTCGACGCTGGTCGCGGCCGCCGGCGGCTTCGAGGCCAACATCGAATGGCTGAAGCAATATTGGGGCGAGGCCGCCGACAATTTCCTGATCCGCGGCACGCCCTACAATCGCGGCGCGATCCTGAAGATGCTGCTCGCCAAGGGCGTGCAGGAGATCGGCGATCCCACGCAATGCCATGCGGTGGCGATCGACGCGCGCGCGCCGAAATTTGACGGCGGCATCATCACCCGCCACGACTCTGTCGTGTTCGGCATCGTCGTCAACAAGCACGCCGAGCGGTTCTACGACGAGGGTGAGGACATCTGGCCGAAGCGCTACGCGATCTGGGGCCGCCTGGTCGCCGCGCAACCGGACCAGATCGCCTACATCATCTTCGATTCGACCGTCGTGACGAGCTTCATGCCGACGCTGTTTCCGCCGATTGCAGGCGCGACGATCGCCGAGCTCGCCGGCAAGCTCGAGCTCGACGCGGCTGCGCTGGAACAGACCATCACCGAGTTCAACGCCGCGGTGCAGCCGGGCACCTTCGACCACACCATCCTCGACGACTGCCGCACCGAAGGCATCACGCCGGCAAAGACGCATTGGGCGCGCAGGATCGAGACGCCGCCCTATCTCGCCTATCCGGTGCGGCCCGGCATCACCTTCACTTATCTCGGCACCCGTGTGAACAAGCAGTCGCGGATGCTGATGAAGGACGGCAAGCGGTCCGCCAACATGTTCGCGGCCGGCGAGATCATGGCCGGCAACGTGCTCGGCAAGGGCTACGCCGCCGGCATCGGCATGACCATCGGCAGCGTGTTCGGCCGCGTCGCCGGACGGGAAGCGGCGAAGAATGCGCGGAACTGACACCGCAGCTTGTTCACCTCGCCCCGCTTGCGGGGAGAGGTCGGATCGCATCGAAGATGCGATCCGGGTGAGGGGGAGTCTCCGCATACACTCGTCTTTCGAATTCTTCGGGACAGCCCCTCACCCCACCGTCTCGCCGCTAAGAGCGGGGAGAGAGAAGAAAGACAGGAGAAGCGATGCCACGCCTTGCAATCATCGCCGCCGTGACGCTCCTGACGGCATCGGCCGCGAGCCACGCCGCCGAGCCGATCGCGCTGCGCGACATGGGTTCGTTCCATGTCGGCGGCCGCCTCGTCGAGATCACGGGCAAGCCGGTCAAGGACGTCACCTTCACGCCCGGCGGTGTACCCGCGAAAGTCGATCCGAACGGCACCTACCAGGTCGAGCAGATGTACGTGCAGTACTTCCTGCCCTCGAGCGAAAAGGGCGCCTATCCGCTGCTGCTGTGGCATGGCGGCGGCCTGACCGGCGTCACCTATGAGACGACGCCTGACGGCCGCGAGGGCTGGCTGAACTATTTCCTGCGCAAGGGCTGGAGCGTCTACAATTCGGACGCCGTCGAGCGCGGCCGCGCCGGCTGGGCGCAATACCCCGACATCTTCAAGGGCGAGCCGGTGTTCCTGACGACCGCCAATCCGTTCGAGCGCTTTCGCATCGGCGATGGGCCGGGCTCCTACGATCCAGATCCGGCGAAACGCAAGCTCATGCCCGGCAGCCAGTTCCCGAACGAAGGCTACGAGAACTTCGTCAAGCAGAACGTGCCGCGCTGGACCACCAACGATGACGCGACGATCGCGGCCTACATCGCCGAGATCGATCGCGTCGGCCCCTGCATCATCCTGTTCCACAGCCAGGCCGGCACATTCGGCTTCAAGGTCGCGCAGGCGCGGCCCGACAAGGTCAAGGCGCTGATCGCGATCGAGCCGGCCGGCATGGGCGATCCGGCCAAGGTCGACGCGCTGAAGAACATCCCGACGCTGATGATCTATGGCGATTACATCGAACGCGATTCGCGATGGCCGAAGATCCGCGCCACCGGCGGCGCCTTCGCCGACGCCATCCGTGCCGCCGGCGGCAGCGTCGATGTGGTCGACCTGCCCAAGGCCGGCATCAATGGCAATTCGCACATGATGATGATGGACAAGAACAACGCCGAGGTCGCCGGCCTGATCCAGACATGGCTGGAAGGCAAGGGACTGACCAAGAAATAGGAAACCAACACGCGATGCACCGGACGAGGATCTTGCAGGAAGCCGACCGTCTGATGACGGTGTGCAATTCCTGCCGCTATTGCGAGGGCCTGTGCGCGGTGTTTCCCGCGATGGAGATGCGCCGCGCCTTCTCCGACGGTGACCTCAACTATCTCGCCAATCTGTGCCACGCCTGCGGCGCCTGCTACACCGACTGCCAGTTCTCGCCGCCGCACGAGTTCAACGTCAATGTGCCGAAGACGCTCGCGGTCGCGCGCGCCGAATCCTATGCCGCCTATGCCTGGCCGCGCGCGTTTGCCGGCGCGTTTGCGCGCAACGGCCTCGTCATCAGCCTGATCGCCGCGCTGAGCGTCGCCGCCTTCATCTTCGGCTTCGCCGCAATCAACGACCGCGGCGTGCTCACCGGCATCCACACCGGCCCCGGCGCGTTCTACAAGTTGATGCCGCACAATGCGATGGCCCTGCTGTTCAGCGCCGCCCTGCTCTACGCCATCGTGGCGCTGGCGATGGGCGTGCGCGCGTTCTGGCGCGCGATCGGCGAGCCGGTCGGCATGACGACGGACGCGAAATCGCTGCTGCAAGCGGTCCGCGACGCCGGGAACTTGCGCTATCTCGACGGCGGCGGTGTCGGCTGCTTTAACGAGGACGACCACCCGACCGACCGCCGCAAGCTGTACCACCACTTCACCTTGTACGGTTTCGCGCTGTGCTTCGCCGCGACCTGCGTCGGCACGCTGTACCATTACCTGCTGGCACGCGAGGCGCCCTATGCGTGGTGGGACCTGCCCGTGGCGCTCGGCACGCTCGGCGGGGTCGGGCTCGTGGTCGGCCCAATCGGGCTCCTATCTGAGAAATGGAAGCGCGACCGCGTGCTGGTCGACGAGCAGCAGATGGGCATGGACACCGCGTTCATCCTGATGCTGTTCCTGACCAGCGTCACCGGCCTTGCCTTGCTGCTGTGGCGCGAGACCGCCGCGATGGGACCGCTGCTGGCGCTGCATCTCGGCGTGGTGTTCGCGCTGTTCATCACCATGCCCTACGGAAAATTCGTGCACGGCATCTACCGCTTCGTCGCGCTGGTGCGCTACGCGCGGGAACGGCAGATGATGGCGGAATGAACACGGGTGGGTTAGCTGCATCGAATCGCCCGACAAGCTCATCCTGCGCCGGGCTTTGCCGCCAGGGCGCAAAACCACTCATCGGCCTCCACGAGGCGGGCGTTCGTGAAGCCAGCGGCTACCAGCTTTTCCACCACCCCTTCCTTGGCCTGTCCGGAATAGGGCGTAAAACCAAGTGCGATCCTGCCGCTCGGTTTGATCACGCGCCGTATCTCGCGTAGTCCGGCGACGGCATCCGGCCAAACCTGCATCGAGTTGATCGCCAGCGCCTTGTCAAAGCTGTCTTCATCGAACGGCAGGCGCTCCACCGAGCCGAGCCGCAACTCGGTATGACCGTCCCGGATCGCGGCTTTGTTCCGAGCACGAGCTTGCTCAACCATCTCCTGTGACACATCAATGCCAGCGACGCGCCCCGCCGGCATCAATTTCGACAGGCGTTGAATGACGACTCCGGGGCCGAACCCCACTTCCAGCACACTGTCGTCCGGTTCGACTTCAAGAAGACCCGTCACCCACGCGCCACAGTCGGCATTGGCACGCGCCATGATCACGCCGCCCAGCCTCCCGAGGAGGCCTCGAGGGCGGCCAAACGCGCGCAGGAAAATGCTTCGCATGAGGCTCACGGAGTGCGATCTCCGGTGAACTGGATTCCGGGACGATCGCGGCTACAGATCCACCACCACGTAGTCGCTCTCCACCGCGACCTTGATGGTCTCGGCGACATATGGTCCCTTCACCACGTTGGTACCCGGCTCGACGCTGACCGGATAGGCCCGCACGCGAAAGCGGCGCGGGTCGCAATAGGACTGGCCGGTGCGGATATCGAACTCCCAGCCGTGCCAGGGGCAGCGCAGGATTTCGCCGAGCTTCGTGTATTCGATCTCGCCAGGGTCCGACGACGACGCGAGCCCGATCAGCGGCCCCTCGCACAGCGCCGCGCCCTGATGCGGGCAGCGGTTCAGCAGGCCGAAGAACTCGCCCTTGACGTTGAAGACGGCGATCGGCCGTCCGTCGATCTCGAGGAATTTTCGTGACCCCGGCGGCAGCTCATCCACCGGGGCGATTACATGCCTTGCCATCAGTTGTTCTCACGCATGATCTGATTCGGAAAACCGGTTCCCACTTTTCCGGATCATGCGATACCGTAAAGCTGCTTCGCGTTGTCGAGATAGAACGCCTGGCGGTTGGCGTCGCTGACGCCGGCCGGCAGCACGCGCGACGGTTCGTCGTAATCCCAGTGCGGGTAGTCGGTCGCGAACAACAGTCTGTCCCAGCCGATCCATTCGATGGTCTGCAACAGGTGGTCGCGGCTCTCCGGGTCCTCCATCGGCTGCGTCGTCCACCAGATGTGGTCGCGGATATACTCCGACGGCTTGCGCTTCAGATGCGGCACCTCGGCGTGAAGTCGCGCAAACACCTTGTCGAGCCGCCATGCCAGCGACGGCGCCCAGCCGAACCCGGCCTCGACCATCACCATCTTCAGTTTCGGGAAGCGCTCGAACACGCCCTCGAGCACCAGGCTTGCCAGCGCAGTCTGCTGGCACTGCGAATGTCCGACCATCTCCTCGATGTAATAGCTCGGCCAGCCCGACGCGGTGATCGGGTTGCCGCCGAAGCCGAACGCGTGCACGCCGATCGGAAGCCCGGCCTCCTGCGCCGCCTCGTAGATCGGCCAGTAGCGGCGCTGCCCGAGCGGCTCGACGTTGCGGCTCAGCAGCAGCACCTGGACGAAATTCTTGTCCCCTGCCCGCTTGCGTATTTCTGCGGCGGCCGATACGCCGTCCTCATTGGCGACGACGACCGAGCCCTTCAGCCGCGAGTCCTTGCTGGTCCATTTCTCGATCTGCCAGTCGTTGATCGCCGAGCAGATCGCGCCGGCGAGATCCTGGTTGCGGATGCCCTGCCCGGTATTGAGCGGGTTGAGCACGCCGAGCGCGACATTGTTGGGATCAAGATGCTGCTTCTGCATGAAGGACAGCGACGAGCCCTGCGGCCCGCCTTCCGGCGGATAGGCATCGCGGCGCGAGGCATTGGGCTGCGCCTTCGGATAGGGCGGGCCTTCCATCATGCCCTGATAGGGATGGACGCCGAAGGTTTCGAGATGGCTGTGCCAGCGCTTGGCCAGATAAGGATACAACTCGTCCCTGGTGGCGCGTGCCGGATGGATGTCGCAATCGGCGATCACGGTCTTGATGCTGGTTGACGATGCCGCTTCCGGGCGTTCACGAACCTGGATGTTCATCGCGTCGTCTCCTTCACCTTGAGGCGCGGATAGGTCGCATGCGGATTGTCGATCATGATCTTGCGGACCAGATCCTGCGACAACCCCTTTGGCAGCACCTCGTCACCGTCGAACTGCCAATGCGGGTAGTCGCTCGAGAATAGGATCAATTCGTCCGACTGCATATGGTCGAACAGCCGGTTCAGCGTGTCCCCTTCCGGCGGCGCGTCCACCGGCTGCAGCGAGAAGCGGATGTTGCTGCGCACAATCTCCAGCGGTGCACGGTCGACCCACGGCGTCTCCATGCGCACCCCGCGCCAGAACTTGTGCAGCCGCCACAGGAATGGCGGCAGCCAGGTAAAACCGGACTCCAGCATCACCATTTTCAGGTTCGGATGACGCGCGAACACGCCCTCGACGATCAGGCTGGTGACCTGGGTCTGGAATGCCTGCGCCTGCGCGACATAATCCTCGATGTGGTAGGAGCCCCAGCCGACCGAGGTCGGCGGGTTGTGATAGGCGCTGCCGGCATGGATGCCGATCGGCAGGCCGAGCCGTTCGGCCGCGGCGTAGATCGGCCAGTAGTGACGCTTGCCGAGCGGCATGTCGCCCATCACGAGCATCAGCACCTGCACGAAGCGCTTGTCCTGCGCACAGCGTTCGATTTCGGCGACCGCCTTCTCGATGCTCTGCACGGGGATCACGATCGAGCCGCGCAGCCGATCGTCCTTGTCGAGCCATTCCTTGACCAGCCAGTCGTTGAGCGCGCGGCAGAAGGCATCGGCCATGTCTTCGGAAAACACCATCTGCACGCCGTAGAGCGGATTGCAGATGCCATATGCCGCGCCGAACCTGTCCAGCGCCTGGTGCTGCATGTCGGCCAGGCTCGAGCCCGGCTTGCCCTGCGCGGGGCGCCAGTCCGGCCGCGACGAGATCGGCGAATTGGCGGGATAGGACTGCGAGATCAGATCGGTCATGCCGCGCGTCGTCACCTGGTCGAGCCAGTAATCGTTCATGTACGGCAGCAGGCTGGTGAGGTAAGGCACGGCGGGATGCAGATCGCAATCCACGCCGCCCGCGATCGGCGACGTCATGATGTTTCCTCCGCGCACGCTCTCACGACAATTTGTCGGGCGCCGCTTGGTTCTTGTCAGGCATTCAAGCAGGCCAAGTTGCGGTCCGCAACTCGGCAGAGGCCGATGTGGTGTGCTAGGAAGGCAGAACGCCCCACGGGAATTTCATGGCAAGCAACGAGAAAGAGCGCCGATGAACGCACTCACACCCATCGCTGAACAGGTCGCCGCAAGACTGATCGCGAACAAGCAGACCATTGCGGTCGCGGAATCATCCACCGGCGGATTGATCTCGGCATCCCTGCTCGCGGTTCCCGGCGCGTCGGCCTATTTCCTCGGCGGCGGCGTGATCTACACCCGCGACGCGCGGCGTGAGCTGATGGACATTCCCGACGACGCCATGCGCGGCATCCGTTCGGCGTCGGAGCCCTACGCGCAACTGCTGGCGCGCCGGATCCGCGAACGCCTCGCGACCGACTGGGGATTGTCGGAGACCGGCGCCGCAGGCCCGACCGGCAACCGCTACGGCGATGCCGCCGGCCATAGCTGCATGGCGGTCGCCGGCCCGCAGCAGCAGGTGATCACCCTGGAAACCGCCAGCGGCGACCGGCAGGCGAACATGCAGGCGTTCGCCAAGGCGGCGCTGGAGCTGTTGCTGAAGAATCTGTCGCAATAGCCAACGGTGTCGTCCCGGCCAAGCGAAGCGCGAGCCCGGACCCACAGCTGGAGCCGCAGCGTGCTCCAACAACGCGATCCAGTGTTTATGGGTCCCTGCTTTCGCAGGGACGACTTGGGGAAGGAGTTTTCCTAGACAAAGACCACCAAGCCCGGATGGAGCGAAGCGAAATCCGGAGCAGCTGCATCTGTCGCACTACCGTTCCCGGATTTCACTGCGCTACATCCGGGCTACGAAGATGTCGCGAGACCTTACTTCTCGCGGAACGAGCGCATGAACTGATCGCTCATCGGCTTCATCAGATACGACAGCATGGTGCGGTCGCCGGTCTGGACGAAGGCCTCCACCGGCATGCCCGGGATGATCTTCACCTCGCCGCCGAGGCGCGCGACTTCTTTCGCCGGCATCGAGACGCGGATCGTGTAGTAGCTCTGCCCGGTGCGCTGGTCGGTGTTGACGTCGGCGGAGACGCGGGTGACGACGCCGTTCAGCTCCGGCGTAGTGCGCTGATTGAAGGCCGAGAGCCGCAGCACGGTCTTCTGTCCGACCTGCAGCTTGTCGATGTCCTGTGGATTGACCTTGGCCTCCACCGACAGGTCATCGGCCCTCGGCACAATCATCATGATGGCATCGCCCGCGGTGACGACGCCGCCGACCGTGTGCACGGTCGATTGCAGCACGACGCCGTCCTGCGGCGCGCGGATGTCGATGCGACGGAGCTGGTCTTCGGCGGTGACCTTGCGCTCGACGAACTCGCCGATCTTGTCATTGGCCTCGCGCAAGTCCTTCGAGACCTCCGAGAGCATGTCCTTGTCGACCTGGATGACCTGCAGCTCGGTCTCGGTGATCTTGCCCTTGGCTTGGGCGCGCGAAGCAATGTACTGCGCACGCTCGCCGGAGAGCCGTGCCGCGTCGCGCTCCAGCGTGGTCAGCCGGGTGAGCTGCACCAGATGCTGCTCATAGAGCTGGCGAACGCCGACCAGCTCCTGCTGCACCAGCGCGATCTCCTTGTCCTTGGCGATTTCCTGCGCCTGCAGGCCGGAGATTTCCTCGTTGAGCTGGGTGACGCGTTCGCGCAGCTGCGCCTTCTGGCCGGCGCGGCCGTTGACGCGGACCTCGAACAGCTTGGTTTCGCTCGCCATGATGTCGCGGACGTCGGGATCCTTGGCCTGATCGGTGAGCTGCGGCGGAAACACGATCTTGTTGAGGCCCTGCTGCTCGGCCTGGAGCCGGGCTGTGCGCGCATAGAGGCCGTTCAGCGTCTTGACCACGATCGCAAGGCTTGCCTTCACGACGGTCTCGTCGAGGCGCACGACGACGTCGCCCGCCTTGACCGTATCGCCGTCTCGCGCCAGGATTTCACCGACAACGCCGCCGGTCGGATGCTGCACCTTCTTGACGTTGGTATCGACCACCACCGAGCCGGGCGCGATCAGCGCGCCCGAGATCGGCACCGTGGCGGCCCAGCCGCCGACGCCGCCGCCCAGAACCAGAACCACGACGAGGCCGACCACGAGGTGCTTTCTGATCGAAGCATGTGCGTTACGCGGTTGATCGGTCATGCGGTCGCTCATGACTTGGCCACCCCCGCGTCGGCGACGATCTTGATCGGCGTCGGCACCGGTGGCGCCACGCGCTGCAGCACCTGCGCGAGCACGGCCTCCTTCGGCCCGAACGTCTGCATGCGGCCGTCCTTCAGCACCAGCAGCTGGTCGACGCCCTCGATGCCGATCGGCCGGTGCGCGACCACGATGACAACAGCGCCGCGCTCGCGGGCGCCGCGCACCGCGCGGGTCAATGCCTCGTCGCCTTCGCTGTCGAGATTGGAGTTCGGCTCATCCAGCACGATCAGGAACGGATTGCCGTACAGCGCACGCGCGAGCGCGACGCGCTGCGCCTGGCCGGCGGACAACGCGGTGCCCTGCTCGCCGACCTGGGTGTCGTAGCCCTCGCGCATCTTGATGATCATCTCATGCACGCCGGCCTCCTTGGCCGCCGCGATGATGCCATCGGATTTCGCGTCAGGATCGAACCGGCAGATGTTCTGCGCGACCGTGCCGGCGAACAGCTCGACGTCCTGCGGCAGATAGCCGACATGGCGGCCGAGCTCGTCCGACGACCACTGATCGAGCGCGGCACCGTCGAGCCGCACCTTGCCGCGCGCCGGCACCCAGACGCCGACCAGCGCCCGGATCAGCGACGACTTGCCGGAGCCGCTCGGGCCGATCACGCCGACGCCGCTGCCGGCTTCGACAGTGAAGGTGACATCCTGCACGATGGCGCGCTGGTCGCCGGGCGCGACCATGGTCACCGCCTCGACCGAGAGCTTCTTCTCCGGCGCCTGCAGCAGCGTCTGCTCAGGCCGCGCCGGAATCTGCTGCAGCAGGCGGTTGAGGCGTTGCCAGCTCTGCCGTGCGGCGACGAAGCCCTTCCAATGCGCGATTGCGAGATCGACCGGCGCCAGTGCCCGCGCGCTCAGGATCGAGCCCGCGATGATGATGCCGCCGGTGGCCTCCTGGTGGATCACGAGATAGGCGCCGACCGCGAGCACCGCGGACTGCAGCATCATGCGCAGCACCTTGGCGACCGCGCCGAGCCCGCCGGTGACGTCGCTCGCACGCTGGTTGCCGGTCAGATACTCCTCGTTGGCTTCGTTCCAACGCTTGTTCATCCGCCCGGCCATGCCCATCGCCACCAGAACCTCGGCGTTGCGGCGGCTGGAGGCGGCGAGATCGTTGCGCCGCGCCGCGAGCGACATCGCTTCCTTGGCCGGCGTGCGCGACATGTATTCGGTGATCAGCGTCAACGTCACCAGAATGATGGCGCCGACCAGCGCCGTGACGCCGAGCAGCCAATGGAACGCGAAGCAGATCAGCATGTAGAACGGCAGCCAGGGCAGGTCGAAGAACGCACCGGGGCCCATGCTGCCGAGGAAGGAACGCACATTGTCGAGATCGCGCAGCGGTTGCAGCCCCTCGCTACGATTGCCGGCCATCAGCGGCAGCCGCACGACGGTGTCGAACACCCGCGCATTGAGCGCTTCATCGAGCGAGGTGCCGACGCGGCCGAGGATCCGTCCACGCAGGAGATCGAGCACGCCCTGGGCCATATAAAGGACCGCGGCGATGACCACGAGGCCGACCAGGGTCGGAACGCTGCGGCTCGGCAGCACGCGGTCGTAGACCTGCAGCATGAACATCGAACCTGTCAGATACAGCAGGTTGATCATGCAACTGATGAAGCCGACGCCGATGAAGGCACTGCGGCATGCGCGCAGCGCCTCAGCCAGTTCGGAACGCCGGACAGCGGGCGCGGCTGCCATGAAAACTGATCTCTGCAAAACAAAAGAGCTACGTGATCGCCACGTTGTACAGACGTTTGCGACCATCGTCCATTTTAAGTCGCGTCAACCAAAGCATGGTTCGCGACCCATTTTTGTGATCGCACAGACAGTTGAGGGAATAATTAGGGTTAACCGGCCGCGGAACCCTTGCCCGAAGCGGGCGCGCCTCTCGGAAAGGGCACGAGAATGACCGATATCGAGGCCCGGCCGATCCCGCCATCCACATCGAGCAACACCCCGCTGCCGACGCCAAGCCCGGCCTCCGGGCGCCAGCGCGCCTCGGCGCGAACGGTACAACTGGACCGCGAGGTTCGGATTTTGGGTCGGCATCGGTGCGGACCTGATTGGCCCGCGGATGGCGCAGCGGGAAATGCGATCTGCAGCTCAGCGTTCCGTAAAAACCCGGGTGTCGTTCGCGCGACGCGGGCGCGCGCAGCGCGGCATGCGCGGTTCCCAGCGCTCACTAAACCGTGGCTGCGGCCGGCTCTGCCAGGACGCAGCGTGCCAAATGGCCGGGAGCGACCTGCACGCTCGGCGGCAGGCTCTCACTGCAGCGCGGCTCGGCGAACTTGCAGCGCGGTGCAAACGAACAGCTGGCCGGCGCATGGTCGAGCGAGGGCGGCGTGCCCGGAATGGTCTCGAGGCGCTGGCCGCGCATCGCGCCGTGAATGGTCGAGGCCAAAAGGCCCTTCGCATAGGGATGCACCGGCGTGCGCACGATGTCGCGCAGGGCGCCCTGCTCCACGATCTGGCCGGCATACATCACCGCGACGCGGTCGCAGATCTCGATAGCAACGCCAATGTCGTGGGTGACGAAGATGACGGACATGCCGAACTCGCGCTGCAACTCGCGCAGCAGAAGCAGGATCTGGATCTGGACGGTGGCATCGAGCGCCGTGGTCGGCTCGTCCGCGAGCAGTATCTTCGGCTTGCAGGCCAGCGCCAGCGCGATCATCGCGCGCT
Source organism: Bradyrhizobium sp. I1.14.4 (assembly GCF_050435825.1). Lineage (NCBI taxonomy): Bacteria > Pseudomonadati > Pseudomonadota > Alphaproteobacteria > Hyphomicrobiales > Nitrobacteraceae > Bradyrhizobium > Bradyrhizobium sp. I1.14.4. The sequence continues at coordinate 181,991 of NZ_JBNDLA010000004.1, read as the reverse complement.
GGCGCATTCCGCCCGACATCTCATGCGGAAAGGATTCCAGCCGTCGCTTCGCGGAGGGGATCCGCACCACATCGAGCATCTCGAGCGCGCGCGCCGTTGCGTCGCGCTCGCTCTTGCCCTCGTGGCGCATCACCGTCTCCGCGATCTGGCGGCCGATGGTGTAGACCGGATCGAGCGCGAGCGCCGGTTCCTGGAAGATCATCGAGACCGTCTGGCCGCGGAATGCGGACAGCGCCTCGTCGTCCATCGCCAGCACGTCCCGGCCGAGCACATTCACGCTGCCGGAGATCTGCGTGCGCTTCTTCGGCAATAGCCGCATCAACGCGCGCAGCGTCACGCTCTTGCCCGAGCCGGACTCGCCGAGCAGCCCCAACACCTCGCCCTCGCCGAGCGACAGGCTGAGATCGTTCACGGCATGGACCGTGCGATCACCGGTGAAGCGGATGTTGAGGTTGTTGATCTCGACAAGGTTGGTCATGCGAGCTTGGGGACCCTGGCGTGGAAATCGGTCGCGCGCTGGAAGGCAGCGCCGATCCGCAGCAATGTGGCTTCCTCGAAGGAGCGGCCGATCAGCTGCATGCCGACCGGCAAGCCCGCTTTGGTGAAGCCGGAGGGAATCGAGAGCGACGGCAGGCCGAGATAGTTGACCGGACGGGTGAATCGCGTCAGGCGCTGCAGCACCGCGTCGGCGCCCGGACCGTTGCCGACATCGCTCTCGGCAATCGTCGGCGCCGGCACCGGCGACGACGGCGCGATAACAGCATCCACGCCGCCGACCGCCGCGTTGTGCGCGGCGAGCGCGGGGCCACGCCAGCGCATCGCTTCGAGATAGGTGACCGCCGGAATAGTCAGGCCGTTCTGCAGCCGCATCAAGACCTGCGCGCCGTAATCCTGCGGCCGCTCGATCATCCAGCGCTTGTGGAAGGCGGCGGCTTCGACCGCGAGCACCAGTTGCGACGCCGAAGAGAGCTGGCGCTGATCGGGCAGCTCGACCTTGACGATCTCGGCGCCCTCCTTCTTCAGGGTCGCGACCGTCTCGTCGAAGATGCGCGCCACCTCGGGATCGAGGTCGTCGACATAGAATGCCGTTGGGACGCCGATCTTCAGACCCTTCAGCGACTGTTGGGTCGCGGCCATGTAGTCCGGCACCGGCTGCGCCGAGGCCGTCAGATCCTCGGGGTCGGCGCCGGCCATCAGGCCGAGCAGCAGCGCGCAATCCTCCGCGGTCTGCGCCAGCGGACCGACGGTATCGAGCGACTGCGACAGCGGCATCGCGCCGGCGCGGCTGACGCGCCCGACCGTCGTCTTCAGGCCGGTGACGCCGCAGAAATGTGCCGGCATCCGGATCGAGCCGCCGGTGTCGGAGCCGAGCGCCGCAGAGGTGAGCCGCGCGGCAACCGCCGAGCCCGAGCCCGACGATGAGCCGCCGGTGATGTGCTCGACATTCCAGGGATTGCGCACCGCGCCGTAATGCGCGTTGTGGCCGGTCGGCCCGTAGGCGAACTCGACCATCTGCAGCGAGCCGAGCCGAACCTGTCCGGCATCCTTCAGCCGCTGCAACGCCGTCGCGGTCGTCTTCGGCACGAAGTCGCGGCGGATCAGCGAGCCGCAGGTCACGACCTTGCCGGCGTCGTAATACATGTCCTTGTGCGCCAACGGCACTCCGTGCAGTGCGCCCCGGCTGTTGCCTTTGGCGAGCGCGGCATCGGCTTCAGTGGCAGCGGCCAGCGCCTGTTCGGATTCGATCGCCATATAGGCGTTGAGGCGCGGCTGCCACTCGGCGATCCGGTGCAGCACGGCGCGCGTCACCTCACGCGAGGAGACCTTCTTGTCGGCAATCGCCTTGGCGACCGCGGTCAGCGTCATCAGGGCCGGTTCGGTGCTCATTTCGACACCTTCTCAATCTTCTGCGCGATCTGCGCCAGCAGGAAGCTCGCGGGTTCTAGATCGAAGGGCAGCGTACCGGAGATCGGTGCGAAGCCGTCGAATGCGGGCCCGATCGAATTGGCGATACGGGTGGTGACTTCGTCGTCAGCGGGCACGTCGGCGAGGTGCGCAATCACCTTGACGTCCTTAGGCGTGGGTCTGGTCATGCCGCGTTTTCTCCTTTTGCTTTTGCCGGCGCGCGGCTGTGCCCCGAGCCAGGAATGGCCATGTAGCACGCCGCTTGATGGCCCATTGTATCGAGATCGCTGAGCTTTGGTGTGTCGTTTGCGCAGAGCGGCTCCGCGAACGGGCAACGGGTGTGAAACCGGCAGCCCGGCGGCGGATCGATCGGATTCGGCGGATCGCCCGAGATCGGCGGCACCTCGGTGCGCTTGTCGGGATCGGATGACGGCATCGCCGCCAGCAGCGCGCGGGTATAGGGGTGCGCGGGCGCGTCCCAGACCGCATCGACCGGGCCGAGCTCGACGACCTCGCCCAGATACATCACCAGCACGCGGTCGGAGATGTAGCGGACGACATTGAGATCGTGGCTGATGAACAGATAGGTCAGGCCGAATTCGCGCTTCAGGTCGGCGAGCAGATTGAGCACCTGCGCCTCGACCGACTTGTCGAGCGCGGACACCGCTTCGTCGAGGATCACGAGCCGCGGCGACAGTGCCAGTGCGCGGGCAATATTGACGCGCTGACGCTGGCCGCCGGACACTTCGTGCGGATAGCGATTGGCAAAAATCTCGGGCCGCAATCCGACCTTGCCGAGCAGCTCGCGCGCCAGCGTCCGCGCCGTGTCATCGGCCATGCCGTGAACCTTTGGTCCAAAGGCGATCGAGTCCTCGATGGTGAGGCGCGGGTTGAGCGAGGCGTAGCTGTCCTGGAACACCATCTGCACGCCGCGCCGCAAATCGCGCAGCGAGAGCGACGGGCCGACCTGCCTTCCATCATAGATGATGTCGCCGGCGTCGCGCGCCATCAGGTGCATCAACAGCCGCGCCGTGGTCGACTTGCCGCAGCCGGATTCGCCGACAATGCCGACGGTCTCGCCCTTCATGACCGCGAACGTAACGTCGTCGACGGCACGCACGGTCTTGCGCGGGCTGAACAGGCCGCCGCGCACCGGGAAGTGCTTGGTCAGTCCGGTGACCTGCAGCAGCGGCTGCGCGGCGCCGCCGATGTCGGCGACCGGCTCCAGCATGTCGGCTGGGAGATTGGCTTCGGTCATCGCACTAGTTCCTGATGTCCATGGCGCTGCGCATGCCGTCGCTCAAGAGATTGAAGCAGATCGAGACCGCGAAGATCATCGCACCCGGCAGCGCCGCAACCCACGGATTGACATAGATCGCGGTGCGCAGCGTGTTCAGCATCAAGCCCCATTCCGGCTCCGGCGGCTTGGTGCCGAGTCCAAGGAAGGATAGGCCGGCGGCGAGAATCATCGACACCGAGATCAGGCCGGTGGCGTAGACGAAGATCGGGCCGAGCACATTGCCGAGCATGTGCACCCGCATGATGGTGAATGGACCGGCGCCGGAGGCACGCGCCGCCTCGACGAAATCCATGTTGCGGACGCCGGTGGTGACGCTTTCGGCGACACGGGTGATCTGCGGCACGAACACGATGGTCAGCGACACGATCGAATTGGTGATGCCGGCGCCGAGCGCGCCCGAGATCGCGATCGCCAGCAGCACCGACGGGAAGGCGTAGAACACGTCGACGGTACGCATGATCGCGGTGTTGAGCTTGCCGCCGACATAGCCGGCAACGAGGCCGAGCGAGGTACCGATCACGAAGGCGAGGATCACGGGCAGGATGCCGATGACCAGCGACAGCCGTCCGCCATAGATCAGCCGCGCCAGCATGTCGCGGCCGAGTTCGTCGGTGCCGAGCGGGTAACCCGGCGTGCCGATATGGCGGAGACGGCGGATCATCGAGCCCTGATAGGGATCGGCTAAGTGCAGCCACGGCGCCAGCAGCGCCGAGGCAAAGATCAGCACCAGGATGATGGCGCAGGCCATGCTGACCTTGTCGCGCCTGATGCGGCGCGCAACCGTCGCCCAATAGCCGCGCGCCTTGGTCGCGGGTGCGGCCTGCAATGCAGTGTCTGTCATCGCACTCATGGCTAGCTCCGCTTGATGCGGGGATCGATCGCGGCTTGCGCGATGTCGACCAGGAGATTGAGCAGCACGAAGAACAGCGCCAGCACCAGGATCGTGCCCTGCAGCAGCGGCAGATCGCGCTGGAAGATGGCCGAATTCAAGAGCAGGCCCGACCCGGGCCAGGAGAACACGGTCTCGATCAGGATCGAGCCGCCGAGCATATAACCGAGCTGCAGGCCCATCACCGCGAGCGCGGTCGGCGCCGCGTTCTTGATGACGTGACGAAACACCCCGGTCTCACGGAGTCCCTTGGCGCGCAGCGCTTCGACAAAGTCCTGACTCAGGATATCGCCGGTCAGCGCGCGCACGGTGCGGGTGACGATGCCCATCGGGATCACCGAGGTGGTGATCGCCGGCAGCACCAGATAGCGCAGATGCTCCCAGTCCCACGCCCAGGCGCCGGAGCCGCCGGGCCCGGCGCCGACCGCGGGCAGCCAGTTGAGCTGCACCGAGAAGATGATGACAAGCACCATGCCGAGCCAGTAATGCGGCAGCGAGACGCCGGCGATGGCAATGGAGGTCGCGACCTTGTCGACCCAGGTGTCGCGGAAATAGCCGGCGATCAGGCCAAACAGCAGGCCGAGCGTGAAGCCGATCATCGCGGCCGCAATCGCCAGCATTACGGTGTTGCCGACCGCGCGCATCACCTCGGACAAGACGGGCCGGCCCGTTGCGATCGAATTGCCGAGGTCGCCATGGATCGCGCGCCATAGCCACAAACCGAATTGCACGGGCAGCGGGCGATCGAAGCCGTAAGCGCTGCGCAACTGCGCGGCGAGCTCCTGCGAGGCATCGGCCGGCAGCACCGCGACCAGCGGGTCGCCGGGCGTGATGTGCACCAGCAGGAAGCACACCAGCGCCACGCTGAGCACGATCGGAATGACGTAGACGATCCGTCTGGACGTATAGGCGAACACGGGTCAACCTTCGAAAATTGGATAGCGCGCTCTCTCCTTCGTCATGCCCGGGCAGAAGCGCGAAGCGCGTCTTCGCGCTAGATGACCCGGGCATCCACGCCCTCGTTGCTTCGTGGCCAAGACAGTGGATGGCCGGGTCAAGCCCGGCCATGACGAGAGAGCAAGATCAGCGTCACGGCACGACCGTGACCGGCGAGAAGTCGACGAACCAGCTCTTCGGCTGCACAAAGCCCTTGACCTTCGGGCTCATCGCGCGCGGCGCAACGTCGTGAGCGACGTAAAGGAATGCCGCATCATCGACCGAGGCGGCGTGCAGCTCGGCGAGCGCAGCGTCGCGCGCCGCCGGTTCGAAGGCCTGACGGGCCTTCTTCACCAGCTCATCGAACTTCGGATTGTTGATGAAGCCCCAATTGTTCGAGACCGGCGGCGCCATGCCGGATTGCAGGAAGCGCACCAGCGCGAAGAACGGATCCATCGCCGCATAGGTGACGTTGGTCGCATTGGAGCCGTTGGCGGATGGATCCTTGGTGCCGCGCCGCCAGTTGGTGAACAGCGTATTCCATTCGATGACGTCGAGCTGCACATCGAAATAGCACTCGGCCAAAGCCTGTTGCAGATACTCGTTCATCGGCAGCGGCAGCATCTGACCCGAACCCGACGCCGAGGTCTGGATCTTGACCGTCAGCTTCTTGTTCGGACCGAAGCCCGCCTCCTGCATCAGCTTCTGCGCGGCCGGCTTGTCGTACTTGATCTGGAAGGTCGGATTGCCCCGCCAAGGATGGCCGGGCTCGAACGTGCCCGTCGCCGGCACCATCAGGCCCGCGAGCAGGCCATCGCGGAGCCCTTCGCGATCGATGCAGAGATTGGCGGCCTTGCGGACGCGGATGTCATTCCACGGCGAGCCCTCGACGCGCGAGAACTGCCACGGCCAGACATGCGGCTCCTCGTTGGAATAGAGATTGAAGCCACGCTGCTTGATCTCGGGCAGCGCGTCCGGCGCCGGCGCCTCGATCCAGTTGACCTGCCCCGACAACAGCGCCGCGGTGCGCGCGTTGGCCTCCGGCATCGGCAACAGCACCATCTTGTCGGTCTTCGGCACGCGAGCCTTGTCCCAGTAGTTCTCGTTCTTTAAGAGTTCAAGCCGCTCGCGCGGGGTGAAGCTCGACATCTTCCATGGGCCGGTACCCGAAGCGTCCTTGGCGAACGCGGCCCACGCGGCCTGCGACTTCGCCTTGGCATCGGCGCCTTCGGCCTTGTCGTAGAATTGCTGCCACTTGGCCGGGCTCGCCATGAACAGGTTGGTGAGGTTGATCGGCAGGAAGCTGTCTGGCTCCTTGGTGGTCAGCTCCACCGTCATGTCGTCGATCTTGCGCGCCGTGACCAGCGTCGGCATCCGCGAGGCGGTGACGCCGACCTGGCTCGCATCGTATTGCGGCGCGTCCTGCTTCAGCACCTTGTCGACATTCCAGACCACCGCGTCGGCATTGAACGCCGAGCCGTCGTGAAAGGTGACGCCGGAACGCAGCTTGAAAACCCACTTGGTCTTGTCGGCGTCGTCGACCTTCCACTCGGTGGCAAGGCCCGGGATTAGTGCGCTCGCCTTGTCGGACGACGACAGGTCCCACATCGTCAGCGCGTCATACATCGTAAGCCCGGTGAAGCGATTGCCCTCAAAACCCTGGTCGGGCTGTCCGAGCGTGCGCGGAATATCGGCAGCCGTCATGCCAATACGCAGCACGGTCTCGGCACTGGCGATCGTCGGCACACAAGTGGCCATCGCAAGCGCCAGCATGATCGCCGTCGCATTGGTCTTCCTGTTACGCATCTGAGCAGCCCTTCGAGTCTGGTGACGTTTTGGTGATTATTTCTTGGGCAAGCGTATGCAATGCCCGTGCCAAGGGGAATAGTTCTTCAGCAAATTACCGCTGGGCGCGTCATTTCTTCCCACTTAACGCTCGATCGGCGCGAAGATGCCTATTCTGGCATCATGCTTGCAAGATTCGGCTCCGACTTCTCACCGATGGAGCCTTTATATGCGTGCGCGCAATTCAATCCTGATGGCGGCAATGGCGCTTGCCCTGACCGCGGGCTGGCCGGCGATGTCAGCGGGAGCAGAGTCCATTGTGCGCTACGGCATCTCGATGGCCGACATTCCGCTGACGACGGGCCAGCCCGATCGCGGCGCCGGCGCCTATCAGTTCACGGCCTACACGATCTACGATCCGCTGGTGGCCTGGGAGATGGACGTTGCCGACCGGCCGGGCAAGCTGGTGCCGGGGCTTGCGACCGAATGGAAGGTCGATGACAACGACAAGACCAAGTGGCGCTTCACCCTGCGCAAGGGCGTCAAATTCCACGACGGCAGCGACTTCAACGCCGACGCGGTGATCTGGAATCTCGACAAGGTGCTGAACGACAAGGCACCGCAATTCGACAAGCGGCAGAGCGCGCAGGTCAAGACCCGCCTGCCCTCGGTTGCGAGCTACGCCAAGATCGATGACTTTACCGTCGAGATCACGACCAAGACGATCGACTCGTTCTTCCCCTACCAGATGCTCTGGTTCCTGGTCTCGAGCCCCGCACAATACGAAAAGCTCGGCAAGGACTGGGACAAGTTCGCCAGCCAGCCCTCGGGCACCGGCCCGTTCAAGCTGACCAAGCTGGTGCCGCGCGAGCTCGCCGAGTTGACGAAGAATCCGGACTATTGGGACAAGAAGCGGCTCGCGAAGGTCGACAAGATGATCCTGATCCCGATGCCGGAAGCATTGACCCGCACCAACGCGCTGCTGGCCGGCCAGGTCGACCTGATCGAGACGCCAGCGCCCGACGCCGTGCCGCAGCTCAAGGCCGCCGGCATGAGGATCGTCGACAATGTGACGCCGCATGTCTGGAATTATCACCTGAGCGTGCTGCCGGGTTCGCCCTGGACCGACATCCGGCTGCGCAAGGCACTTAATCTCGCGATCGACCGCGACGCGGTGGTTGGCCTGATGAACGGGCTGGCCAAGCCAGCCAAGGGCCAGGTCGACCCGTCGAGCCCGTGGTTCGGCAAGCCGAGCTTCGAACTGAAATATGACCTCGCGGCCGCAAAAAAGCTGGTGGAGGAAGCAGGCTATTCCAAGGACAAGCCGCTGAAGACGACCTTCATCATCGCCCAGGGCGGTACCGGGCAGATGCTGTCGCTGCCGATGAACGAATTCCTGCAGCAGAGCTTCAAGGAGATCGGCATCGATATCGACTTCAAGGTGGTCGAGCTCGAGACGCTGTATTCGCACTGGCGCAAGGGCGCGGCGGACGAGATGAACGCCGGCATCACCGCCAACAACATCGCCTATGTCACGTCGGACCCGCTCTACGCCATCGTGCGGTTCTTCCATTCCGGCCAAGTGGCGCCGACAGGCGTCAACTGGGGCGGCTACAAGAATCCGAAGGTCGACGCGCTGATCGACGAGGCCAAGCAGACCTTCGATAGCGCCAAACAGGATGCGCTGCTGGCGCAGGCACACGCGCTGATCGTCGACGATGCCGCGCTGGTGTGGGTGGTGCACGATACCAACCCGCATGCGTTATCGCCCAAGGTGAAGACCTTCGTGCAGGCGCAGCACTGGTTCCAGGATCTGACGCAGATCGGGCTGGAGTAGATATCCCGATCGTCGTCCCGGCGGGACCCATAACCACGAATGGGTGTTGTTGAAAAGCCGTCTGGCCGCTTGCCCATTGCGCCAGCCGCGGCGTATGGGTCCCGGCCTTCGCCGGGACGACACCGGCTTTGTGGCGCCTACTTCGTCAACAGCGCAAAGGCCCCGTCCCAGTCGTCCGGCGGGGGCTCCTTCTGTAAGGCGCGGATGCGCGCCTCATAGAGGCGGTAGAGATATTGCAGCGTCTGCGCCTCGTCGGTCTTGCGGCCACGCTCGATCGCAGCGAGCGCGCCGTCCCAATCGCGGCCGCGGTAGCAGGCGAGCATCTCGATGGTCAGGTTGCGCAGCCGCTGGAAGCGGCCTGATTGCGCAACGTCCTCGCGGCCGGCGATCGCGTAGATCACCTCGGGCTCCTTCTTGCCCTTGACCATGATGAAGTCGAGTTCGAGGATCGCAAACTTCTCCTTCACCGCGAGCGCGGTTTTCGATCCCACGATGATCGGGAAGCCGTACTCCTTGGACTGCCCCTCCAGGCGCGCGGCCAGATTGACGCTGTCGCCCAACACCGAATAATTGAACTTGAGATCAGAACCCATGTTACCGACCACGCAGCTGCCGGTGTTGAGGCCGACGCCGATGTTGAGCGGCACATAGACGCGGCCGCCCTCCTGCGCCTCCTGCTCGCGTTCCTGGTTAAGTTCGTCGACACGCTCCAGCATGTCGAGCGCGGCATCGCAGGCATTGAGGTGGTGCTGCTTGTCGTCGAGCGGCGCGTTCCAGAACGCCATGATGGCGTCGCCCATGTACTTGTCGATATAGCCCTTGCGGGCGAGAATCGCGTTGGTGAGCGGCGTGAGAAAGCGATTCATCAGCGCCGTGAGGCCCTGCGGATCACTCTTGTAGGTTTCCGAGATTGAGGTGAAGCCGCGCATGTCCGAGAACATGATGGTCATCTCGCGCTCCTCGCCGCCGAGCACGAGCCGTTCCGGAGCATTAGCAAGCTGCTCGACCAGCGCGGGCGACATGTACTGCACGAACTGCGACCTGATCTGACGGCGCTGGTGCAGCTCGCGCACGAAGGCGGAGAAGATCAGCGTCAGATAGATCGCCGTGGTCGACATCAGCGGATAGGTGAAATCGATCAACAGGCGGTGCTGGGAGTAGAAATACCAGGACGCGCCCATCAGCACCGAGGCAAACAGCCCGCCGACGGCTACCAGCGTGACCGGGCCGAACTTCGGCGCGAAGGCGATCACCAGCAGCCCCATGATCAGCGCGGCGAAGAACTCGATGCCGATGCCGTAGTTCGGCTGCGCAACGACGTCGCCGGTCAGCGCGCTCTCCAGCACCTGGGCATGAACCTCGACGCCAGGCATCGCCGGCGTCACCGGCGTCGTCTTGATGTCGTTCAGACCGACCGCTGAGGTGCCGATCAGGATCAGCTTGCCGGCGATCCTGTCCGGCGGAACGCGCCCGTCCAGCACATCGACGGCCGAGACATAAATCGAGGGGTCGCGGCGGGCGTAGTGGATCCAGAGCTGGCCGTGGAGATCGGTCGGGATCGCAAAGCCCTTGAGGCCGAGGCTCTGGATACCGGCCTTGTCGGTCTTGATCAGGATGGTGCCCGAGCCGCTCGCCACCCGCAGCATCTCGAAGCTCAGCGACGGCATGGTGATGCCCTGCGCAACCATCATCATCGGCACCCGCCGTACGATACCGTCGCGCTCCGGCCGGATCGTGAACAGGCCGCGCCCGGCCGCGGCCTCCTCAAGCACCGGCACGTTGCGCAACAATCCGGGAAACTGGAACAGGAAGCTCTGCGGCTCCTCGCCGAGCGTCGCAAGTCCAGTGACCGGGAGCTTTTCGTTGAGGTCGGCGCGCACGTTGGGGCCGCCGGACTCGCCGAGCACCACGCGCGAGTTCTTGATGGCGTCGGCCAGGATGCTGTCATTGCTCGGCAGCTGCCGCAGCCTGGCGCGCATCTCCTCATCGAGGCTGCTGAACGTATCGGCCGCGATATCAGGGTTGAGACGGTCCGGCTCGGAGAACACCGCGTCGAACGCGATCACCACGGCGCCGAGCCGGGTGAGATTGATGACGATGTCGGCGAGCCGGGTTCGCGGCCACGGCCATTGCCCGAGCCGGGGGTCGGCGAGGCTCCTCTCGTCGATATCGACGATGGTGACGGGCCGCGCGGTCTTCTGGCGGGGTTCGAGCACCTGGAATGTGTCAAACGTCCTGACGCGAAGCTCCTGCACCGGAGCCGGATCCGCGACCCGCAACGCGGCAAAGCCGATGAGCAGCGCCACGCAGGCCAGCCGCCCGTAACCGAAGCGCCGTGCGAACCACCTTCGTATCGCCTTCTGCCGTTTCATGCCGTCTGGATATCACGCGCGGAGAGTTGTTCCAATCGAGCAAGCATGCGCAATGCACAATCAGCCCGGCCAATCGCACCGCCAACGGCGGCTCGGCCGCGCATCCATCACGTGACGTGAAGCAGGAAATCGTTGTGGCCGAGCTCTGCGGGGGTGACGTTGCGAAGCGTAATGGTGTCCGCGCTGTCGATGGTGATCAGCGTATCTGCCGGGTTGGTCGGCGACACCGAGACATGCTGGCTGATCCAGGTATCGACACTGCCGGTCGATACGACCGCGCTGAGGTCGATCTGATCGAGGCCAGGCTTGAAGTTCAGGATCGTGTCGTGGTTGAAGTTCGGCGCGAACACAAACTGGTCCTGGTAACCCGCCGTCCCGAACAGCACGTCCTTGCCACCGGTGCTCGTCAACGTCACCGGCGCGGTCGGATTTTGCTGAACGTTGAAGATCAGATTGACGGCATCGCTGGCGCCGTTGCCGTCGGTGACGGAGAGCGTGACGGTGTCGGTCGGCGCGGTGCCCGGGTGATAGGTGAGGACGGACGATGCGAGCGCTGCGTTGATATCAGCCAGGTGGCCCGCTTGCGCCGGGGGCGTCACGCTGCTGCCCGAACCAGCCGTCGTGGCCGCCAAAGTGAAATTCTCGACGGCAGTTGCATCGGCATCCGTGACGGTCAGGCCGGAGATCGTTTCGGTCCCGTTGGGATTTTCGGTGATACTGACATTGTCGGTATGGATCACGGGCGCGTCGTTGGCGCCGATGAGGTCGACTGTCAGCGTGGCTCTTCCGACTGCACCCTGCGCGTCGATCGTCTCGACGGTGAAGATGTCAGCATAGGTCCCCTTGGCCAACGCATTGATCGCGGCAGCGTCGGGAGCATAGCTGTAGGAGCCGTCCGGATTGACCGTGAGCAAGCCGTAGAGGCCCGCGATCTGCGTGACCGCCGCGTGGTCCGAATTGACGGCGGCATAAGTCAGCGTCGCAGTCTCGCCATCGTCGACGTCATGGCCATGGAGCGTCCCGGTGAGCGCGCTGAACGTGTCGTTCGCAGCGCTATCGGTGAGCGCGCCGGCGTTGACGCTGGCGAGCGTCGGCGCGTCGTTGGCGCCGTTGATCGTGATCTTCACGGGCTCGGTGATGACGCCGCCATGATGATCGTCGATCTGGATCGTGTAGGTCAGCGTCAGCGTCTCGCCGGCGGCGAGGTAGTCGAAATTCTGGTCCGCGGCCGAGAAGGTCCAAGTCGACGATCCGATCCCGCCATTGGTGGCATCCGTCAACGTGCCCAGCGACAGCCAGTTCAGGATGGTGGACTCGTCCTCGGGCAAGCCCGTGGTCGTTCCGGCTTCAGTCACGCCGGTGATGGACACCGCGTGGGTGTCGCTGAGGTCCACATCGGCGAACGTCACCGTGCCCGATACACCGTCCGGCATGGATGAGCCCGTCGTGTCTGGTTGCTCGGCGATGGTGGCCGCCTGCGCCTCCGATGTGACGATCGGTGCATCATTGCTGCCGGTAATCGTGATCGTCACCGGCTGACTGATCACGCCGCCATGATGATCGTCGATCTGGATCGTGTAGGTCAGGGTCAGCGTCTCGCCATCGGCGAGGTAATCGAAATTCTGATCCGCGGCCGAGAAAGTCCAGGCCTGCGACCCGATCACCCCGCCGGTCGAATCCGTCAGCGTCCCCAGTGAGAGCCAATTGAGAACAGTGGACTCGTCCTCGGGCAGGCCCGTGGTCGTTCCGGCTTCAGTCACGCCGGTGATGGACACCGCGTGCGTGTCGCTGAGATCGACATCGGCGAACGCCACCACGCCGACGGCGGTATCCGGCTTGATCGATCCGGTCTCGCCGATCATCTCGGGGATCGTGACGGTCGACGGCTCCGATGCGAACGTCGGGGTGTCATTGGTGCCCGTGACGGTGATCGTGACGGCCTGGGTGACGAGGCCGCCATGATGGTCGTCGACCTGGATCAGATAAGTCAGCGTCAGCTTCTCGCCGGCAGCGAGATAGTCGAAATTCTTGTCGGCGGCCGAGAACGCCCAGGCGCTCGATCCGGTGACGCCGCCGGTCGAATCTGTCAGCGTGCCGAGCGACATCCAGCTCAGCATCGTCGCCTGATCGGGAAGCCCTGCGGTAACGCCCGTTTCGGTGACACCAGCCACGGTGACGCTGTGGGTGTCGCTGAGATCGACATCGGTGAAGGTCACCGTACCGGACGCGGCATCCGGCTGCACCGAACCGGTGACCCCCCCGGCCTCGGTGATGGCTGCCGCCTGGGCCGGCGACGTGACGACCGGCTTGTCGTCGGTGCCGACGATCGTGATCGTGACGGGGAGCGTGACGACGCCGCCCTGATGATCGTCGATCTGGATCGTGTAGGTCAGCGTCAGCATCTCACCGGCGGCGAGGTAGTCGAAACTCTTGTCGGTGGCCGAGAACGTCCAGGAGCGCGATCCGGTCACGCCATCGGTCGAATCGGTCAGCGCGCCCAGCGACAGCCAGCTCAGCACAGTGGCCTGGTTGGCAAGTCCGGTGGTGACGCCGACCTCGGTGACGCCGGTGATGGTGACCGTGTGCGCGTCGGTCAAGTCCGCATCGGTAAACGTCAGCGTGCCGTGCGCCGTATCCGGCGCGGCGGAGTTCGTCGTCCACGGCAATTCGGTGACCGAACCGACCTGCGCCGCGGACGTCACCACCGGCGTATCATTGGTGCCGGTGATCGTGATGGTGAAGGTCTTGAAAGTGGTCTCGTTGCTCGGCGCGAAATTATTGTCGACGCGCGCGACATAGGTCAGCGTCAGCGTTTCGCCGGCGGCCAGGAAGTCGAACGCGCTGTCGGCAAGGCTATAGGTCCAGTTCGCCGAACCGACGTTCTTGTTATTCGGATCCGGTTCGAGCAGCAACGGGATCTCGACGGCCTTGATGGCCGCGAGCTGCTCCGCCGTCAGCGACGAGGTGACGTCGCCGCCCTTGGCGTCCCGGTAGCTGAACGCGGCGAAGTCGACCTTCGCACTCGGGGTGTCGCCGAGATTGAGGTCCAGCCATTTGATCTGGCCCGTCGCCGTGTCGAACAGCCCGCTATGGGTCAGCCCCGCCTGTTCGGTAAATGCCGCATCCTGCGTCACGACTTGCGGCGGCCCGGGGATGTGGTCGAGCATGGTGTTGGGAATGCCGCCGGCCTGAGGTCCGCTATTGTTGACGAAGGTCAGCAGAATGACGATCGGCGAGCTGTTGTCGCCGCCGGCGAGCTTGAAGCTGGTCGACACCGGTACGACGCTGTCCGTGAAGTTCGTCGTGAGCTTGGTGTTGGGATTCGAATTGTCGGTGAACTTCAGCGCGAAGACGTCAGAGACGAGCTTCTGCGCGTCGGCCGACAGTTGAGCCGAAGAGACGAAGCTAACGCTGCCCTGGCCGTTGACGATGGTCTGGGTGCCCGCCTGATCGACGGTCGCGATCGGATTCAGCGTCGTCTTGTCGAACAGGATGTAGGAGCCGGTGGTGCCGTCAGGCTCGACCAGCACCTGGAATTTAGCCGGCGGCACGCCGCCCGTGCCCTGCACGTCGAAATCGATCTCGACCAGCACCGCGGTGCCGCGGATGCCCATGGTCGCGACCGGCGTATCGACCTTCATGTCGCCATGCTTGGCAGTCGCGCCGGCAACGAACGAGATGGTGCCCGAGACGAGGCTCATCAGCGACGAATTGCTCGACCCGTTCGGGTCGTAGATCATCTCGTTCAGCACCATCTTGGCGTTCGGTCCGAGACCGAACACGGTGCCGTCGATGAAGGTGATGCCGAGCGTCGAGTCGCCGCCGGACTGCACCACGTCACCCTTGTTGACGTTGTCGCCCTGGTTCAGGACGATCGCAACGCCATTGCGAATTGCGGTGGCGCTACCGGTCAGCTTGGTGACATGGCCGATGACCTTGGCCGGCTCCGCCGCGCCGCCGGCCTGGGCATATTGAGTGTAGCCGGTGAGTGCGTTGACGAGGTCGCCGGTGAGATGCGCGCCATCAGGCGACGCCAGCGCCGGGCGTTTCTCGCCCTTGAAGTAGTCGTGCAGGACGAATTCCCGATCGTCCTTCGAAATGACGAGGTCGAGCCCGGTCCGCTTGAAGTCGCCGGTGAACAGCAATTGTCCGTCGTCGACGGTGATCGCACCGGGCGGCGCATGCGTGGAAACGCTTTCGACATGTACCGATCCACGGGCATAAGCGTCCATGCTCGGCAAATAGCCGTCGAATTTATCGACAAAGTTCACTGCGGATCACCGCACGAGGGTTAATATTGGTAGAATATCCGAATGATTACGCCTGCATATCATCGGATAAAGCTTGGCGAAACCATCCTTTGCTTTCGCAAGGTGCTCTGGTCGCGCGGTTTGACTGGGTGTGACTTGGCTCACTCTGTCATGAGTCGTGTAGTCCGAACTTACCCGACGGTAACATGAGATGGGATTCGAGCCAAGATGCGTACTGAGCCACGTATTCGTGGTATTGATTGGCATTTCTGTACTTGCCTTTATTTCCCCTCAGCCCCGAGGGGGCATATGACCCCAATTTCCCGGCTAAAGCTGTGACTTGGCTTACAAATCGCAGCAATCCTATGCGCGGACTGGCCGGGTTAACCAGAAGGCAAGGATGAGGCGCAACACGGTGGAAAAAGGTTCGCCGGTTCGTTTCACAAACCGGTAAAGTTTTCGGGACCCGGACCACGCGCCCTTTAGTCTGCTGTCCGGATTCCCCACATCTTAAGTCGATTCGAAGAGATCGTTGGCCATGCTGGCGGCATGAAACGATCCGGTCGGGTGTGCGGTGTAATGTCCACCCGCCGATGAGCGGACAGGGGGTGTCGCATGGGATTCTCGCTTCGCTCGTTTGCACTGCGCGCCGTCATGCTGGGCTTCGGCCTGGCCGTGGCCGTACCAGTTGCCGAACTCAATGCCGCTTCGCTGCTTTCGCCCGGCCCGGCGATAATGCTCAGAAAGTCGACCGAGCCGTTCGGCTTGGCGACCAGCCTGCTTGCCGACGGCGGCCTGCACGACAAATGGCTCGGCGTGCAACGCGAGCTTGTCGACGAATTGGTGCAACTCGCAGCCTGCGAGAGTGACCGCGCGGGTTGCGCTTCGCAGGAGGCGCTGCGGTTCCTGGCGATCGTCGATGCCGGCCGGTCGCGCCAGGGCCGCGCCCGGCTCGGCGAGATCAACCGCGCGATCAACCTCGCAATCCGCCCGGGCAGCGATCTCGCCACCTATGGCGAACCCGACGTCTGGGCCACGCCGCTCGCCACGTTCGCCCGCGGCAGCGGTGATTGTGAGGACTATGCGATCGCGAAATTCGTGGCGCTGCGCAAGGCCGGCGTCGCGCCGGAGGATTTGCGGATCGTGGTCATGCATGACCTGCTCGGTGGCGAGGACCATGCCGTCGTCGCGGCGCGGCTCGACGGCCACTGGCTGACGCTCGACAACCGCCGCATGGCGATGATCGAGGACACCGACATCAGGAGTTTTCGGCCGACCTTCGTGATCGGCCAGGATGGCGTCAGCCGCTATGTCGACGCCCCGCTCGTCGCCGAGGCTGCGTGGCGGCCGGCAGCGGGGGTGAACTGAGAGACATTCGATCCGCCATCGCCGCGAGATGCGGACGACCAAGACCGTCATTGCGAGGAGCGAAGTGACGAGGCAATCCACATTCTCTTTTGGGAGCTATGGATTGCTTCGCGGAACCTGTCATCCGGCGGCGCTGCGCGCCGACCGGGTGGCTCGCAATGACGGAGTGCTGGACCGTCGCTCAGAACATCAGATTATCCTTGACCAGAACCCAGCGGCCGCCCTTGACCTGCTGCACCTGGGTGATGGTGTTGGCGAGGTGATCGGTCTTTGAGAACTTGGTCGGCGGCGAGCTGAAGATGTCGAGGAATTTGTCGCCCGACTCCAGCGAGTCCAGCATCTTCTGGCCGGTGAGATCCTTGCCCGCCTTCTGGGCGTAGAAGGCGAAGGTCATCACCGCGTTGTAGCCGATGATCGCCTGGGTGTTGGCGTCGGTGTTGAACATCTTCTTGTAGTTGGCGAGCCAGTCCTTCACCTTGCCCTTGGCCGTATCCTCGTAGGGAATCTCGAAGCCTGACGCCGCATAGAGCCCTTCGACCGCTTCCTTGCCGAGCGCCGGCACTTCGAGCACGTTGGTCGGGGTGGCGCCGAGGAAGGTCACGTCCCAGCCGAGCTTCCTGGCCTCATTCATCGCGCCGATGGTCTCGCGGATCACGGTGCCGAGCACGACGAGATCGCAGCCGTCAGACTTCATCTTGGCGACCTGCGCCGAGAAGTCGGAGGCGCCGCGCTTGTAGCTCGTGACCGAGGCCGGCTGCACCTTCATCGCACCAAGCTGCTGGGTGAAGCCGTCGAGCACGTTTTTGCCGTACTCGTCGTCCTGGTGCATGATGCAGGGCTTCTTGAAGTTCTTCCAATCCATCATGTATTTGAGCGCGGCGCGCGTGCTCTCGACATAGGGCAGCAAATTGTTGAACTTCAGCCGCTCCTGCGGCTTGGCGGGATCGAACTTGAAGGTGAATTCGGCGGCGGTCAGCGGGAACAGCTGCAGCACGCCGGCGTCGAACAGAATGTCCTGTGCGGCGAGCACGGTCGGTGACCCCATCGGGCCGATCATCGCGAACACCTTGTCGCGCTCGACCATCTTCTGCGAGGCCAGCACGGCTTTCTTGGGGTCGTAACCGTTATCTTCCAGGATCATCTTGATCTTGCGGCCGTTGATGCCGCCGCTGGCGTTGATCTCCTCAACCGCCATCTTCATGCCGTTGGACACCGGAACGCCCCAGACCTTGATCGGGCCGGACAAATCCTGATGTGTTCCGATCACGATCTCGGTCGGCGAGATGCCTTCATTGGTGACCTTGGTCTGGGCTGCGGCCGGCAGACAGGTCAGCGCCAGCGCGCTCACCGCAAGACCCAGCGCCTTCAGCGATTTCGACATTGCAGTCTCCTCCTTACAAAGGCCCCTGTTGAGCGAAGGGTCGGGCCTGCTCGCTCCCTCGCCGATTCCTCGTCGTCGAATCCTTTCTTTGAGCATGATCTCCGCGCAAGCGCTGCGCGCTTGTCGCGAGGGAAAACCGCTTCACACTTTTCCGGATCATGCTCTATGCCACCGCCCGCGCGCCATACATGGCGTCGATCTCGGCCGCGTAGCGCTTGTTCACGAAGCTGCGCTTCAGCTTCATGGTCGGCGTCAGCTCCTCGTCCTCGGGCGTGAGCTGGCGCTCGATCAGGTAGAATTTCTTGACGGTCTCGACGCGCGCGAATTTGACGTTGACCGCCTCGACCTCGCGCTGGATCAGGTCCTGGATTTCGCGGGCACGGCACAGGCTCGCATAATTGGTGAAGGGGATGTCCTGGTCCTGGGCGTATTTCTCGACGTTCTCCTGATCGATCATGATCAGGCAGGTGAGATACGGCCGCTTGTCGCCGATCACGACCGCATCCGAGACGTAGGGCGAGAATTTCAGCTGATTCTCGATCTCGGACGGCGTGATGTTCTTGCCGCCGGAGGTGATGATGATGTCCTTCATCCGGTCGGTGATCTTGACATAACCTTCATTGTCGATCGCACCGACATCGCCGGTGTGCAGCCAGCCCTTCGCGTCGATCGCCTCGGCGGTCTTCTCCGGCTGGTTGAGATAGCCCATGAACAGGAAGTCGCCCTTGATCAGGATCTCGCCCTTCGGGCAGATCATCACCTCGCCCCAGGGCGCGGCCTTGCCCACCGAGCCGAGCTTGATGCGGTCGACCGGCATCATGGTCGCGACGCCGCAATTCTCGGTCTGGCCGTAGACCTCGCGCATGTCGATGCCGAGCGCGAGATACCAGCGGATCAGATCCGGCGAAATTGGCGCAGCACCGGTCAACGCGATCCGGCAGCGGTCGAGCCCGAGCATGCGGCGGATGTTGCGGAACACCAGCCAGTAGGCCGCGCGGTTGGCGAGCCGCAACGACAGCGGCGGCGTCTCGCCCTCCAGCCGGCACTCGGTCATCCGGTCGCCGATCGTAAGCGCGCGGGCGTACATCCATTTCTGGAACGGGGTCGCGTCCTTTAGCGCGATGGTGATGCCCGAATAGAACTTCTCCCAGATCCTGGGCACCGCCAGGAATGCCGTCGGCTGCACCTCGCGCAGATTGTCCGGCACCGTCTCCGGGCTCTCGGCGAAATTCATCACCGAGCCGAGTGCGAGCGAGATGTAATAGCCGCCGACCCGCTCGGCGACATGGCAGAGCGGCAGGAACACCAGCCGCTCCTCGCTGTCGGTCGAGGGATAGAGATCGTTGGCGTGGCGCATCTGGTGCGTCACGCTGCGGTTGGAATGCATCGCGCCCTTGGGCGGGCCCGTCGTGCCCGAGGTGTAGACCAGGATCGCGAGATCGGAGGCGGTGCGACTACCGGTCATTTCATCCCACAAGGCGTCATTGCCCTGCGCATGATTGCGGCCGAGCGCCGTGAACTCGGCAAGCGACAAGACCATCGGATCGGAAAAGCCGGTGAGGCCCTCCATGTCGAACACGACGATCCTTTCCAGCGTCGAACAGCGCGACCGGCAGGTCAGCACCTTGTCGAGCTGCTCCTCGTCCTCGACGAAGATCACCCGGGTGCGGGAATCGTTGACGAGGTATTCGACCTGCGCCGCCGAATCGGTCGGATAGATGCCGGAGGAGACGCCGCCGGCGCACAGGATGCCCATGTCGGCATAAACCCATTCCGGCACTGCGTTGGCGATGATCGAGGCGACGTCGCCAGGGCGGAAACCGGTCGCATGCAGGCCGAAGGCGATGTCCCTGGAGATCTGCAGCCATTCGCGCCAGCTGGTCGGCTGCCAGATGCCGAACTTCTTCTCGCGGATCGCGGGCCTGTCGCCACGCGTTTGAACCGCGAGCAGAAAGCTCCTCGCGATCGTGTCGGAAACCGTCAGCACCGCCGGTCCTGCCATGCGCGCTCCCTCCTCTGCCGCCTGCCTCACGCGCCGGCTCCTGCGCCGGTCTTGTTCGCGAAACAGGCCTGAAATCTAGCTCCGATACCTCTCAACGCCAACCTTCCTCAACGCCAACCTTCGTCAACGCCAAGTCTTCTTCTTTTTCCAGCGCCGCTCGCCCCGCGCGCCCGCTTCCTTGGCGCCGAGATAGAACTCCTGGATATCGGGTGCATTCAGCAGCCGCTCGCAGGTGTCGTTCATGACGACGCGGCCGATCTCCAGCACATAACCGTAATGCGCCGTCTCCAGCGCGATCTTTGCATTCTGCTCGACCAGCAGGATCGACATGCCCTGCTCCTGATTGACGCGGCGGATGATGGCGAAGATCTCCTTCACCAGGATCGGCGACAGCCCGAGCGACGGCTCATCCAGCAGCAGCAGCGTCGGCCGGTTCATCAGCGCGCGCCCGATCGCAAGCATCTGCTGTTCGCCGCCCGAAAGCTGCCCGGCCGGCTGGCCGAGCCGCTCCTTCAGACGTGGAAAATAGCCGTAGACGCGTTCGAGGTCCTGCGCCACACCGTCGCGGTCCTTGCGCAGATAGGCGCCCATCATCAGGTTCTCGCGCACCGACAGGAACGGAAACACCTCGCGGCCTTCCGGCACGTGGCTGAGGCCGAGCCGCACGATCCGGTCGGCCTCCATGCGCTGGATCGGCTTGCCCAGGAATTCGATCGAGCCCTTCTGCGGGTCGAGGATGCCGGAGATCGTCTTCAGCACCGTGGTCTTGCCGGCACCGTTGGCGCCGAGCAGCGTCACGATCTGGCCCCGCGGCACCTCGAGGCTGATGCCGCGGATGGCCATGATCGGCCCGTAATAGCTTTCGATGTTGGAGAGCTTCAGGATGATGTCTGCCGTGCTCATGCCATCATCCTCATGCGCCGAGATAGGCCGCGACGACGTCGGGATGGTGCTGAACCTCGGACGGCGAGCCCATCGCCAGCACCCGGCCGTAGTTCAGCGCGATGACGCGGTCCGAGACGCGATTGACCAGCGTCATGTCGTGCTCAACCATCAACACCGTGATGCCGAGTTCGTTCTTCATGTCGCGGATCCAGAACGACATGTCGTCGGTCTCCTCGACATTGAGCCCCGACGACGGCTCGTCGAGCAGGATCAGCTTCGGCTCCGAGCACAGTGCCCGCGCCAGCTCGATCACCTTGCGCACGCCGTAAGGCAGGCCCGAGATCAGCTTGTCGCGGTACGGCTCGAGATCGAGGAATTCGATCACCTGCTCGACCCGGCGGCGGTGCGCCTTCTCGCCGGCGCGGACGCTCGGCAGGAACAGCAGCTCCTGCCAGAGCCGGGTGTTGGAATGGCGATGGCGGCCGACCAGGAGATTGCTCAGCACCGTCGCGTTCTCGAACAGCTCGATGTTCTGGAAGGTGCGCGCGATGCCGAGCCTGGCGATATCGTAGGCCGGCTCCTGGGTGATGTCCTGATCCTCGAAGAAGATCCTGCCCGAGGTCGGCGGATAGATCCGCGAGATCAGGTTGAAGATCGAGCTCTTGCCGGCGCCGTTGGGTCCGATGATCGAGAGGATCTCGCCCTTCTCGACCGCGAAGCTGACGGCATCGACCGCCTTGAGGCCGCCGAAATGCAGGGACAGGTTCTCGGCGCGGAAATAGCTCATCTGTTCCGCTCCGATTTCACATAGATCTTCTGCCGCTTGAAGGTCGCGCGCTTGTACAGCGGGAACAGCTGGAAGAAGAGCTTGATCTTGAGCCAGCGGCCATAGAGCCCCAGGGGTTCAAAAAGCACGAACACCACGATGATGATGCCGTAGATCGCACCCTTCAGCCCGTTGGCGGAGGCAATGGCTGCGACCGCGTCCTGGATGTGCCCCGCGCGTTCCGTGCCGGCCCCCAGGGTCGCCGCGACGCCGCCGATCACGCCGGGCATGTCGTCCTTCAGATAGGTCAGGAACGGATCGATCATGACCAGGAAGATCGCGCCCAGCACCGCGCCATGCAGGCTGAACGTGCCGCCGATCAGGATCACGATGATGAACTCGATCGAGAGCTGCAGCGTGAACATCTCGGGCGAGATGAACGAGAGCTTGTGGGCGAACAGCACGCCGGCGAAGCCCGTGATCGCCGCCGAGATCGCGAACGACTTCACCTTGTAGAGCGCGACATTGATCCCCATGCTGCGCGCCGCGGTCTCGCTGTCGCGGATCGCGACAAAGGCGCGCCCGGTCGGCGAGCGCAGCAGGTTAAGCGTGCCGACGATGGTCAGGACCAGGACCGCGAGGCAGAGATAGTAGAAGGTCGGGCCGTCGCGCGACACCGTGGTGCCGAGCAGTTGCATGGTCTTGACCCGCATGCCCTCGTTGCCGTTGGTCACGCTTTCCCAGCGCGCCAGGATCTCCTCGACGATGAAGGCAAAGGAGATCGTCGCGATCACGAGATAGATGCCCTGCAGCCGCAGCGCCGGAAATCCGACCAGCGCGCCGACCACGCCGGTCAGCAGCCCCGCGGCGAGGAAGTAGACCGGGAATGGCACGTTGAATTGCTGCAGGTAGGCCGCGGTATAGGCGCCGATCGCGAGAAACGCGGCATGGCCGAGCGAGGCCTGCCCGGTGAAGCCGGTCAGGATCATCAGCCCGACGCCGACGGTCGCATAGATGCAGACGAAGACCAGCTGGCTCATCAGATAGCTTGAGAGCACATGGGGCGCGATCAGCAGCACCGCGAGCAACAGGCCGTAGGAATAGATGTAGCCCGAATGCGGGAATAGCCTGATGTCGTCTTCGTAGTCGGTCTTGAAGAGAAACCGCATGCTTCCTCCTCAGACCTTCTTGCGGACATGAAGGCCGAACAGGCCCTCGGGCTTGAGCAGCAACACCGCGAGCAGCACGATGTAGGGCGCGACGTCCTTCCATCCCTGCGGCAGGTAGAAGCCCGCCATGCTCTCGATCACGCCGATCAGGACGCCGCCGACCACCGCGCCGGGGATCGAGCCGAAGCCGCCGAGCACCGCGGCCGGAAACGCCTTCAGCCCGAGCACCAGGCCGACATTGGAATGGATGAAGGTGATCGGCGCCAGCAGCACGCCGGCGCAGGTGGCGACCGCCGCCGAGATCGCCCAGACGATCGAGACCACGCGCTTGACCGGGATGCCCATGTAATAGGCAGCCAGCATGTTCTCGGAGCTGGCGCGCATCGCGGTACCGAGCGTGGTGCGGTTGAAGAACAGATAGAGCAGCGCGCATAGGATGATGGTCGCCGCGATCACCGACAGCTTGTCATAGGCGAGCACCAAGCTGCCGATTCGCAGCACCCCCTGGCTGAACGGCGTCTCGATCTTGAAGTCGTCGGTGCCCCAGATCATGCCGGAGACGGAGCGCAGGAAATAGCCGAGCCCGATCGTCGCCATAATGATGGAGAACTGCGGATAGCCGAGGATCGGCCGCACCACGAGCCGCTCGGCCAGCATGCCGAACAGCGCCATGCAAATCACCGCGCCAGCGAAGCCGACCCAGTAGTTCAGCCCGAGTATGCCAATGAAGGTGAAGGCGAAAAAGCCGCCCAGCATCATCAAATCGCCCTGCGCGAAATTGACGACCTCGGTTGCCTTGTAGACCAGCACGAAGCCAAGCGCGATCAGGCCGTAAACGCAGCCGAGCGCAATGCCGCTGACGAGCTGCTGAACAAAGTCCAGCATCGTTCCCTCCCCGATGCCCGGCGATTCTTTCCGATCGCTCGCTGCATCCCGCCTGCGCGCCCCTGTGTCGGAAGCGCCGAAAGCCGCCTATGTCCGCCCCGATTGAGCCAAAAGGCCCGATCCCTGTCAACAAACCGCTGATCTGCCTGTATCATCACATTTGCGGAGATTTGCCGCAGCACGGACTAATACGGATATCGCTGTCGATTTGCCCCGTGCGATTCACTGCACCGAAACGGTTTTTGTCCAAGCTTACGCAACCGACGAGCGAAATCCCGGATCGCCACATAGCATGACATCGGAACTGTCCGCACTCGCGGTGCGAGCGTTAACCAAGCGTTTTGACCGCCCGGCGGTCGACGCGCTCGATCTCACCATCCGTGTCGGCGAGTTCTATGCGCTGCTCGGGCCGAACGGCGCCGGCAAGACCACGACGCTGCGCATGGTGGCAGGGCTGCTGCGGCCCGATGCCGGCTCGGTGTCGATTCTCGGCATCGATGCGCTGGCCGATCCGGTCGCTGCCAAGCAGATCATGGCCTGGGTGTCCGACGAGCCGATGATCTACGACAAGCTGACGCCGCTGGAATATCTCGAATTCGTCGCCGGCCTGTGGGGCATCGATCCTCGCACGTCGGAGAGCTCGGCGCGCAATCTCCTGGTATCGCTCGGGCTCGAGCCGCATCTCAACGAGCGCTGCGAGGGCTTCTCCAAGGGCATGCGCCAGAAGGTGGCGCTCGCCGGCGCGCTGGTGCACGATCCACGCCTGATCATTCTCGATGAACCGCTGACCGGCCTCGACGCGCTGTCGGCGCGTCACGTCAAGGGGCTATTGCAGGAGCGCGTCCGCGACGGCTGCACCGTGATCATGACGACCCACATTCTCGAAGTCGCCGAGCGCATGGCCGACCGCATCGGCGTGATCGCGGCCGGCAGACTGATCGCCGAGGGCACGCTGGCCGAGCTGCGCGAGCAGAACGGCCGCAACGACACCACCCTCGAGGACATGTTCATCGCGCTGGTCGATACCGAAGCGGCGGCCGCGTGAGCGCGGTCGCCCATCTCACCTGGTTCGCCCGCCACGAATTCCGCCTGGCCTGGCGCGAATGGCTGGCGATGATGACCGGCGGCCGGCGCCGGCGCAATCGCGCCGTGATCGGGCTGCTGATCTTCGCGGCGATCCTGCATCTTCCGGCCTATGCCGTGGTGAGCCGCTACGTCGACCTGCGGTTTCCGCTCGATCCGTCCTCGTTGATCGTGCTGACCGCGACGATCTTCCTGTCCTGGGCGCTGATGCTCTCGCAGGCGATCGAGTCGGTGACGCGCGTGTTCTATGCCCGCGCCGATCTCGACCTGATCATGTCGTCGCCGGCCAAGCTCACCAACATCTTCTCGATCCGGATCGCCGCGATCGCGCTGACGGTGAGCAGCATGGCGCTGCTGCTGTCGACGCCGTTCATCGACGTGCTGGTGTATCTCGGCGGCCCACGCTGGTTCGCCGGCTTCGGCGTCGTGCTTGCGATCGGGCTGTCGGCGGCAGCCGCAGCGATCGCCGTCACCGCGCTCCTGTTTCGCCTGATCGGGCCGAACCGGACGCGGCTCGTGGCGCAGATCGTCTCCGCCGTCATCGGCGCGGGCTTCGTCATCGCGCTGCAGGTCGTCGCGGTGCTGTCCTACGGCACGCTGTCGCGGTTTGCCTTTCTGACCTCGGATACCGCGGCGCGAATTGCTCCGGCACCCGACAGCCTGCTGTGGTGGCCGGCGCGCGCATCACTCGGTGATCTCGAAATCATGATGCTGCTGCTCGCCGCGGCGCTCGTGATGCTCGGCGTCGTGATGGCGGTGTTCGTGCCGCGGTTTGCCGACACCGTCGCAAGCGTCGCCGCCAATCCGGCTGCGGTCACGCAGGGCCGCGCCCGCGCGTTCCGGGCCGGCTCGCGGCAGCAGGCGCTGCGGCGCAAGGAGTTCTTGCTGCTCTGCCGCGATCCGTGGCTGCTGTCGCAGAGCCTGATGCAGATGCTCTATTTGCTGCCGCCGGCCCTGATGCTGTGGCGAAGCTTCTCCGGCACATCGACCGCGATCGTGCTGATTACGCCGGTCGTGGTGATGGCCGCAGGCCAGCTCGCCGGCGGGCTTGCCTGGCTGACTATCTCGGGCGAGGACGCGCCCGATCTGGTGGCGACCGCGCCGCTGCCACCGTCACGCGTGACCCGCGCCAAGGTCGAGGTCGTCCTGATCGCCATTGCCGCAGTCTTTGCGCCGCTGGTGGCCGCGCTCGTGTTCGCCTCGCCGCAGCAGGCCGCGGTCACGGCGATCGCGATCATCATTGCGACCGCATCCGCCGCCGCGGTCCAGCTCTGGTTCCGCGCGCAGGCCAAACGCAGCCAGTTCCGTCGGCGCCAGACCTCCTCGCGCATCGCCACCTTTGCGGAAGCCTTCTCCTCGATCGGCTGGGCCGCAACCGCGGCGCTGGCCCTGACGATCCCGACGGCCGCGCTCGTCAGCGGCATTCTGACCATGTTGACGCTCGTCATTGCCTGGAAGATCAGCCCGCGGCGCGCGTAAGAACCACGCTAGCCCTTCATCACCTCCATCACCGCCGCGGTGAACGCCTCCGGCGCTTCCTGCGGCAGGTTGTGGCCGGCGCCCGGGATCACGCGATAGGCGCGGCGGGCAGTGTATCTGACCGCGCTGGCGCTGCCGTCGGCGGCAGCCGTAACCCCGTCATCGGCGCCGTCGAGCGTGATGGTCGGAACCGTAATCACCGGCAGCGAGTCCAGCCGCCGCTGCAAATCCGCATATTGCGGATCCCCGGAGACAACGCCGAAGCGATGCCGGTAGCTGTGGATCACCACGTCGACATAATCTGGATTGTCGAATGCAACCGCGGTGCGCTCGAAGCAGGCATCGTCGAACGCCCAGCTCGGCGACCATTGCGACCACAATAACCTTGCGATGCCGCGCCGGTTGGCAGCGAGCCCCGCGCGACCGCGCTCGAGCTGAAAGTAGTATTGATACCACAGCGGCACCTCGCGCTCCGGGCGCGCCGGAACCATCGCATGCGCGATGTCCTGGATCATATAGCCATTGGTGCAGACGAGCCCGATGCATCGTTCCGGCCACAGCGCCGCACCGATCGATGCAGCACGGCCACCCCAGTCATAGCCGACGAACACCGCGCGCTTGATGCCGAGCGCGTCCATCAGCGCCATCAGGTCGGCCCCGACCGCCGCCTGCTCGCCCGAGCGCGGCGTCGCCTTGTCACGGAAGGCCGTCGGTCCGTAGCCGCGCAGATAGGGCACGATGACGCGGCAGCCCTGCGCCGCCAGGTTAGGCGCGACATCCACATAGGAGTGGATGTCGTAGGGGAAGCCGTGCATCAGCATCACCGCCGGGCCATCGGCCGGACCCGCCTCGTAATAGGCGATGTCGAGCACGCTTGCGTCGACATGGCGCAATGGCTCGAGCCGTTTGGTCGATGATGCCCGCGGCGAAGCGACGATGTCAGTCACGCATAACTCCCTGATCTCCATTATCTGCGCGGCATGGTAGCGCGTCCCGACACAATAATCGCCCGGATCGTGTTGCAGCCAGCGCCATGGAGCGATGCGCCGGCCTCATCATGACGGCGCGCCAATTGCGCGATAGTCTCGCGTCCGCGGACATTGCCGGAGGCGGAACAGGTCATGCTGAGATTGCTCGCCGCGCTCGTCTTGCTGGGACCATTGACCGGTCACGCCTTCGCGCAGGACGCCCAGCGCAGCGAATGCTTGGCGATGGCGAATGCGCCGGCGCGCACCGTCCCGGTTAGCACCCGGCGCGTCGCCGGCAAGGCCGACGAGGTCGCGATCACCTATGCCGGCCATTCCACTTATTACATCGACACGCCCGGCGGCATCAGGATCGCGACCGACTACAACGGCGTCTATCGGACCGGGCGGCTGCCCGACGTCGCGACCATGAACCGGGCGCATGAGACGCATTACACGCTGTTTCCCGACCCAAAAATTCCCTACGTGCTGCATGGCTGGGGCGAGAACGGCCAGGCCGCGCATTACGCGGAGCGGATCGGCGACGTCTATATCCGCAACGTCACCACCGACATCCGCCGCTATTGGGGCGAAGGCCCCGGCGGCGAGATGATCAAGGACGGCAATTCGATCTTCATCTTCGAGGTCGCGGGCCTGTGCATCGGCCATCTCGGCCACCTCCACGTCAAGCTCGACGACAGCCATTTCGCGGCGATCGGCCGGCTCGACATCGTGATGGTGCCGATCGACGGCACCTATACGATGTCGCTGGACGGCATCTCCGAGATCACCAAACGGCTGCGTGCTGCGGTCGTGCTGCCGATGCACCGCTTCGCCACCCCGCTCGACGAGTTCATGCGCCTGATCGGCCAGCAGTTCGAGATCGACCGCCGCGGCGGCGAGCGTACTTTACGGATTTCGCGCGACACCTTGCCGGCGACACCGACGGTGATCATCCTCGACGGCGTATAAGGCGCCCGACAGCCGCCCCTGACACGATTTCGTGCGCCGGCATTTTCGCGCTTGACCTAGAGTGCGCTCTAGCATGTTCACTCGGCTCACTACGGCAAGCACCCAGGCGAGCGATTTGCCGTCGGCGCGATGAAGGGCGGGTCGATAGATGACAGAGGTCCGGACAGCACAGGCGCCGAGCGCGCTCCACATCGGTGACATCGCGCGCCGCTCCGGCCGTAGCGTGCACACGATCCGCTGGTACGAGACGCAGGGCCTGATGCCCGGCGTCGCGAGAGATCGCGGCCGGCGGCGCGTCTATAGCGATTACCATATCGGCTGGCTCGACCTGATGGAGCGCTTGCGCTTGACCGGCATGTCGATCCGGCAGCTCCGCGAATACACCGCACTGGTGAAGCAGGGTAGCGCGAGCCTGCCCAGGCGCCGCGCCCTGCTCGCCGCGCATCAGCTCCGCGTGCATACGATGATCGCCAAATGGACCGAGGCGCTGACGCTGGTCGACGCCAAGATTGAATTCTACGACGAATGGCTGGCGGGAGGCGCGCGCCCCGCAGTCTCGCCCCAGCAGCGAGCCCGCGCCAGGCGCCCTGCGCCCAAGGTCTGAGCAGGGCCCGAGCGCGCTCATCAACTCAAGAGAACGGAATCCGCGATGGACGATATGCTTCGGCGTAAACCCTTAGCCATGCGCGCATCGCAGCGGCTGACGCTGCTGACCCTGTGTTTGGCCGTCACGGTCGCGCACATCGATACGTTCATCGTCAATCTCGGCGCGCGCGCGATCGGCGATCATTTCGGCGCCGGCGTGGACGAACTGCAATGGATCGTCGACAGCTACAATCTGGTCTACGCGGTCTCGCTGCTGACCGGCGGGATGCTCGCGGACAGATACGGCCGGCGCCGGATCCTGATCTGCGGCGCACTGATCTTCACTTTCGCATCGCTGCTGTGCGCGGCCGCGCCGTCCGCGCTGGTGCTGATCGGCGGACGTGCCCTCACCGGCGCCGGGGGCGCGCTGATGATTCCGGCCTCGCTTGCGATCATCCGGGTGGTCTGGGACCGGACGGACGAGCGTGCTCGCGCGCTCGGCATCTGGGCCGCCTGCAACGGCGTGGCCATGGCACTGGGGCCGAGCCTTGGCGGGCTGCTGATCCCCTGGTTGGGCTGGCGCAGCATCTTCCTGGTCATCGTGCCGTTCGGACTGCTCGTCGCGCTGATGGCCGAATCCACGGTCCCGGAATCATCGAGCCCGCAACGCCGCGCATTCGACGCTCCGGCGCAGTTTTGCGGCGCGCTCGCGCTTGGAAGCCTGACCTATGCGGCCATCGGCGCGCAATCGGCGCCGGGCGCGATGATCGCCGCGCTGGTCGTCGCCACGCTATCGGCAACACTGCTGATCGCTATCGAAAGCAGAAAAGGCTCCGAGGCGCTGCTGTCACCGGAGATCCTCAGGGCGCGCCAGTTCCGCGCCGCCATGATCGCAACCTCGGGCATGACATTCGGCGGGTACGGCATGGTCTTCGTGCTGCCGCTGGCATGGCAGGCGAGCGGGCGGCTCGACGCGGCAGCAAGCGCCGCCGCGCTGCTGCCGATGTCGCTGGTGTTCGTCCTGGTCTCGCCGTTCTCCGGCATGCTCTCGGAAAAGCTCGGGCTGCGCGCGGCCACCTCGGGTGGCGTGACGCTGATGGGCGCCGGCCTCCTGATGATCGGCCTTGGTGGCCTGCAACCGGACATGGCCCTGGCCGAGTTCGGGCTGGCCCTCACAGGGCTCGGGCTTGGCCTCGCGGCCGGTCCGCTCTCGGCGATGGCCGTCGGCGACGTCGCCGCTGCGCGGGCCGGTACGGCGGCGGCGCTGATCAACGTGGCCCGCATCAGCGGTGCGACGATCGGGGTTGCGGTGCTCGGCGCATGCTACGCGGCAAACGGCGGCGGCAGCCACGGCCTGCTGCTCGCGATGATCGCCGGAAGCCTCGTCCAGTTCGCTGGTGCCGGCGCGGCATGGACGATGACGCGGCAGGAAGCGACGGGGCTGCGCATTTGACCTGTTCGCGCGCGGCTCGTTATCCTTCGCAGAGCCGACATCGGATCGGCGGCCAGCAAGAGCAAGAACAGGGAGCATCATCCATGGCCAGCACTCTGCCCGCCTCAGCCAGCGGGCTCTATGCCAATCCGCGCGAAGATTGGCTCGCCCAATATACCGAGGAGATCATCGATCCGGCCCGGCCGATCGTCGATCCACACCATCATCTCTGGGATCGCGGAGGCTTGCGCTATCTGATCGAGGAGATGCGCGATGACATCGCCTCCGGCCACAAGATCGTGGCGACCGTCTATGTCGACTGCCGGTCGATGTATCGCGCCGACGGACCGGAGGCGTTCCGCCCCGTCGGCGAGGTCGAGTTCGCCAACGGCGTCGCGGCGATGGCGGCAAGCGGCGGCTATGGCAAGGCCGCGATCTGCGCCGGCATCGTCAGCCACGTTAACCTTCTGATCGGCGACCAGGCGAAGGCCGTGCTGGAGGCGGAGATTGCCGCCGGCAACGGCCGGTTCCGCGGCATCCGCCACTCCTCGGCCTGGGATGAGGATCCCAACGTCGCCCACATGTATGCGAACCGCCCGAAGGGCATCTTGCTGGATACCACCTTTCGTAGGGGGTTCGCCTGCCTGGCGCCGCTCGGCCTCAGCTTCGACGCCTGGTTGTTCCATCCGCAGATCGGCGAGCTCACCGACCTTGCCCGCGCCTTTCCCGACACCCGGATCGTGCTCGACCATTGCGGCGGACCGGTCGGCACCGGCCGCTTCGCCGGCAAGCGCAGCGAGACCTTCCCGGTCTGGAAGGCGTCGATCCAGGAAATCGCCAAATGCCCGAACGTCGTGGTCAAGCTCGGCGGGTTGGCGATGTGCCTGCTTGGCTACGACTTCCACCTCCGCCCCAGGCCGCCCTCGTCGGAGGAACTCGCCGCAGCCTGGCGGCCCTATGTGGAAACCTGCATCGAGGCGTTCGGGCCGAGCCGTTGCATGTTCGAGAGCAACTTCCCACCTGATAAGGGGCAGTGCAGCTATCAGGTGATCTTCAACACGTTCAAGCGGCTTGCTTCACAATATAGCGAAGTCGAGAAGACGGCGTTGTTCTTGAAGACGGCAAAGGATGTCTATCGGCTCGATATCGGGTAAACTCTCGACTCATGGATGACAGCATCACCATCCGGCCGCTTCGTGAGGCTGATGCAGAAGCGGTGGTCGAACTCTACGCCAAGGCTGCTGCGGTGGAACCGCGGCTGGGCCCTGTCACGCTGCCGCAGTGGGACCAGTTCTTGAAACTGCCGCAAAACCGTGGCGGCCGCGACTTCCGCATTGCCGAGCGGAATGGGCGGCTCATCGGCTTGGCCGAATCTTCGTTGCGCGATCAGGGCGCGCATCATTCCCGGTTCCTCAAGATCGTCGTCGCGCCCGAGCTGCGGCGCCGCCGGATTGGCCTCGCGCTGTTCGACGAAGTGCTTGCGATCGACGGCGATCCCGATCTCACCGTACAGACACTGGTGAGCGGCGATTGGCCGCCAGGAATGGCCTTCGTGGCCGCCTTCGGCTTTGTTCATGTTGAGTCCGAAATCGGGATGAAGTGCGTCGAGCCGTTGCAACCGGCGCGCACCCTCGCGGCGGCCCGCGCCACCATCGAGCAGGTCACCGACGTGACCGCCTGCGCGGCCGAGGTCGCCCGCATCCACAATGCCGCCTATGCCTCGGACGCCGCGTTCCGCCTGTACTCGCCGGAGGAGATGGCGCAGGTCCTGACCGAGAGCGAAGTCTGGATCGCGTCGGAGGATGGACAGATGTCGGGCTTCTGCCTGACCGAGCCGGAGCGGAACTCGATGTGGATCGAGTCGATCGCCGTCGACCCGGCGCGGCAGGGACGCGGGCTCGGCCAGCTGCTGGTCTATCGCGTGCTCAGCGCGCACGACGTGTCGGTCGAGCATCCCTGCTGGCTCAACGTCTCGAGCCGCAACGCGCCCGCGCTGAAGATCTATCGCCGGCTCGGCTTCCGGCCGCAGCACGAAACCTGCCGTTTCAGCGCGCCGCGAGGCGAACTGATCGCCGCGCGCGAGCGGCGGTTTCCATAGCGCGCGAACTGCCCCCTCGCCCCGTTCTTACGGGGAGACGGTTGGGGTGAGGGGCCGCCTTCACGTATTCGGTGATAGCTGCGTTTGCGGAGACCCCCTCACCCGGATCGCATCTGACGATGCGATCCGACCTCTCCCCGCACGCGGGGCGAGGTGAAGCGGAGTCCGCCGCTCCAGCTGCGGGCGGCTGCTACGCCCACTCGCCTTTGCGGAACACCGGCACACTGCGGCCGTCGGCGTGGATACCGTCGATGTCGGTGTGAGCCGAGCCGATCATCCAGTCGATGTGGATCAGGCTCTTGTTGCCGCCCTGCTCGGCGATCTGCTGCGGCGTCAGCTTGTCACCATTGACGAAGCATTTTGAATAGCACTGGCCGAGCGCGATGTGCGAGGCGGCGTTCTCGTCGAACAGCGTGTTGAAGAACAGCAACCCGCTCTTCGAGATCGGCGAGGAATGCGGCACCAGCGCGACCTCGCCGAGGCGGCGCGCGCCCTCGTCGGTGTCGAGCACCTTCTTCAGCACCTCTTCGCCGCGCGAGGCCTTGGCCTCGACGATGCGGCCTTCGTCGAACTTGACCGAAATATTGTCGATCAGCGTGCCCTGATAGGACAGCGGCTTGGAACTGACGACGTGACCGCTGACGCGGTGGCAGTGCGGTGTCGTGAACACCTCTTCGGTCGGGATGTTGGCATTGCAGACGATGCCGTTCTTGGCGGTCGAGGCGCCGCCTTCCCATTCATGACCATCGGCGAGGCCGATGGTGAGGTCCATGCCGGGACCGGAATATTTCAGCGCGTGGAAACGCTGGCCGTTCAGCCATTCGGTGCGCTCGCGCAGCCGCGCATTGTGCTTGTCCCAGGCGGCGACGGCGCCGTCCTGATCGACCCGGGACGCGGAGAAGATCGCGTCTGCAAGCTTGGCCACCGCGACGTCCTCGGCATCATCGGGGAACACCTGCTTGGCCCAGGACGTGCTCGGATAGGCGATGATGTTCCAGTTGGTGTCGAAATTGACGATCTTCTCCAGCGCCGGCTGGTAGGCGATCGAATTGGCCTTGCTGGCGCGCGCCACCTTGGCCGGGTCTTCGCCCGACAGTAGCATCGGATTGTCGCCGACGATCGCAAGCCGCGCGGTCTTGGCGCCGAACGCCTTCGCCATGCCCTCGTAGAGCCAGCCCGCGGCACGATCGAAGCTTGCGTCGTTGGCGTAGCGATAGCGCGCCAGTGTGAGCTCTTCATCCGAGAAGAACGGGGTCACGAGGCCCGCGCCGGCCTTGTAGGCATGCTCCACGACGCGCCGCACCAGCGGCATTGCCGCGGCAGGCGCCGTCAGCAGCAAATCCTGCCCCGGCTGCAGCTGCAGGCCGACCTTGATCGCGACTTCTGCAAGCCGATCGAGCTTCGCGGGATCGATTGAGGCGGCAAAGTTGCGTTGATGTGCGGGCATGAAGCGTCCGGCCGTGTCGTTTGAGGATGTTGAGGATTCGTAGTCCAATTCGATCAGCATCCGCAAGGTTCCTGCCGGCCGCGCCGATCACGCGACGGCGAGCAATTGCCTCGAATTTTACCGCTTCACCGAAGCCAACACCCGGTCGACCATCTCGGGCGCGAGGCCGAGGTAGTTTTTCGGCGCGGTGAGGCGGTCGATCGTCGCCCGGTCGATCCGGCTCGCGACGCGCTGATCCGCGGCCAGCGCTTCGGCCAGCGTGAGGCCCTTCTCGTTGGCGACACGGCAGGCGTCATAGACCACGTCATGCGCCTCCTGCCGGCCGATTGCGGGCGCGAGACCCATCATCACGGCCTCAGCAACGATCAGCCCGCGGCTGATGTCGAGATTGTCGGCCATCCGTTTCTCGTCGACGATCAGGCCGCCAAGCGCGAATCTGGCCTGGTGCAGCGCGCCGGCGGTCAGCACGAAACTTTCGGGGATTGCGATCCATTCGGCGTGCCACGGACCGGTGGCGCGTTCGAAATCCTGCACTATCGCATCGAGCATCAGGCCGGCATGCTGTCGCACCGCCTTGGCGGCGGCGAGCATCAGCTCCGACGAAATCGGGTTTCGCTTCTGCGGCATGGTCGAGGACGCGCCGCGCCCCTTCACGAACGGCTCGTAGACCTCGGCGAACTCGGTCGAGGCCATGATCATGATGTCGAGCGCGATCTTGCCGAGCGTTCCCGTGACCAGCGCGAGAAAGTTCACCGCTTCCGCCAGACCGTCGCGCGCAACATGCCAGCTGGAGACGGGCACGCCGAGGCCAAGTTGCTCGCACAGCGCCGTCTGGACGTCGAATCCCTTGTCGCCGAGCGAAGCCAGCGTGCCGGCGGCGCCGGCGAACTGGCCGACCAGCACGCGCGGCTTCAGCTCCGCCAGGCGCGCGGCGTGGCGATCGAAGGCGGCGAGCCAGATCGCGGTCTTGTAGCCGAAGGTCACCGGCAGCGCCTGCTGCAGATGGGTGCGGCCGGCCATCGCCGTGTCGCGGTACTTTTTCGACAGATCGGCGAGGATGCCGCGCAACGCAGCGATGTCATCCTCAATGATCTGGAGACCATCGCGCAGCTGCAACACCACGGCGGTGTCCATGATGTCCTGCGTGGTTGCGCCCCAATGGACGTAGCGGCCGGCCTCGCCGCACTGCTTCGCCATCTGGTGCACCAGCGGCAGGATCGGGTAGCCGACGATGTCGGTCTCTTGCCGCAGCAGATCGATATCGAACGCGGCGGCATCGGTGCGGTCAGCGATCTCCTCCGCGGCGTCCGCCGGGATCACGCCGCAGCGCGCTTCGGCCTGTGCCAGCGCGACTTCGACCTCGGCATAGCGCGAGATCAGCCGCAGGTCGGAAAACACCTCGCGCATCTCGCGCGTGCCGAAGGCATCGCGAAACAGTACGGAATCGAGCACGGTCGTCGAAGTCGGGAAGCCGGACATGGGCACATCCTGTTGCTGATCGCAGTCGGCAACGTCCCTATCACGACGCAGACCTGTGCCCTACCCCTCCGGAGGCGCCTCGCCGAACACCTCGGCTGCAATCTTGCTGGTCTCGATCGCAGCCGGAATGCCGCAATACATCGCGACCAGCAGCAGCACGTCCTGCACCTGCGCGGCGGTGCAGCCGTTGGCCAGCGCGCCCTTGGCATGCACGCGGAACTCGGTGGGCTTGCTGCTCGCCGCAGTGATGGCGAGCATCACGAGGCTGCGGATCTGGTCGGACAGGCCGCTGCGCTCCCAGACGTCACCATAGACATAGGCATTGATGATGTTCTGCAGCGGCGTGCCGAAATCGCCCGCAGCCGCCATCCGCTTGGCGACATCGAGCTCGCCGAACATCTTCAGGCGCCGGCGCAGCCCGCGCGCATGGAGATCGCTGGTGTCGACCATCGTCGTCTGGCTCCCCTGTACTGGCTAGTTATACGGATAAATATGGCACACCTCAATGTTGCCATAGGCCTGACGCTTGCCTTTCCGACATATTTGTCCGTATAAATTCATAAAAGCACGGAGGGGACCGGGATGGAGTTACGGCTGGGGCTGCTCGTCGTCCTGCTCGCGGCGCTCTCGGCCCCGCCGGCTTTCGCGGCCGACGATTTCCCGCAACGGCCGCTCAAGATCATCGTGCCCTTCCCGGCCGGCGCCGGCCCCGACAATGTCGCGCGGCTGGTCGGCCAGCATCTGCAGGACGCGTTCGGCCAGACGGTGCTGATCGAGAATCGCGCCGGCGCGCTCGGCAGTATCGGGGCCCAGGAAGTCGCCCGCAGCGCGCCCGACGGCTACACGCTATTGATGGGCACCAACACGACCCACGCCAGCAACGTCGCGACGCTCAAGAGCCTGCCCTATGACCCGGTGAAGGATTTTGCGCCCGTCATCCGCACCACCACGACGGCGATGGTGCTGCTGGTCAACCCGAAGCTTGCGGCCAAGGACCTGCCGCAGTTCCTGGCTTATGCCAAGGCTACTCCCAATTTGACCGCGGGCTACGGCTCGGGCGCGTCGCAAATCTCGATCGCGCAGTTGCAATCGCGCGGCGGCCTGTCGCTGATCGCGGCCTCCTACCGCGGCGTGCCGCAGGCGATGACCGACGTGATGGCGGGGGTGATCGACCTGACCTTCGGCGACTTTTCGGTCGCGATCCCGCAGATGCAGGGCGGCACCTTGCGCGGGATCGGCGTGACCTCGGCGACCCGCAATGAGCTGACGCCGGGCTTGCCCGCACTCGCCGAGGCAATGCCGGGCTTCGAGGCCACGATCTGGTACGGGCTGTTCGCGCCGGCCGGTACACCGGAGCCGGTGGTCAACAAGATCTACTCTGAATGCGCCAGGTTCCTCGCCATGCCGGAGACGAAGAAGAAGCTCGCCGATGTCGGTGTGATGGTGGCGCCGCTGGCGCCGGCCGAGTTCGGCGCCTTCGTCAGGAGCGAGGTCGTGCGCTGGTCGGCGGAGGTGAAGGCGGCCGGCATCCAACCGCAATAGACCAGAGCTCCGTCGCATCATGGCTCGCGAGACACCTGTCGGCATGATTGGCCTGGGGCTGATGGGATCAGCGCTTTCCGCGCGGCTGATCGACGCCGGCGTCGGGGTGATCGGCTTCGACATCGATGCGGCGAAGGAGGACGATCTGAGAGCCAGCGGCGCCGAATTCGCTGCCTTTGCCGCCGACGTGGCGGCGCGCTGCCGGACCATCGTCATTGCGGTGTACGACGCGGCTCAGGTCAAGGGATTGCTGCCGGACCTCGCGAACGCCGAGTTGCCGCCGCTCGTCATCTGCACCACCACCTGCGCGCCGGGCGAGATCGCTGTCATCGCCGAATTCGCCGCGCGCTCGCGCCTTGCCTTCATCGAAGCGCCGATCTCGGGCACCAGTACACACGTCCGTGCGGGCACGGCCACCGCGCTGGTCGCCGGCGAATCCGACGTCATCGCAACTGCCGCGGCGACGCTCGACATCCTCTGCCCGCAGCGGATCAGTGTCGGGGCGATCGGCAATGCGAGCCGCACCAAGCTCGCCATCAACCTGATCCTGCAGAACAACCGCGCCGCGCTGGCCGAAGGCATGGCCTTTGCCGAGAGCCTCGGCCTCGACAGCGCGGCCTTCCTTGCGACCGCACGGCAATCGGCGGCATATTCCAGGGTGATGGACAGCAAGGGACAGAAGATGCTGACCCGGGATTTCTCGCCGCAATCGCATATCGCGCAGACCTTGAAGGACGCCGAACTGATTCTGCAGGAAGCCGGCCGGCACGGCCTGCGCTTGCCGCTGACCTCAGTGCAGGCCGATCTGCTGCGTGCGGCGATCGCGCTCGCGGGCCCGGACAGCGACAGCGCCGCTGTCATCGAGGCGATCCGGGCCGGACGCGATCAGGACAAGGAACATTCATGATCAATTGTGCGATCGTGGGCCTCGGCCGGTGGGGCCGCGCGCTGGTCGAGGCCGCGCGCAACGAGCCCCGGCTCAGGATCGTCAGCGCGGTGGAACCCGACACCAACAGCGCTGCGAGCTTTTGCGCCGCGCACGGCCTGTCGCCTGCGGCCAGCCTCGAGGCCGTGCTGGCCGAGCCCGCCATCGATGCGGTGCTGCTGGCAACGCCGCATTCGCTGCACAAAACGCACGTGGTTGCGGCCGCCGCAGCCGGCAAGCAGGTGTTTTGCGAGAAGCCGCTGGCGCTTCGGCGCGACGATGCGGCTGAGATGTTCGCGGCCTGCCGCAACGCCGGCGTGACGCTCGCGGTCGGGCATAACCGCCGGTTCTGGCCGTCGATGCGGGCGCTGCGCGCGATCACGGCTAGCGGCGAGCTCGGCACGATCCTGCATGTCGAGGGCCACAACAGCAACGAGAACTCGCAGAGCATCACGCAGGGCTGGCGGCTGTCGCCCGGGGAGTCGCCAGGCGGCGGGCTGACCGGCGCGGGGCTGCACGTGCTCGACGGCTTCGTCAGCCTGCTCGGCCCGGCGCGCCAGGTTTATGCCCGGTTGAGTGAACGCGGGGCCGGACCGCCGCCGCTCGACACTGCAACTTTAGCGATTGAATTTGTGAATGGCGTGAGTGCAACCCTTGCGACTGTCCGCGCAACACCGTTCTATTGGCGCGTGCATGTGTTCGGAACGAAGGGATCTGCAGAGGTGCTCGACGAGACGACGATGGTGCTACGGAATTCCGGCGAGGCGCCTGTGACGAGACGCTTCCCGGCGGTCGACACGCTCACCGCGGAACTTTCCGCCTTTGCCGACGTGGTCGAAGGCATTGCGCCGTTCCCGGTGCCCGAAGCAGATGTGCTGGCGACGCTCGCCGCGTTCGAGGCCGCGCTGCAGTCGATGCAGTCGGGACATCCGGTCGCCTGCCATACGGCATACCAGTGATCCGCCATGTCTGAGCAACCGGACAGGGCGAGATCGTCCCGCTACCGCGACATCGCCACCGGACTGCAGAAGGACATCCGTCTCGGCACCTACGCGGTCGGC
The DNA here is from genome assembly GCF_050435825.1 of Bradyrhizobium sp. I1.14.4. Taxonomy (NCBI): domain Bacteria; kingdom Pseudomonadati; phylum Pseudomonadota; class Alphaproteobacteria; order Hyphomicrobiales; family Nitrobacteraceae; genus Bradyrhizobium; species Bradyrhizobium sp. I1.14.4. The sequence goes on along the minus strand of NZ_JBNDLA010000004.1, from coordinate 143,193 downwards.
AATCTGCTGCCGACCGAGACCGAGCTGATGGCGAGCTACCAGGCGAGCCGGCAGACCGTGCGCGAAGCGCTGCGCATCCTGATCGACCAGGGCCTGATCGTGCGCCGCGCCGGCCTCGGTTCGGTGGTGATCGCCGCCGAACCGCCGGTGCTGTTCACCCACAGCGTCAAGTCGCTCGGCGAGTGGCTGCGCTATTCCAACGAAACCTACCGCGACGTGGTTGCCAGCAGCGACATCGTCGCCGACCGCAAGCTGGCTGGGCTCTTGAAATGCGAGCCCGGCAAGAGCTGGTTCCTGATCGAGGCGGTGCGCCGATCCGACCAGTTCGCTGCCCCGCTCGGCTGGACCGAGATCTACGTGCTGCGACGCTTCGCCGATGTCGTGACCCGCAGCGACCACGGCCGCACCCCGGTGCACGAGCAGATCGCCAAGATGTACGGCCAGGTTACCGAGCGCGCGCAGATGGAAATCTTCGTCCGGGGCATGCCGGCGCCGATCGCCAAGGCGCTCGGGGTCAAGGCCGGTTCGCCGGCGCTGACCGTGGTACGCCGCTACTACGGCCTGCGCGAGGAACTGTTCGAGGTCACCATCACCACGCACCCCGAAGGCCGTTACACCTACACGATGGATATGCAGCGCTCGCTGCGGCCGAAGCTCTAGGCTTCCGTTTGACGCGTTTTCTTGACGCGAACCGGGATCTGCTTCGCTCGAAAACGCTCTATCGCACGCGAGCCAGATGCGTGCTGGCGGAGGTATGTGCCATCTGCGGGGTGCCGCTCACGCCCCAGATCGCGACCGCAATCAGCGCGGCCGCCCAGACATATGGCACAGCATTCAGCTTCTTCATTTCCGAGATCATCCCCAACGTCTCAGGAGGGCTGACTGACTTCACGACCTCGGTCGTGATCTAACGACCTCGGTCGTCAGCGTCTCACCAGGCACCTGTCCTTCACAACGCTACTAAGGTTAGACCTTGTCGGTTTCAGGACGTCTTCGTGCGATTCCGGAAATGATTTCGCGGGAACCGGGCTCTCTCATCCGAATTGATGAGATCGCGGGCTCAACGACTTCGGCTCCAGTCGCGACGAGACCGGGGAGAATTTCCTGCTTAAATTTGAGTCAGATGCGCAGCAAACCTTCCAAAGGGCGCCCGCTGAATTCTTTTTGATTGTCCGCCGGACTCGGGTCATGGCATCAGGGCGTGTGACACCGTGATGACAAGGGTTTTCCCGTGACCGCCCAACCGGCCAAACCGCAAGGCGGCTCCCGCCGCCACTCCAAGGAAACGCAGGACGAGGTTGCGCGGTCGCTGGAACGGGAGCTGAAGTTCTTGACGGAAGAGCGCCAGGAGCGCGCCCTCCGGCTCGGCCTCGACTTTGCAGGCAAGACGCCGAAGGTTGACCAATAGGGTTCGCTGCTGCGTCTCGAGCCTCGGTCGCGTCGGGCTGATTCGCGCGACCGTCTGCTGGCCCGCACGCCTTCGTTTCTGACGAAACTGTCAAACAGCCAAGTTCTCTATGTCGTCACCCGCGAATGCGGGTGATCCAGTATTCCAGAGACGCCAACGCTTGAATCGAGAAGCCGCGGCGTACTGGATGCCCCGCATGCGCGGGGCATGACAACCGAGAGGATGTGAGAGCGCAATCTCGCGACATGATTTGCCCGAGTTTTGCATTTCGTTCCGCCCTCTCTGGAAGAGGGCGCAGGGAAAGCCGGGTGCCGATCGCACCCATGGGCCCCGAGCAAAAGGTAGAAAGCTCGGGGGTAGGACCACAGGTGTAACCGGAGCAATCCGGCTTTCCCTGCGCGATGGCTTACGGCTTACTTCGTGCTCTCCCCGGCGAGACTGGGCTTGTTTGTCACCGCCTTTGCAAAACGCTTGCGCGTTTCACATGAGGACACCTGCCACTAGGGCGTCAGGACCACACGACTTCACCGTCCGCTTCATGCGCACTCGTCAGTTGCGCAATCGGCGTCCACCGCATCTCGACCCACGTTCGTGACGACCGCGAAGCGCCCCTCGATCGGGTGAGACGAGCGAACCATACACCGAGTTGCACTTCGGATAAAGCGAAATATTTTTGCAATAGAGGCTTGCGCCGTCGGGCAACTCAGTGATTGGCACGTGAGAGAGGCACCGCGCTCCCTCCCCTTGCGGGTCCTTACGGGGGAGGTGCCACAGAACGACGGCCATGCCGTCTAACGCTGCCGTTGCGCGAGATAGAATCCGGCCAATACGGTCACCAATCCGGCCGCCTGCAACGTGGTCGGTGGCTCGCCAATCAGGAGCCACCCCAACAGCAAGGTCAGCACCGGAACGGTCGCAGGAAAAACAGCCGCGCGGGCTACTCCGAGCCGCTGGATCGACAGTGCAAACAAATACATTGCCGCGGGCCCGGCCAGGATGCCCTGGCCGACGGCTTGCAGCGCATTTTCGTTCAGGCCGATGGCGGCATCGCGAGCGAGCCCACCCGAGGCGGCATACAGCGGAAACAGCGACAGCGACAGCACGCTGATGACCGAAGCGACAGAGAACGCAGAGACACGCCAATAGCGCACCAGCGTGGCGAAGCTCGCAAACATCAATCCGGTCAGGACAAAGATCAAGTCGCCCATTACGGCGCTCGATCCCATATGGCCGATCGATTCGCTGCCGATCACAGCAAGGCCGAGCACGATGACGAGCGCCCCGGCGACCCGCGAAAGCGAGATCGATTCCTTGAGCAGGACGACCGCGAGAAACAGTCCACCAAGGGTCGCACAGGACGGCTGGATCACGCTGCCGTGCCCGAGAGGCACGAACACGAAGCCGGCATAGCTGATCAGCGACATCACCGGCCCGCCCAGCAGCATCAGCGCCATGCCGCGGCTCCATCCGATGCCGCAGAGATCGCGGAGGCCGGCGCGCACAACGAGCGGCAGGAAGGCGATGCCCGACCACAGGAAGCGATGCATCAGCAGGTCGACAGGTGTGAACCCGACTTTCAGGCCGTGCCGCGTCGCCACGAAGCCGAGCGCCCAGCAAAGCGCTGCGCCGAGACCGCATCCGACCCCGAGCAGCATGGCTTTCGTACCTGGAGGGGCTGGAATCCTGGCGCCGGTTGTGCATTCGCTCATCGCGAACGACTACGTTAGCTCACAAAGCGGATCAACCCACTGGTCTGCAGAGCTGATGGGCGCCGGCCTGCCGGGGTCTGCTTCGGGTCAGAAAACCGACTTCGGCGAATCCCGGCTGGAGATCCGCTTTGGGCCAACAACCGAAGTCGTCGTTCTTACTTCATGCCTCATCGGCGCGGGCGAAGCAGAACACAGATTGGCAGCCCAGCGCTCCTAGCGCTCGCGTTCCCAAGTAAGGCTTCCTACCACTCTCTTTCCGGGAAAAACGGAGCTGACTTGTTCAGCCGTTCGAATGGTCAGCTTATCACCTTCCAGCTTGAAAAATCGTATTTGGTCCTGTCCGGTGAGAAGCTCATTCCCCGATATGTCCACTTTGGTTGTAAACTTGTCTCCTTCGATCATAAATTTTCCGGTGTAAGCAAGGAGCGACTTCAGAAGGGCTGCCAACTCCTCATTGCTTGTTGCCGGTTTACGATTTGCCGCCACGATGACGAACGTCACGTACCCGTCCGCCGCGAAGATCGCCCTGCCTTTGGGATTAGGACCGAAAGGCTCAGTAGCCTCTCCACCGATAATCTGAATCGTCCATGAGCTTAGCTTCCAACTACCTGCGAGTTGCCCCGCTGTATCCTCGGCAAGGGCAAATTCAGCTTGAAAACAGAGGCATACAACAGCAGCGGCAAGCACACGGAGAAGTACCATATCTTCCTCCCTCTCAGCAGATAACCGGGTGCATTCAAACAATGCCCAGACTAGCTGTGAGAGACGAAATCCGCGAGAGCGAAGGGTCCGGGGAGAGGTCCGCGGTGGGTCAAACTCGGAAGTCGGAACGCGTAACCGTAACGTCCGCTTCACCCCGACACCGGACTTTCGATAGCCAGCGCGGCATTTCCGAAAGGGCAAAGTGCTGACTTGGCGCAATCAATTCGAACGCTTCCAAGTTACGTTAACTGGGTCACCGGCCGGAGGACGAACCGTCAGCGTCAGCTGGTCTCCCGCAATCGCGACAAAGCGCTTCTGGTCCGCGCCATTCCAGTTTGGAAAGGAACTGCCTTCGACGTGAATTGCGATGCTGCTATCCGCCTCGATTATCGAATATGTTCCGAAGTAAGTTATCGTGCCGTCGGCCGTTTCCTTGTTTTCGTCAGCGGTACCCTGCCAGAGGGCATTGCTGGCGTATCTGGCGCGATCTGATCGCATCACGGTGATGATGTATCGCCCGCCCGCATCAAAGAAGGCGATGCCCTTCGGGGTGGTCCCATAACGCTCGACCTTGGTGCCGTCGCCTTTCCTTTGCTCCCACGAGAGTAGCGTCCAAGTACCGATCAGCTGCTCTTTCAACGATTGGTTCTGGCCGAGCGCATCGAATGTCATCATGGACGATCCAAAAGCCGCGAAAATGCATGCAACAAAAATCACCCGCAAATTCATTGGTCTCTCCCGAAGAGAAGACTGATAGCGTTTGTCGAGCACTACAATCCCGGACGTTTACGACTCTCGTGCGAAACAAGTAAGACCGAGAGCCGGCATGTCCGTTCCGAGTCAAAAAGCTGACATCTGCCGACGGTCGGACCATGTCTGCCGAGGGCTACAAGCGGACTTCTCCATGCGCGCTTATTCGGCCCGCTTGAACACGGCCTCAAGGGTTACGTTTTTTACAAACGGTCTGTTGAACTTCAATTCGTTCTCAGTCAGTGACGTGACGTTGCGCTTTTCTGAAGGATTTCCGGTCAGATTTGCGAATGTGCTGGCCTGAATATCGAGGCTAAGAACCATGCTGGTTTCATCTAACGAGTATTTGCCGAAATAAGCGATGGAGTTGGCGATCACCGCTTTCGCCTCTTCAGGCGTCGCTTTGGACGGCAAGCCGGATTTGAGCTTGGGAAGATCAACGCTCGCCTGCATGAGTGTAAAATAGCCATCGGCAGTATAGATAATCATGCCTTTTGCATTTTCCCCGTAGAGCGGGCGCCTCGTGCCGTCAGCGGAGACGGTATCAAGAGAGGTCTGAACCCAGGTGCCAACGAGCGTATCCTTGGGAGACTTTTTCAACCGAGTTCTCCTTCGATAGTCGGTGCCGTCCATTAAGGTGTTGCGATTGTGCGCCAGCGGACCCGCCCGAACAAGGTGGATATCCGCTTCGGGTCACGCCCGGAAGTCGGGTGGGCCTTCCGCCGAAGTCCGCTCAAGCCCGGCGAGCAGACATCTGCAGGCCGTGGGACGAGGACCGAAATAGGCCAGAGGCGAACTCATGCATCGCAGAAAGCTTGGTTCACGTCCAGCGAAGCCGCGCCAGGATCGCGCGGCCCATGATCCAGTCCTTGTCGCTTTCGGTGAGGAACGGAAGCTCCTCTGTGAATTGCGTCACGCGCTGCCGGTAGGTGGCCCGGGCGAACGAATTGGTTACGTCGGTCCCCCAGTGGCAGCGCTCCGGGCCGTAGGCGTCGAATAGGCGGTGGATATGCGACGTCACGTCACGGAATGGATATGGCTCAGTCGAAATCAGCGGCACCGACGACAACTTCACCGACACATTCGCATATTTCGCGAGCGCGACCGACTGGGCAATAGCTTCCGTCACCGTGTTGTTTCTCACGGATTCCGATGAATCAGGACGAGGGCGCAGGCCCGCGCCGACGCCCATGTGGTCGATGATGAGCGTAAGTTGCGGGTGTCGCTCGGCAATGCGGGCGAACAGCGACGTCTGGCCCGACGTGAGAAACATCACAGGCAGGCGGGCCTTCTCCGCCGCCGGCCAGAACCAGTCCGCGGTCCCGTCTGTCAGCCACGCAGCTTCGCCGGGGCCGAAGTTCAACCTTACGCCCAGCACGCCGGGCTGGTCGCGCCAAGTCGCAAGCCGTGCCGCGCGGTCGGGCTTGTCGAGGGCGACACGCGCCATGATGGCGAAGCGGCCCGGGTACCGTTTGACCGCCTCTTGGGCATAGTCGACGCGCTCGCCTTCGAGCGATGCCGGCGGAACGATGACGACGCGATCGACGCCAGCCTCGTCCATCAGGGGAATTATTCGCTCGATGGTAAAGGGCTCCAGAAGCTGCGGTTTGGCACCGGGGAGCCATGGTCTTTCCGGGGTGCTCGCCGGCCACAGGTGAACCTGCGAATCAACGATCACTCGTTTTTGCTGCGCGACTGCCGCCGCGGCGTGCTGCGTTGACAGCGCGACACCGGTCGCGACGGTGCCGGCCAGAAAGCTACGGCGTGAAGGCATGTGATGTCCTTCCTGTTCTATAGTTTAGTCACGACATGATGGTGATCGACACGGCCTCCCTGAGCAGGGATCACAGCAAATTGGCTCGCAATATTGAGGATCACATCAGGAAACTGCGACCATAGAAATAGGGTTCAAAGGTCAATTTGCGCCGCAACAATCTTGAACCGCGCATGTGTCAGTTCCGCGCCGCCGCGATGTCCGCTTTGGACCAGAGCAGACGTGGGTCGAAACCTCCTGATGTCGCGGCCGTTTTTGGTGGACCGCCGGCAGCAAGGATTCCGGGAGGCTCGCCGTGTTCGCGCCGTGCCGGCTTCCATCGCCTTTCTCATAAAAGATCGTCAGAACATCAGGCGGCGCTGTAGCCGCCGTCGATCACATGCGATGCGCCTGTCATGAAGGACGCCTTGTCCGAGCACATCCAGACCACGGCTTCGGCGATTTCCTCCGGCATGCCCAGGCGGCGTACCGGCACCTTGGCGATGATCTCGTCGTAGCGTTCGTCCATCGTTTCCTGGGTCATGGGCGTCTTGATGTATCCGGGATTGACGCAGTTCACGCGGATGCCGTCCTGGGCATATTCGATCGCCGCAGACTTGGTCAGCCCGACGACACCGTGCTTGGTCGCGACATAGTGGCCCGACGTGGCGAGGCCAACCAGCCCGGCGATCGAGGCCGTGTTGACGATGGCGCCGCCCCCGCCCTGCTTGAGCATTTGCGCGACTTCATATTTCAGGCACAGGAAAACGCCCATCAGGTTCACCGAAAACATCTTCGCGACCGAGGGCTGCGTGAGTTCGTGAATGCGCTGGCCGGGCGGCCCGACGGAGCGCCCGGCAACGCCGGCATTGTTGAACGCACAATCGATGCGGCCAAACGCCGAAACCGTGCGGGCCACCATGTTCGCGACATCGGCCTCGTCGGTGACATCGCCCTGGATCGCGATCGACTGGCCGCCGGCGGCGTTGATAAGCGCGACCGTCTGTTCGATTCCATCCTTCGAGAGGTCGGACACCGCGACGCGCGCGCCTTCGCGCGCCATGGCAATCGCCGTTGCCCGGCCAATGCCCGAGCCGCCGCCCGTCACCAATGCAGCCTTGCCGTCCAGAATGCCTGCCATGATAACTCCTGCGGAAGGGTTAGCGCTTTCCTTCGATTGCGATCTCGACGAGGTATGGCCGCTGGGCCGCGACAGCCGTTGCAACTGCGCCGGCGATGTCGTCGGCTTTCTCGACTCTGACCGCCTCGACGCCCATGCCGGCTGCGAGATGCACAAAGTCGAGCGCGGGGCCGGTGATATCCATGTTCTGATAGGGATGCTGGGTGCCGGCTTCGAAGTTCTGCCGCCAGACATCCACATTGTGCTTGAGGATGCGGTACTCGCGGTTCGCCAGCACCACGAACACAATCGCAAGCTTATGGTGCGCGGCCGTCCACAGCGCCTGGATCGCATACATCGCCGAGCCGTCGCCGGAGATGGCGACAACCGGACGATCCGGCATTGCGACCTTGACGCCGATCGCGCCGGCAAGGCCCTGGCCGATGCCGCCGCCACGACCGCCGAAATAATCGCCGAAGCCGCGATAGTCGAAGGCGCGCGCGAGATCGAGGCTCGCCGTGATGCTTTCATCGACGATCACGACATCATCGGGCAGGCCGCGGCGCAGCTCCGCGGTGACACGCGGCATCGAGCCGGGCTGGCGGTTCCAGCTTTTCTCGACGCGCGCGCGATAGGCTTCCTTCTCTTTCGCCTGCAATTCGGCCAGCACCGCATTGCGGTTTTGCGCGGCATGCTTGAAGTCCGCACTCGCCTTTGCGCGCAACGCGTCCGTCAATGCGCTGAGGCTGACGGCGATGTCGCCGACGATGCCGGCATCGAGCCGGTTGTTGAGCGCGAGACGCTCAGCCGAGGCCTCGATCTGCAGCAAGGACGCGCCGTCGGGAATGTGGCTATCAGGCGCAAACCAGATGTCCTCAAAGAACGGACCGCCGATGAGCAGCACGAGATCGGCATCACCGAGCGCCTTGCGCACCTGCCGGGCGTCGCCGGGGAGCGACTGACGATAGCTCGGATGGCTGGTCGGGAACGGCGCGTGATGCCGCAGCCCTTCGAACCACACGGTGGCGCCGATCGCTTCCGTCAGCGCCACCAGCGCCTGCTCGCCGCCCGAGCGTGCCACGTCGTCGCCGGCGATGATGGCTGGATTGTTCGACATCAGGAGCAGCGCGGCCAGCGCTTCGATGCCGGCCGGATCGGGGCGCGTCGATCGCCACAAATGGTCCGGCGTCGACGCATCGACCGCGGTCTCCTGCTCAAGAACGTCGATCGGCAGCGACACGAACACCGGTCCCTGCGGCGCATCGGTCGCCACCTTGAACGCGCGGCGCATGATCGGCGCGATCTCGTCGGCGCGCTCGATCTGCACGCTCCACTTCGTCACCGGTGCTGCCATCGCAACGAGGTCATGGCCGAGCAGCGGGTTCTTGAGCCGCATCCGCGTATCCTGCTGGCCGGCCGTCACGACCACGGGCGAACTTGCTTTGAGCGCGCCGTAGAGCGAGCCGATGCCGTTGCCGAGGCCGGGCGCGACGTGCAGGTTGGCGACGCTGACGCGTCCCGACGCCTGCGCGTAGAAGCTGGCGGCGCTGACAGCGATACCTTCATGCAGCGCCATGATGTATTCGAGTTGCGGAAATGCCGGCAGGCTGTCGAGCAGCGGCGTTTCCGTCGTGCCGGGGTTGCCGAAGATATGACGCACGCCGTGCGACACGAACGATTCCATCAGCACACGGCGCCCGCGCATTCGCTCCCTCTCGATCGGCCTTGATCCGTTTTGTGCATCATCGGCCGGGGAGCGGCCCATGGCAACCGTGCGAGCCGGCTGGCGTCCGCGCGGCCGGCTGCGTCTTCCGCATGGCTTCAAGGTGCGAGCGCGCCGGCGCGAAACTGCAACGTTGCCTATCCCGCGGCTAAGCCGGCCATAGATCAAAAGGGCCACCCTGTGGGTAGCCCTTGCTGCTCATTTCTTCAAGTCTGCGGCAAAGAACTTGGCCGCCTCGGCCTTCGATTCCTGATCCGCCTTGGCGTCGTATCTGATCGGGATGTTGAACTTCTTGCCGAGCTCGGTGGCTTCGGGGTTCGTGAACGCGTGCACCGCGCCGGGATACTCGATGATCCGATAACTGACTTTCGCTGCGTCGAAATCCTTCTTCAGCGCATCGTACTGCTCGCGCTTCACGAACGGGTCGTCCGCGCCGTTCATGATGAGCACTTTCGCCTTGACGGTGTCCGGCGCCGGCGCCGGCGTGTTGAGGCCGAGCGATGCGTGAAAGCCCGCAACGGCGGCGAGATCCGCGCCGGCGCGCGCCATGTTGAGCACCACCGCGCCGCCGAAGCAGTAACCGACGGCGCCGATCCGCTGCGGATCGACCGAGGCCCGCTTGGCGAGTTGCTCCCGCGCAGCGTTGAAGCGAGACTCCATCACCTTCGGGTCTTTCATCACCGATGACGAAAGCCCGCCGGCGTCCTTCGGGTTGTCGGCGGTCCTGGCGTCGCCATACATATCGGCGATCAGGACCGTGTAGCCCTGTTGCGCGAAGTTCCGCGCCTCGTTGTGGATGTGCTTGGTGATGCCCCACCATTCATGCACCATCACGATCCCGGGTTGCTTGGCCGCGGCCGCATCGTCGTAGACGACAAAGCCCTTCATCGTGGCCTCGCCGTCCGAATAGGTGACCGGCTCTTCCCGGACCGCTGCGTGCGCGCTCGCAACCATTGCGATGGCGCACAGTGCTCCCACCATGTTCGTTATGTTCGTTCGCATGCTGACCTCCCGCGGGTTTGGCACGACGTCACATTGGCATACCAGCGATTCCTGCGCTAGGTCCTGCGCTCATCGAGCTATCGCGCGCTCTCCCCGAACATCACCGGCGTCCCTTTCGCGACACCGGCCGCGACCCGCACCGCATCCCAGTTCGTCAGCCGGACGCAGCCATGGGACTCCGCCTTGGAGACCTTGCCGGGATCGGGAGTACCGTGGATGCCATAACCTTCCGCCGAGAGGTTGATCCAGATCGAGCCGACCGGGTTGTTCGGGCCAGGCTTGATCGTGAACGGCTTCTTCGATTTGACGCCCTTGAACCGATATTGCGGATTGTAGCGATAGGTCGGATTCTTGTTGATCGCCGTCACCTTCAGCGTACCGCTCGGCGTCGGCTTCTCCGTGCTGCCGACCGTTGCGGGATAGAAGGCGATGAGCTTCCCCGCCGCATCGAACGTGCTGAGCGTCTGCCGCGTCTTGTCGACTTCCACGCGCGCGATCGGCGCCGGTTTTCCGGCGTCCAGCACGTTCGCAACCGCAATGGTGTCGCCGGCTTTGTCGAACTTCTGCCCGGGATTGAGCGCCTGCAACAGCGCCTCGCTCATGTGGAATTTCTCGGCGAGCGCTTCGCGCGGGCTGGTGTAGTTCAGCGCAGGCAAGCTCTTCATGTCCTCCATTTTTGCGGGGACCTTGTTCAGGAACGGTCCTTTCACATCCGCCTCGACGATCGTGTAGGTGACGATCGCGGCTCCTTCGCTGGCAGAAGCAAGCTTGCTCCAGAGATCCGCCGTCACCGTCTTGTCGAAGGATAATCCGTTTGCCTCGGCAAACGCCGCGAGCGCCTTCTGCGCATTCTCGCCGAGCTTTCCGTCGATCTCGCCGGGGGAGAAATGCGCGCGATCGAGCAGGATCTCGAGCTTGGCAATGGCGGCGCTGACCTGGTGACGGCCAGGCAATTTTCCCGCCGGCGCCGCCGCGTCGTTGATCGCGGCGGTATCGAGACCGGCTGCCATCGCCGGCGCGGCCGACACAAGCAGGAGTGCAATGGCAAAGGGCCGGAACATCGTGCATCCCAACGGACCACCTTCCGTAACGTTACGGGAAGCTTCGAAGTTCCAATGCAGGCCGCCGCGCAGTTCCGCGGCGGAACAGCGAAGATCGCTGCTTCGCCGCAATCGTCCCGCTAAAAAGTCGTTATCCGCGGTGCATTTGCGCGCAGCTCACACCACAATTCAGGTCTCTTGAAGCAAATGCGATTCGTCATCGCGGCGCTTGCCGCATTTCTTGTCTTGATGCTCGACGTCGATCGTTCGCCACGCCCGCTCCAAGCCTCAACAAGCCAAGCCCCAACATTCTCGCACGACGCAGCACCGGACGCCGTCCCCTTTGCCGCGCGCTTCATCGGAAGCGCGGACGCCAGCGAAGCGCCCGATGCGAGGATCGAGGACAAGACGCCCGCGGCCGAGCCGAGCGAGGCTGCAGCCGAGCCACAGGCATCCGCGATCGATACGTTCTGCCGCACCTTGAAGGACGCTGCCCAGGCGAGCGAGATCCCGGTCGCGTTCTTTGCGCGCCTGATCTGGCAGGAGAGCCGCTTTCGCTCGAACGAAGTCAGCCATGCCGGCGCGCAGGGCGTTGCGCAGTTCATGCCCGAGACAGCCGCTGAGGTCGGTCTCGACGATCCCTTCGATCCGCAGAAGGCGCTGCCCGCTTCGGCCAGACTGCTGCGCAAGCTGCGCGACGATTTCGGCAATCTTGGCCTTGCGGCTGCCGCCTACAACGCCGGCGGCGGCCGCATCCAGAAATGGCTCGCCAGGCAGAGCGAGCTGCCGCGCGAGACGCGCGAGACGCGCGACTATGTCTGGATCATCACCGGAACCAAGGCTGAAGACTGGATCGAAAGCGTCGACACGCTCGCCATTCGCATCGATCTGCCGAGCGAAGCGCCTTGCGAAGGAACCGGGGGCCTCTCGAAGTCGAAGGATGTCGCGTTCGTCCCGGCATCACTGGCGTCTGCCGTGAGCATGATCATCCGCAAGGCCGAGGCAGCTCGGCAGGTGGCAAGGTCTGGCGCCGGCCGCGCGGGCAAGCGGCTCGCACTCCTGCTCAGGAAGAGCTCGCCGGGTGCGGCCCGGCTCGGCAATGGGCGCCCAGCCGTTGTCGCAGCCAAGGCGAGACCCGCGAAGGGACGCGCCGTTCGCGTGGCCTCGCGCGCGCGTTCGTCGAGCTGAGGCCGCTTCAGGACGCGTGCTCCGCCTTGAGCGCGGGCCGGCCACATTTCCGCTCAAGAAAATGAGCGCGCTGGTGTATGTTGCCGGTCGTTTTCAGATCAGTTTGCTTGCAATTCATTTTCCAGTAGGCGCTGTCATGACATTCATCGATGGCTTGGGTTACCTGGCGTCGGCTCTCGTGTTGCTGACGTTCTGCATGAGCACGATGTTGAGCCTGCGCACCGTCGCGATATTCAGCAATCTGGCATTCATCAGCTATGGATTGGGCGACCGGATCTACCCGGTGCTCATCCTGCACATCATTCTGCTGCCGCTGAATGTGGTGTTGCTGTTCCAGATGGTTCGGCTGCTTCGCAAGGCCAGGCGCGCTGCGGCGACTGATCTTTCTCCGAACTGGCTGCAGCCGTTCATGCGACCGAAGCACGTCAAGGCGGGAGAAACAATTTTCAGGAAAGGCGACGACGCCGACCTGCTCTACATGGTCGTATCGGGCGAGGTCAGGTTTCCCGAGATCGATCGCGGGGTCTCGGCGGGCGAATTGTTCGGCGAGATCGGACTGTTCTCACTCGAGCGCCGCCGCACGCAAACGGCGCTGGCAGCGACCGATGTGGATTTGCTGTGGATCAGCGACGGCGCGCTAAGCAAGCTGTGCGAGCGCAATCCAGGATTGTCGCTGTATTTCCTGCGGCTGACGGCGACCCGGATGACTGAAAATGCCGCCCGCGCAATCGGGATTGGCGCGGCGACGCCAAATCGGGCGTAAAGCGCCGGGAAATGCGTCGCATGCCGATCCTACGGCGCGGACGATGCCGCAAGGCCCGGCAGCGGCGCAAACTGCATCTCTGCAACGGCCGAGCCGGCGTATGCACTGGCGATCAGGATCATGACTCGAATGGCGACGAACATGGTGCCTCCTCGGTGTTTTTCTTGGTCTCTCAATGCCAGAGACTTCTTTCCCGCCGGTGAGGAAAGCTGGTTGCCGCAACCTTGAAGGCATTGGTAAGCGAGCCGTTTACGCAAGCCCGCGTTCATGAGTTGAGAACCGTATCGGCCGATCGACCGAAGCGCTAAACGCGCGGTTCACCGTCGCCGGGCATTGTTCGCCGCAATCAAGAAGGCGCAATCACAATGCCGATTTTCAGGGCGATCCTTGTTGTCGTATCGATTTTTCTCGCTGTTTTGTACGTCTACGATGCCAGCCGCAGCGACGCCCGCTCCATGCCGGCTTCGGCAAACGATGTCCTTGCGCGGCGGTGGCCGGAACCGGATGAATTTCGTCCCCCGGCTCCCCCTGCTCCCGCGCGCGCCGCCGACGCGACACCGGCGGCGCGCGTTAGGGAAACGTTTGCGATGTTCATCCCCAGGGATGCGCGACGCCATGTGATGCAGCGCAGCCTCTAAAGCGTTTTCGAGCGAAGTGGACCCCCGGTTCGCGTGAAGAAAACGCGTCAAAACAAGAAATCTAGCGCCTTCGGTTCAGCCTAGGGATACGCCGGCCTTGGCGCGGCTGATTCCGAGCGTCACAATGCGATGCAGCAGATCCGGATAATCAAGCCCGTCATGCCCTGCGGCGGTCGCGAACTCCTGGCTCTTGGCAATTTCGGGATTGGGATTGGCTTCAATGAAGTACGGAACGCCGTTGGTAGACAGGCGGAAGTCGATGCGCGCGTATCCATCGAGCCCCAACGTCCGGTAAATCCGTTTCGCCAGTCGTTGAATATGGGCGGATAGTTCCGGCGTAAGATCCTCGGCCGGCCCATCCGCAATTCCGACGCGCTCCTGATAGCCGGTATCGTGTTTGACTTTTTCGGTGGCGATTTGCCGCGCCGCGGGGCCGCCCATGCTGCCGAATTTCAGTTCCCACACCGGCAGGACCCGCAGCCTGTTGTTGCCGAGCACGCCGACATAGAGCTCGCGTCCTTCGATGAACTGCTCGGCGATCGCGGCCGTTCCGATCCGCTCATGGATGAAGGCGACGCGCTCCACAAGCTTCTCGTCGGTATCGACGATGGACGCCTGCGAGATACCCAGCGATCCATCGCTGCTCAGGCTCTTGACGATCAGCGGCAGCGCAAGACGCGGCGGCCGTTTGACCTTGCGGCGCATCGGGAATACGGCGAAGGCCGGCACCGCGATCCGGCGATGATGCACCAGCGTTTTGGACAGATCCTTGCCGCGCGCCAGGATCAGGCCGCGCGGGTTACACCCGGTATACGCGATTTTCATCAGCTCGAGATAGCTCGCGATGTGCTGGTCGTATACGACGTCGTAGTGAAACTCCTCCAGCAGCGTGAACACCACATGCGGCTTGAAGCCCTCGATCTCGTCGCGCACCGGCTTGATTTCCTCCTGCACGCCGAGCGGACGAACCTCGTGGCCGGCCGCGCGCAGGGTACTCACGACGTCGTACTCTGTTTTCCATTCATTGATTTCCCGCGCGGAGTATCCATCGCTGGAGTCCGGCGGCACACAATCGGGATGCATGAGCACCAGAATGCGAAGGTGTTTCATAGCGCGATCCATTTCCGGCGCGACGGGCCGAACAGCGCGTGCATGGTCTTGGCGGTCAGCAGGATGGTGAAGTTGGTCACAAGCTTCTGCTCGGGGCCGACGGCACGCAGATTGAGCTCGCGGCAGCGCGAGATCATGTTGTCAAGCACGGCATCCAGCGTCAATTGGTTCTCGCCGGTCCACCGCGCGACCAGCTGCCTGATCTGGGCGCGGTGCCGCCTGATGAAGGCCGCAGCCGGCGGATGCCGATGGTGCCGTGGATCGGCGGAGAACAGCTTGGAAAGGTCGCGGTCGTAGGTCTTCGGCGGCGTGAAGGCGTAGAACGCCTGCTTCTTCTTGTAATGCTCGCCGAGCGTCTGCTTGAGCTCACGCAGCGGATCGATCCGCTCGCGCGTCGTGAGCAGCGGCCGCTTGCCCGCAATCTCGCCCATCAGCTCGTCGACATATTCGAGCTTCTTCAGCGCGGGCCAGCCGGCATACCGCGTCCGCCAGTTCGAGCGCGGCCGCAGCCACACCGCGAAGGTCTCGGCGAAATCCTCGTCCGGATGGCTCTGCGCGTACCAGAGCCGCAGGTGCTGGACATAGTTCCGGCTGGCCGGATTGGGCCGGTAGTAGCGCGGGTAGTGTTTCGACGACGGGCCGAACAGCTGCTGCCAGCGCCGGCGGCGTTGCAACTGGTAGCCATGCTGCACGGCATGGCCCGCCTCGTGGCGAAGAATGGCCATGCACTCGGACCACGACGCGCCCTCGACGTCGAGCATCATCTTCTTCTCGAGCTTCATCAGGCGGGGATGGGTGAGATAGAAGGGGACGGCGATGCCGGGTACATCCGCCGGACTGAACCATTCGCTCGATATCCAGGCGTGCGGCCGCAGCCGGATGCCACGCTCCTCGAGCTCTTCATTGAGCGTGGCGAGACAGTCCTCGAGCCAGGTGCCCTCGATCGTGACCCTCAGACTGCTGAGGCGCTGCTTGAGCAACTGGTCGTCCGTCAGCTTCTCCCAGGCAAATTTCCGGCGCGGCATAGGTCTCCAGAAGCCATGGCAATTCGGAATTTCGAATGTTGTCATAGATCGGTTGGGGCTGGCAACAACCGCCGGGCGGTTGGGGCTGGCAACAACCGCCGGGCCGTCGCGGCATGCCGCGGCCCATGCGGCGACCTGCCGCCGGACCCTAGGGCCTGACCCAACGCTGCACGGCCGCGGCGGTGTCGGCCGGCTTGGTATTGAAGCAGATGGCGGCATCGGGGGCGAGCCGGTGCACCAGATTGAGGATCTGCTCGAACAGTAACAGCCGTTCCGGCGGTTCGCGCAGCCCGGCACCGATCACGACGCAATCGTAGCGTCGCGCGCCGAGGGCCGCCGCCGTCACCGCTTCCGCCGTTTCACCGAGATCGACCAGGCAGCTCTCGACGTCGTAGCCAAGCGTCCGCAGGCCGTCGATCTGCGCGTCGATGTAGCTGCGCACGAGTTCGGGTGTGAACTGCGGGACGACGGAGAGATCGACGAAGGTTGGGTCGAGGCCGATCGCCAGTACGGATGGCTTCGTCATGGTCGCAGTTCCCGATCAGATTGCCGTGCCGCGAACATGGCTGCGCTTTGCGTCGAAATCGCGAAGCCATCACCGCTGGCCGTGCTCCTGCGCGGCGCGCGCGGCGACCGCCGCGCGCCGCTTGAGGAACTCGCGCTCGCGCGCGTTGCCGGCCAATGCGGCGGCGGCCTCGAACGCGGCGTGCGCCTCCGCGAAGCGGCTCAGCCTGTGCAGGAGGTCGCCGCGCACGCTCGGCAGCAGATGATAGGATTTCAGCGCCGGCTCGTCCGCGAGACCATCGACGATCGCAAGCGCGGCCAGCGGCCCTTCCGCCATGCCGATCGCGACCGCGCGGTTGAGCTCGATCACGGGCGAATGCACCAGCGCGGCAAGATCGCCGTATAGGGTGGCGATGCGGCTCCAGTCGGTCGCGTTGGGCGTCCCGGCCTCGGCGTGGCAGGCGACGATCGCTGCTTGCAGCGCGTAGAAGCCGCCGGCGCCGCCGAGCTCGCGGGCACGCGCCAGCGCCAGCTGCCCGCGGCGGATCTGCAGGCGGTCCCATCGGGCACGGTTCTGGTCCATCAGGAGGATCGGCTCGCCGCTTGCATCGGTGCGCGCCGCCATCCGCGAGGCGTTGAGCTCCATCAGCGCGAGCAGGCCGTGCGCCTCCGGCTCCTGCGCCGCGATCGCGGTCAGCACGCGGCCGATGCGCAGGGCCTCGTTGCAGAGCTGTGGTCGCAGCCATTCGTCGCCGGTTGCCGCCGTGTAGCCCTCGTTGAAGATCAGGTAGACGACCTCGAGCACGGAGGCGAGCCGTTCGCACAACTCCTCACCGCGCGGCGTCTCGTAGGCAAGGCCGGATTCCGACAACGTGCGCTTGGCGCGCACGATGCGCTGGGCGATGGTCGCCTCCACCTGCAGGAAGGCGCGCGCGATCTCCTCGGTGGTGAGGCCGCAGATCATCCGGAGCGCCAATGCGGCACGGGCTTCGCGCGACAGGCGCGGATGGCAGGCGGTGAAGATCAGCCGCAGCAATTCGTCGCCGATGTCGTCGTCGAGCGCGGAATCAAAATCGGGCATGGTCTCCCGCTCCCGCGCCAGGTCGTGCGCAAGCATGCCGTGCCGCTGGCTGAGCATGCGGTTGCGGCGCAGATGATCGAGCGCACGGCGCTTGGCTGTCGCCATCAGCCACGCGCCGGGCTTTTCCGGCACGCCATCGGCCGGCCAATGCTCCAGCGCGGCAACCAGCGCTTCCTGGGTCAGATCCTCGGCGAGCGGCACGTCGCGCAGCATCCGCGACAGGCTGGTGATCAGCCGCGGCTGCTCGTTGCGCCACACCGCAAGGATCGTGGCCTGGATGTCGGCGGCCGTCATCGCCGCCGACCCGGATTCTTGTTTTGACGCTTTTTCACGCGGACCGGAGTCCACTGCGCTTGAAAACGCTCTGTCCGCGCTGCGCATCAGGCGCAGGCGGACACATCGACCTGACAGCCGCCGTCGGCGCCCATGGCCGCGAAGGGTCGAACTTCGCAGGTCCCGTCCCAGCCCGGCATATGCTCCTTGTGCAGCTGCATGAACTCCACGGCGGCGGCCACCGCCTCTTCCTTGTTGTGGAGCTCGAAGATCGCGTAGCCGCCGATCATCTCCTTGGCCTCGACGAACGGACCGTCGATGACGTTGAGCTTGCCGTCGGTGATGCGCACCTGGGCGCCCATCGCGACCGGCAGCAGCCCGCCATTGTCGATCATGCGGCCGGCCTTGATTTCCCGCTCGGCGAGCTTGCCCATCGCCTCCATCAGGGCCGGCGTCGGCGGCCGTTGGGGCTGGGAGGAGGTGACGATATACATGAACCGCATCGGAAAACTCCTGTTGGGCGAGACGCGGCGATGATCGCCGCGAAACGGCTCGCTACAGGGGACGACGATCCGGGAGGGACGGGATCGACATGGGGGCGGGAATTATTTTTTGGTTAGTCACTACGGGGGCTCGTCATGCCCGGGCTTGTCCCGGGCATCCACGTCTTAAGGTGCCGCGCAAAGGTAAGGAAGGCGTGGATGGCCGGGACAAGCCCGGCCATGACGGGCTGCTCAGTGCAGCCCCAAACTGCCGGGCAAAGCCCGCCGTCCCTACTGCTCCCGCAGCATGATCAGCGGGTCGGCGCTGTCAGGGACGCGACGCCACTGGGCGTTGTCGTCGGCCTCGAACTGCCAGGTCTCGCCCTTGGCCGACATCAGGATCATCTGGCCGTGATCGAGCCGCCACAGCGTCGGGTTGAAGGCCGCGACCGCGGGATCGCACTTGCCTTTCAGGAACAGCTGGAAATTGTCGTTGCCGGCGTCGGTGTTGGTCAGCACCAGCGAGCAGATCGCCTGGCCGTTGCCGCGGACCATCGACCAGTCGCCGATCATCTGGTCCATCGACTTGGCGAGCGAGCGCGCCGCGGCGAGGTTTTGCAGGATGTAGACGCCCTCGTTGGTGCGCATCCCCTCGAAGATGCCGGTCTCGACCTCGGTGAAATCGATCACGGCCTCGCCGGCCGCGTTGTGCAGCCGCACGATATCGCCCAGGCCCTTGATGCTCCAGCCCGCAATGTCCTTGGTGAAAGGCAGTGCGACGGCGCAGGCCGGCTCGAGCTCGAGCTCGAAGCCTTGCGGCGTCGCATCGCTCTTCAGCGTCACGACGCAGGTCTTGCTGCGCTCGGTGGTGGAGAGCTCCCACTGCCCGATCATGTCCCTCTTCAACGTCGTGACATCCTGCGCGGCTGCCGGACCGCACGCGGCCAGCAGCACAAGCAGCACGACGTTGAAGCGGGACAACGACATCAGCGGCCCTTCACCGGCGTTTCGGCAACCGGCGTCAGCGGCGGCTTGCCGGCGAACCAGTTCTTGATGTTGTCGACCACGAGCTGGTCCATGGCATTGCGCGTGACCACCGAGGCCGATCCGATATGCGGCAGCAGCACGACGTTCTGCATCGCCTTCAGCTCGTCCGGCACGTTCGGCTCGGCGGCGAACACGTCGAGGCCGGCCGCCAGGATGGTGCCGGATTTCAGCGCCGCGACCAGTGCCGGCTCGTCGACCACGGAGCCGCGCGCGACATTGATCAGCACGCCGCGCGGGCCGAGTGCCTTCAGCACGTCGGCATTGATCATCTTCGCGGTCGACGCGCCGCCCGGAACGATGACGATCAAGGTGTCGACCGCCTTCGCCATCTCAATCAGATCGGGATAATGCTTGTAGGCGACGTCCTTGGACGGATTGCGCGAGTGATAGGACACCGGCACCCGCGAGGCTTCGAGCCTGCGCCCGATCGCCTGACCGATCCGGCCCATGCCGACGATGCCGATCTTGCGGTCGCGCAGCGAGCCGACGCTGAGCGGATAATTCTGGGTCTGCCACAGGCCGGAGCGCACATAGCGGTCGGCCTTGACGAATTCGCGCAGCGTCGCGATCAACAGGCCCATCGCGACGTCGGCGACTTCCTCGGTCAGCACGTCGGGCGTGTTGGTGACCACGATATTGTGATCGCGCGCATAGGTGGAATCGATGTGGTCGTAGCCGACGCCGAAGCTGCCGACGATCTCCAGCTTGGGAAACTGCGCCAGCGCGGTCTTGTCAGTCGCCATCGTGTGATAGGTGACGGCGATGCCGCGGATCTTGCCCATCGTCTCTGACGTCAGGCGTTCGAGGTCGCCGCGGCTTTCGGCCCGGTGCAGTACGTACTGGTCGGGAAAGCCGTTTTCGAGGATTGGCCTGATCGGTCCATAGATCAACAGATCGATCTTTTCGGAAGAAATCGGGGCCATCAATTGTCCTTTCCTAACGCGCTTTCATGCCAACGCCGCAACAAGAGGTGCGAAACTAGCGCCAGCACCCCATAGATGACAATCCCGGCCAGCGATAGCAGCAGAAGTGCCGCAAACATGCGGGGAATATTCAGCCGGTAGCCTGATTCAGCAATCCGGAAGGCAAGGCCCGAGCCGGCTCCGGCGCTGCCCGCCGCGATCTCCGCGACCACGGCGCCGATCAGCGACAGCCCGCCGGCAATCCGCAGGCCGCCGAGGATATAGGGCAGCGCCGACGGGAGCTTCAGGAGCAGCAGCGCCTGCAGCTTCGATGCGCCATAAAGTTGAAACAATCCGGCGAGGTTGCGATCGACCGAGTTGAGGCCGAGCGTGGTGTTCGACAGCACCGGAAAGAACGCCACGATCCAGGCACAGACGATCACGGCGGTCTGCTGTTGCAGATAGATCAAAAGCAACGGCGCGATCGCGATCACGGGCGTGACCTGCAGGACCACGGCATAGGGAAACAGCGAATATTCCAGCCATTTCGATTGATTGAACAACAGCGCCAGCACGACGCCGCCGATTGCGGCGGCAACGAAGCCTTCGAGCGTGGTCAGGAGCGTGACGCCGAGCGATTGCGACAGCACCGGCCAGTCCGCAACCAGCGTCTTCAGCACCAGAAGCGGGCTCGGCATCACATAGGGCTGGATGCCATAGGTGCGGACGATCGCTTCCCAGAGCACGAGGCTGGCTGCAAGCACCGCGACCGGAGCCAGAAAACGAACGAGGTCTTGCGGAGACTTCATGCGCCTGCCTGTCCTGCATAAGACGGCGCCAGCGCGGCCGAGACCTCGCGGCAGAACGCGGCATATTCGGCCGAGGTGCGGAACGCCTCGCCGCGCGGCTCGGAGGAGGTGATGCGAAATTCCGCGCCGATCCGGCCCGGGCGCGCCGTCAACACGATCACGCGCTCGGAGAGATAGACCGACTCGAACACCGAGTGCGTCACGAAGATGACGGTCTTGTGCAGGTTGCGCCACAGCGACAGCAGATCGTTGTTGAGGCGAAAGCGCGTGATCTCGTCGAGCGCAGCGAACGGCTCGTCCATCAGGAGAATATCAGGGTCGGTCACCAGCGCGCGCGCCAGCGATACCCGCATCTTCATGCCGCCGGACAATTCGCGCGGATAGGCGCCGGCGAACTCCGCAAGCCCGACCTGGTCGAGCGCAGCCTCGATGCGCGCATCGGCATCGGATGCCGGCGCGCGGGCGAGCTTCAGCGGCAGGCGGACATTGTCGCGCACGGTGGCCCACGGCATCAAGGTCGGCTCCTGAAACACGAAGCCTACCCTATGGCTGCCACGCTGCTCCGCGCCGTGATGCGACAGCTCGACCGTGCCGGCGCTTGGTGTGACGAGGCTTGCAACAAGCCGCAGCGCGGTCGATTTGCCGCAACCGGACGGCCCGAGCAGCGAGACGAACTCGCCTCGCCCCACATCGAGGTCGAGCGGCCCGAGCGCCGTTACGCCGCTGTCATAGGTCTTGGTGACGCCGCGCAGGCGCACGGCCGATCCGGCATCAGATCCAGACAACGCAGGCTCCGCCATCGCGCGTCGGCACCCGTCAGTTCTTCGGCCTGAACTCGGCGCCGACCGCCTTGTTGACGAAGCGCAGCGTGTAGCCCTGGCGATAGTCGATGGTGCTCTTGACCACGCCTGCGCGCACCATCTTGTCGAAGAAGCTCGCCATCCGCTCGTCGGTCATGGCGCCGATGCCGTTCTTGACGGAATCGCCGGAATCGACGATGCCGTGCTCGCGCATCTTGGCGACGCAATAGGCGAGCAGCTCGTCGTTCATGTCCGGATTGAGTTTCTTGATCATCGCATTGCCGGCCGAGTTGTCGCCATAGACGTAATGGTACCAGCCGACAACAGAGGCGTCGACGAAGCGCTGCACCAGATCGGGCTTCTTGTCGACCAGATCGCGGCGGGTCTCGATCAGCGTCGAGTAGGAGTTGAAGCCGTAATCGGCGAGCAGCAGCACGTTCGGCTTGAAGCCGGCGGCCTTCTCGACCGCATACGGTTCGGAGGTGACATAGCCCTGCATCGCGGTCTGCTTGTTCACGATGAAGGGCTGCGGGTTGAAGGTGTAGGGCTTCACCTTGTTCTCATCAAAACCGTATTCGGATTTCAGCCACTGGAAGTAGCTGGTGATTCCCTCCTTCGAGATCAGCAATGTCAGCGGCTTCAGATCCTCGATCTTGCCGACCTTGACCTCGGGATGGGTCAGGAAGACCTGCGGGTCCTTCTGGAACATGGCGGCGACGGCAACCAGCGGCACATTGTTGGTGACTGCGTCGAAGGTCTGCAGCGAGTTCGCGCTCATGAAGAAGTCGAGCTTGCCAGCGATCAAGAGCATGCGGTTGTTCTCGTTGGGACCGCCGGGCACGATGGTGACGTCGAGGCCGTATTTTTTGTAGGTGCCGTCGGCAAGCGCCTGGAAGAACCCGCCATGCTCGCCCTCGGCGACCCAGTTGGTGCCGAACGAGACCTTGTCCAGGGTCTGCGCTCGTGACGGGACGAGAGCCGCGGAAAGGCAAACGGAGACGGCCAGAAGGCCCGTGGTTAACGCTCGCGGCAAAAAGGCCCGGATCATGGTTGGACTCCGTCGATTATTATGGCCCATGATGGAAGGGCCAGGGCGTGGAACACGCCCCGGCGACGAGGATCGCGCCCGGAGACGCGATCGGGTCTATGATGTTGAACAAACTACCCCGCAAATCCATCCAATGAAACGCTTGTGTTGAAACGACTGGCTTGATGACTTCTCAGCTTCCGCCCCGTGACTGGACCGCCATCCACTGGCCTGATCTCGCCAAGGGTGCGGCCGCGCGCTGGATCGCGGTGCTGCCGCTGGCCGCGACCGAGCAGCACGGGCCGCATCTGCCGCTCGGAACCGACGTCATGATCGGCGAGGCCTATCTGGCACGGGTGCGCGAGCTGCTGCCGGCGGCCATCCCGGCGACATTCCTGCCCCTGCAACCGGTCGGCATCTCCACCGAGCACATCGATTTTCCGGGCACGCTGACCCTGCCGACCAAGGTGGCTCTGAACAGCTGGATGGCGCTCGGCGAGAGCGTGGCGCGGGCCGGCGTCAGGAAGCTCGTGATCGTGACCAGCCATGGCGGCAATTCCGCCGCGATGTCGCTGGTGGCACAGGATTTGCGCGCGCAACATAAGATGCTGGTGGTGACCACGAGCTGGTCGCGCTTCGGTACGCCGGACGGGCTGTTCGACGCCGACGAATTGCGCCACGGCATCCATGGCGGCGCGGTCGAGACCTCGATCATGCTGGCGAAATATCCGCAAGCCGTGCGCCAGGATGCGATCGCGGACTTCAAACCCGCGAGCGTACAGATCGAGAAGGATCATCGCTTTCTGTCGACGCAGCGGCCGGCGCCGTTCGCATGGCAGGCGCAGGACCTCAATCCGGGCGGCGCGATCGGCGATGCGACCAAAGCCTCGGCCGAAAAGGGCGAGAGGCTGATCGAGCACGGCGCCCGCGCGTTCTGCGAGCTGCTTGCCGACGTCGACAGGTTCGATCCGAGCGTATTTCGCGGCACCTGATCGGATGGCTTCGTCCCGACAGCGGCGACGAAATTCAGGAAACCACGTTGCCGGCCGCGTCTTCGGACCGGAGCCGGAGAGCCCGGCTATCCCGCCGGGCGGGTCAATTCTTGAGCACGCGGTCACAGATATTTGGCGACCAGCCGGAAGTCGCGCAGCACGGTGCGGCCCTTCGGGCCCGATGCCTTCAGCGTCTCCTCCAGGCTGTGGCCGATGTGATCGTGGATCAGCGCCTTCTTGGCGCTCTCGATCGCGCTCTCCACCGCCTGCAATTGCTGGGCGATCTGCGCACAGGGCCGGCCCTGCTCGATCATCTCGACGATGGTCTCGAGATGGCCGTTGGCACGCTTCAGGCGCCGGGCGATCGCGGCGTGCGGATGGTCGTCGGACATGCGGCTCTCTCCTATCCTCCCCGGAGGATAATCGTGATCCTCCCCGGAGGATAGGAGAATCGGCTTGACAGGCCATTGTCACGGGCGTAGTGCCCGATTGCCGGAACATTGGTTCCGCGCCGGGGTTTTACCCCAGACACCGACCAGACCAAGAGCCAACACAGAAGGCACATGGGCAGTAGCAACTCAGGCGACAGTAGACCGGCGATGCCCGGACGATTGACGCCGCAACACAGCAAGACTGATCGCGCAGATCTCGCCTGCGTGGATGGGTGGTCGCGCCCTCACTGACCACCGCTCCTCACCGGCCTGCCGCGACCAGCGGAAAGTGGAGGTGAGCGATGTTCGAGAAGCTCGCAAGATTCCGGCAAGCAAGCCCGCGGCGCGTTGTCGAGCCGCGGCGCATGCCGCGGCAGGCGGCCATTCATTCCAATGACAATCTGCCGGGCTTTCGCCGCCCGGCGGGCCGCCGCCGGCGTCCGCCCCCGGCCTGTCATTGGATTTTGATCGATGGCCGGCTGGAATGCCGGTGGACCATCGACGACAGCAGCGGTGATCTCGATCATCAGCGGCGCGCGGACCGGTGTTTCGGCCCGCGTGCAACAACCGTGCATCACGCCGCGGCAAAGCCGCGGCGGTGCGCTTAGGAGGCTCGATTGGACGAAGGACCTAGTCGTCCCGTTGCGCGCCGTCGCAGCGCGGTAACGGGAGTTTTGAACTGCATCACATCTGGAAGTGCCGCTGCTCACGGCAGCGGAGACATGCGCGCCTAGCGGCGCCGCGTCCCTCCCGCCGTGCCCGAAAGGCGGCGAGGAGACGCGAAATGACCGAAAGCAAGACCACCCAAACCGCCATCCTCGATACCGCGCATGCCGGCGACATCCACGGCGCGCTCGGCAGCATCGCTCGCGACGACACTGCGCCGCGCGCGACATGGCTGGCCCGGCTGAAAACCCTGCTGGCGATCGTCGGCCCCGGCCTGATCGTGATGGTCGGCGACAACGACGCCGGCGCGTTCGGCACCTACACCCAGGCCGGACAGAATTACGGCACCACGCTGCTGTGGACGCTGCTGTTCCTGATCCCCGTGCTCTACGTCAACCAGGAGATGGTGGTGCGGCTCGGCGCCGTCACCGGCGTCGGCCATGCGCGACTGATCTTCGAGCGCTTCGGCAAGTTCTGGGGCGCCTTCAGCGTGATCGACCTGCTGGTGCTGAACGCGCTGACCATCGTCACCGAATTCATCGGCATCACGCTCGCGCTCAGCTTTCTCGGCGTCTCGCAGTTCTGGGGCGTCTTGGCTTCGGCGGCGATCGTGATGCTCGCGGTCTCGACCGGAGACTTCCGCCGCTTCGAACGCTTCGGCATCGTGCTGGTCGCAGGCAGCCTGCTGCTGGTGCCCGTGATCCTGATGGTGCATCCGCCGATCGGACAGATCGCGGCGGATTTCTTCGTGCCGAGGATGCCGCAAGACGCCAAGCTCAGCGAGGTTATGCTGCTGATCGTCGCCATCGTCGGCACCACGGTGGCGCCGTGGCAATTGTTCTTCCAGCAGAGCTACATCGTCGACAAGCGGATCACGCCGCGCTTCATCCGCTATGAGCGGATGGATCTGTGCATCGGCATCGTGCTGGTCGTGGTCGGTGCCGTCGCAATGATCTCGTTCTGTGCGGAAGTGTTCGCCGGACGGCCCGAATTCGGCAATTACACCGATGCGCTGGGGACCGCGGTCGGGCTCGAGACATATGCCGGCCGGCTGCCCGCTATATTGTTTGCCCTCGCGCTGCTGGATGCCTGCATCATCGGCGCGGCGGCGGTCTCCCTCGCAACGGCTTACGCGATCGGCGACGTGTTCGCGGTCAAGCACTCGCTGCACCGCAAGCCGTGGGATGCGAAGGGCTTCTACAGCGTCTATTGCGGGCTGATCGTGCTCGCCGCGGCGCTGGTGCTGACGCCGGGCACGCCGCTCGGACTATTGACCAACGCGGTTCAGACATTGGCCGGCGTGCTGCTGCCGAGCGCGACCGTGTTCCTGCTCTTGCTGTGCAACGACCGCCACATCCTCGGGCCCTGGGTCAACTCAACCCGGCTGAACCTATTCACCGGCGCCGTGGTCGCCGCGCTGGTGATGCTGTCGGTGATCCTGACCGCCGCGGTGCTGTTCCCCGACCTCGGCGAGGCCTGGATCATCGGCATTCTCGTTGGCGGCAGCGTGCTGGCGCTCGCGGTCACCGTGCTGGCCAAGCTGTCCGAGATGTCGTCGCGCCGCCATGCGTCGTTCCGCTTCAAGCGCAAGCCGCCGCTAGACCCTCTTCCGTTCCGAAGGAATCGGAGCGGGGCTCCAGATTCTTGTTTTGAGGCGTTTTCTTTGCGCGAACCGGTGGCCACTTCGCCCGAAAACGCTCCGGTCGATCGCGACAGCTGGCGGATGCCGCCGCTCGACCGGCTGCCGCCGGCGCGGCTCAGCCCGCTGAGCCGGATCTGGATGCTGGTGCTGCGCGGCTTGGTCGTCGCAGCCGGGCTCGTGCTGCTGCGGATCGTGCAACTCGCCACGGTGGGGGCGTGACCGCGCTTCGCCGCGGCCGGCGATGGAGCGCGATTCGTGCTGTTCAGGCTGGCAAGCGCCATCGTGCGCGGCGCGGCCGCGCTCCATCAGCGACAGATGATTTCAGGCGCCGAGCTGCGAACGGCGCTGTCCATGGCGCGGTGCGTCGAACGGGCCGGCGCGAGGGTCGTGCTCGGCAGGACATCGCGGCCGGCATTCATCAAAACAAAGGGCAAGGACGATGCTGGCATCGATTGAACGGTCGGGTCTCGACCGATTTGCCACAGATGCGTGGCCGATCGCAGCGGACGAGGCCCGCCGCCGCGTGCTGTTGCGCGACTGTCATGGTGGCGTGCAAATCGGAGAGGTACCCGGAGCGCCTCAGTTGCTATTGCGAATTATTTGCAATAGCCAACAGAGGATGCTAGGTGCTGATCTGGCTTTGGTGGAACGATACGGATCGGACCGGGGACGGCGGGCGATGACTTCAAATCTCGGGTGGCAAGCGGCCGCCAAATCTGCAGTGATGAGGGGCGAAACCGCCAAACGTTCGCCGAAAGCCGCGTCATGACCTGCGTCCGTCTCTTCCGGGTTCAGATCGCCGCGGGCGCAGCGCTCGGTGCGGCCACCTTCGGCACGCCGGCGGGCGCGGCCGACCTGCCCCTCAAGTCCCCGGCCGCCAAGGCAGTCTACAGCTGGACCGGCTTCTACGTCGGCGCCCATGTCGGCTATGGCGACGGCAACCTCGGTCCCGGCACCAATCCGATCCTGGAACAGGGCGTGTTCTTTCCGCCCACGATCACCGGCGGCATCGGCGGCTTCCAGGCCGGATACAACAAGGAATTCGCCAACCGCTTCGTGCTCGGCGTCGAGGCGGATGCGACCTTCACCGGCCCGACCGACCTGCCGCGGCGCGTGCTCGGCCCCTTCAATTCATCGATCGACTATGTCGGCACGCTGCGCGGCCGCGCCGGTTACAGCTTCGGCAGCTGGATGCCTTACGTGACCGGCGGCTTCGCCTGGGGACACACCGAGGTCAGGCTCAATGATGCCGCCGGCACCGTGATCTCGGAGCCCGGCCAGTACCAGACCGGCTGGACCGTCGGCGCCGGCGCCGAATTCGCGCTGGGCGGCAATTGGACGGCGAAGCTTGAGTACGATTACATCGACCTGTCGCGCCGCACGCTCGGCCTCAACGACTTCGGCATGCCCGGCGTCAGCATCGACCCGCGGCTGCATCTTCTGAAATTCGGCCTGAACTACCAACTTGGCGACTCGCCCTGGTCGGCGACGCCGACGCGGAGCGGGCTGCCTGACTCCAGCGACTGGAGCGTGCACGGACAGACGACGCTGCTGGCGCAAGGCTATCCGTCGTTCCGTGCGCCCTATGCCGGCACCAACAGCCTTCCAGGCACGGGACAGGTGCAGCAGACCTGGACCACGACGGCGTTTCTCGGCGTCCGGCTCTGGGAAGGTGGCGAGTTCTACTTCAATCCGGAGACCGCGCAGGGCTTCGGCCTCGCCGGCACGCTCGGCCTTGCCGGCTTCTCGAACGGCGAAGCGCAAAAGGCCGGCGCGGAGTTCCCGAAAATCCGGCCGCAGCGCTACTACTTCAAGCAAACCTTCGGGTTCGGCGGCGAGCAGGAAGACGTCGCCGACGGCCCCAACCAGATCGCGGGCAAGCGCGACATCGACCGCCTCACGGTCGTTGTCGGCCGCTTTGCGGTCGGCGACTTCTTCGACGGCAATTCCTACGCCAAGGACCCGCGCGCCGACTTCATGAACTGGGCGATGTGGGCCTCCGCCGCCTACGACTTCCCGGCCGACCTGCCCGGCTATACCCGCGGCGCCGTGGTCGAGCTCAACCGCAAGGACTGGGCGGTGCGCGCCGGCGTGTTCCAGGTGCCGAACGCACCGAACACCGACGTGCTGATCTCCAACGCCAACAACGGCGGAGCGGTGGTGGAATTCGAGGGCCGCTATTCGATCTTCGATCAACCCGGCAAGCTGCGCGTCGGCGTGTTCGGCAATCGCGGCAACACCGGCAATTATCGTCAGGCACTCGCGATCGAGGACGCCAACCCGGGGCTCGACATCAACGACGTGATGGGCAGTATCCGCAAGGACCACACCAAGTACGGCTTCTACCTGAACGGCGAGCAGCAGATCGCAACCGATGTCGGCCTGTTCGGCCGCCTCAGCTGGAACGACGGCCAGAACGAAATCCTGTCGTTCGCCGATGTCGACCGCAGCGTCTCCGGCGGCGTGTCGATCAAGGGCAGCACTTGGGGCCGGGCCAACGACACGATCGGCATCGGCGGCGCGGTCAACGGGTTGTCATCAGCGCACCGCGACTACCTCGCCGCGGGCGGCCTGGGTCTTTTGATCGGCGACGGCGCGCTGAACTACAGCCCGGAGCGGATTTTCGAGACTTACTACGCCTATCAGGTAAACAAGAGCCTGACGCTGACCGCGGACTATCAGTTCATCACCAACCCCGCCTACAACGCCGACCGCGGCCCGGTGCACATCTTCTCCGGCCGCATCCACGGCGAGTTTTAGTCCGAGAAGCGTAGCCCGGATTTCGCTTC
This sequence comes from Bradyrhizobium sp. I1.14.4, assembly GCF_050435825.1. Taxonomy (NCBI): domain Bacteria; kingdom Pseudomonadati; phylum Pseudomonadota; class Alphaproteobacteria; order Hyphomicrobiales; family Nitrobacteraceae; genus Bradyrhizobium; species Bradyrhizobium sp. I1.14.4. The sequence continues at coordinate 113,817 of NZ_JBNDLA010000004.1, read as the reverse complement.
GCTCGATCCGAGCTACACGTTCCTTTGCGATGATGATTGGAATTAGCTCATCCAGCAGCGGACGATGACGGCGGACTGAGACTTCAGCCCTCTCCCCACTCAAATATATGTAGACCCCCCGGGCTTGCCGCAAGCCCGGGGTCATCCCGTAGAACGCGCGCCCAATCGAACGAACGGAAGGGAGTGCGGGATGCGTGAACATGCGGTGGTGATTGCCGGCGGAGGTCCGACCGGGTTGATGCTGGCGGCCGAATTGGCGCTGGCGGATGTCGATGTGGCGATTGTCGAGCGGCGCGCCAGCCAGGAGCTCGTCGGCTCGCGTGCGGCCGGCCTGCACATACGTACCATCGAGGTTGTCGATCAGCGCGGTATCGCCGATCGGTTCCTCTCGAGGGGACAGCGCTATCCGGTGGTGCATTTCCATTCCCACCTCGTCCCGCTTGATATCAGCGACCTCCCGACCCGACACAATTACGTACTCGGACTCTGGCAAGGCGAGATCGAACGCGTTCTCGCCGAATGGATCGGCGAGTTGGCGGTGCCGATCTATCGCGAACGCGAGGTGACCGGTTTCAGGCAAGACGACACCGGTGTCGACATCACGCTATCCGGCGGCCCGTTGCTCCGCGCAGGATATCTTGTCGGCTGCGACGGTGGACGGAGCCTGGTCCGCAGAGCGGCTGGACTCGATTTCCCCGGCTGGGACCCAACGATGAGTTGGCTGATCGCGGAAGCTCAGATCTCCGAGGAGCCGGAATGGGGCTTTCGCAACGACGCCATCGGCAGTCATGCGATCGGCAAGACGGAAGACGCAGGGTGGATGCGCGTCGTGCTGACGGAGCGTCAACTGCAAACCGCCAGCGAGCCGGCCCTGCGCGATCTGAGGGAGGCGATGATCGGGGTATACGGAACCGATTTCGGGATTCACAGCCCCCGCTGGATCTCGCGTTTCACCGACATGACCCGGCAGGCCGAGTCCTATCGCAAGCAGCGCGTGCTGCTGGCCGGCGACGCCGCACATGTGCATCCGCCCATGGGCGGACAGGGCCTCAATATCGGCGTGCAGGATGCGGTGAATCTGGGATGGAAGCTGGCCCAGGTGGTCAAACTGATATCGCCGGACGCCCTGCTCGATACCTATCACGCGGAACGTCACCCGGTCGCTGCGCGGGTGCTGCGCACCACGATGGCGCAGGTCGCGCTTCGCCGCACGGACGACCGCACGAAGGCTCTGGACGAGATCGTCTCCGAGCTGGTGCGCATGAACGAGCCGCGCAGGCGGATCGCCGGGATGATGTCCGGGCTCGACGTTCACTACGAACTCGGCGAGGGCCATCCGCTGCTCGGACGCCGCATGCCCGATCTCGATCTGGTGACGGCCGACGGCGCCGTGCGGGTCTTCACTCTGCTGCACCAAGCCCGGCCGGTGCTGCTCAATTTCGCCGAGCCGGGCAGTGTCGACATCGCGGGATGGGCGGACCGGGTCCAGCTGGTCGATGCCGAGTATGACGGCGAATGGGAGCTTCCGGCACTCGGAACCGTTTCGGCCCCTACCGCGGTGCTGGTCCGGCCCGACGGCTACGTGGCGTGGGTCGGAGATCGAACCCGGACCGGGCTCACCGAAGCGCTGGTCAGATGGTTCGGCGCCGCCTCAGGCTAAAAGAAGTCTCCGTCATGGCCGGGCCTGTCTCGGCCATCCACGTCTTCGGTTCACAGCAAGCAAAGACGTGGATGCCCGGGCCAAGCCCGGGCATGACGTGTTGCATGAGCTTGCCCGTTTCCTCTGCAACATTTTGGGCGGCGGCCTGAGCAGGCGCCCCTACCCCGCCGGCTGGAACGAGTCCGCGCGCGCCATCGCCCAGGCGTCGCGGAAGCGGCGGTCTTGGGTGCCTTCGAGCAACTCGCCGGAACGCAGCGTCGGATAGAGCTCGGCGAAGGAAGAAACCTCGGTGATCGAAGACCGCTGCGAGAAGTGGATCGGGCGCAGCTCCTTGGTGTGCTCGAGGCCGGCGGCTGCAAGCAATTCGCTCAGCGCGTGCAGGGTCGAGTGGTGGTAGTTGTGCACGCGCTCGATCTTGTCGGGCACATAGAGCGCGCGGTTGCGGATCGGGTCCTGCGAGGTGACGCCGGTCGGGCAGCGATCGGTGTGGCAGCTCAAGGACTGGATGCAGCCGAGCGCGAACATGAAGCCGCGCGCCGAATTGCACCAGTCGGCCCCGATCGCCATCGCGCGCGCCATGTCGAAGGCGGTCGCGATCTTGCCGGCGGCGCCGATCTTGATGCGGTCGCGCGCGCCGATGCCGATCAGCGCATTGTGGACGAAATTGACGCCCTCGCGCATCGGCATGCCGAGATGGTCCATGAACTCGAGCGGCGCGGCGCCGGTGCCGCCTTCATTGCCGTCGACCACGATGAAGTCGGGATAGAGCCCGCTCTCCTGCATCGCCTTGCAGATCGCCAGGAATTCCCAGGGATGGCCGATGCACATCTTGAAGCCGGCCGGCTTGCCGCCGGACAGCTTGCGCATCTGGGCAACGAATTCCATCATCTGCAGCGGCGTCGAGAACGCCTTGTGATAGGCCGGCGAGATGCAGTCCTCGCCCATCGGCACGCCCCTGATCTTGGAGATCTCCTCGGAGACCTTCGCCGCCGGCAGCACCCCGCCATGGCCGGGCTTGGCGCCCTGGCTGATCTTGAGCTCGACCATCTTGATCTGGTCGTCATTCGAGACACGCGCGAACTCGTCCGGATTGAAGGTGCCGTCGCGGTTGCGGCAGCCGAAATAGCCGGAGCCGATCTCCCAGATGATGTCGCCGCCCATCTCGCGATGATACGGGCTGACGCCGCCCTCGCCGGTGTCATGGGCGAAGCCGCCCTTCTTGGCGCCGGCATTCAGCGCCCGCACTGCGTTCGGACTCAGCGCGCCGAAGCTCATCGCCGAGATATTGAAGACCGAGGCCGAATACGGCTTGGTGCAGTCGGGGCCGCCGACGGTGATGCGGAATTTCTGGTCGGCTTTCGGTTTCGGCGCCACCGAGTGGTGCATCCACTCATAGCCCTCGCGGTAGACGTCCTCCTGGGTGCCGAACGGCCGCTTGTCGAGCACCATCTTGGCGCGCTGGTAGACCAACGCGCGGGTGTCGCGGGAGAACGGCATGCCGTCCTTCTCGCTCTCGAAGAAATATTGCCGCATCTCGGGGCGGATTTCCTCAAGCAGGAAGCGTATATGCGCCGAGATCGGATAGTTGCGCAGCACCGCGTGGTTCTTCTGCGTGAGGTCGCGGACGCCGAGCAATGTCAGCGCACCGAAGATCACCAGCGGGATCAGAACGATCTTGAAGACCTTGGGATCAAAAATTCCAACCAGCAGCAGGAGCGCGGTGACGACGGCGCAGATCGTCAGCACGATGAAACGTGGCGAGAACGGAAGCAGTATCGTGTCCATAGAATCCCTCCGGTCTGCCCGAAATACCCTGTCGGCCGCGAGCCTAGTCCAACTCGCGGAACAAGTGCACTACGGTTATACGGCCGAGCAGTCACAGATGTGACAACCGCCCGAATGGGCGGGTGCCGCTGCCGCAATCGGCCAAATTGATTTGAAATCGACTTTTGCACTGCAACGAAAGTCGGCGCAACGCTCGCCGTCGCTCCCTCGCCCCGCTCTTGCGGGGTCGAGACGAGCGGAGCTCGCTCTTAGAGGGTTGGGGTGAGGGGCATCTCTCCGCGATTGCGAGCGTCGAAAGACCTGTACCCCCTCACCCGGAACGCATCTAGCGATGCGTTTCGACCTCTCCCCGCACGCGGGGCGAGGTTAAGCAAAGCCGCGCTCTTAATGGTCGTGCGGCCGCAATTCGTGCGGGATATGACCCGGCTTGAGGCCCTCGCCGGCAAGCCACGCGTTGGTGGTGTCGAGCGCCCGTGCGATATGATCCGAGGTCCGGGAGAAATCGTAGGCGAGCCGACCAGCGGGCAGAGCGGCGGCACGACGAAATACTCGACGCCGGGGCCGATGTTCTCGAGTTCGTTGACGAGCTGCCGTGCGATCAACAGCGTCAGCGCATGCAGCGCGTTGGCGAGCGCGCCGACCGGCGGCGCCTGGTTGGCGCAGGCATGCCCGGTCGGCAGCACGATCAGGCGCTTTGCCCCATGCTTCACGGCTACGCGGACCGGCGTGTTGCTGGAGATCGCGCCGTCGGCCAGGAAATGATCGCGGTAATGCACCGGCGTGAACGCGCCGGGGATCGCGGTCGATGCGACGATCGCCTCCGCGGCCGAGCCTTCCGACAGCACCACGCTGTCGCCGCTGATGATGTCGGTGGTGACGATGTGGATCGGGATCCGTGCGTCCTCGAGATTGCGGAACGGGATGTGGTTGTCGATCAGCTTGCGGACGCCGTCATGCGGAATCAGGAAATCGCGCCGCCACAGGAAGCTCACCAGCGTCCGCCAGGTGACGGGGAATACATCCTGCCGGTTCAGACCGCGCCAGATCTCGGCGAGCCGCGCGACACCCGAGACCGTCGGGTCGCCGGCATAGAAGGCGCCGTTCAGTGCGCCGACGCTGGAGCCGACCACCATGTCGGCGACAACGCCATGCGCGGCCAGCGCTTGCAGCATGCCGACCTGGACCGCGCCAAAGCTGCCGCCGCCGGCGAACACAAAGGCGGTCTTCGGTGCATCCGGATCGGTGATGGACAAGGTGCTGCTCCCTGGGTCGCTGCGTTCGGGAAACGGCTGCGCGGCGTTGCGCGCGTTATAGCAAGAGGAGAATGGACAGCGCCACTCACACCAATGTCGTCCTGGCGAAGGCCAGGACCCATAACCACAAATGCAAAAGGCCGGAGCCCGATGGGGCCCCAGCCTTCGCAAAACAGGGAGCGGTGGTAATGGGTCCTGGCCTTCGCCAGGACGACAATCTTAACGCTCGACGGCCTCAGCGCTCGACGAACGCCTTCTCGATCACGAAGTGACCGGGGGTGTTGCCGCTGCCTTCCTTGAAGCTGCGGGTCTCGAACAGCTGCTTCAGCTCTTCCAGCATTGCCGGGCTGCCGCACATCATGATGCGGTCGGTCTCGATGTCGAGCGGGCCCTGATGCAGGTCGGTGAACAGCTGGTTGGAGCTGATCAGGTCGGTGATGCGGCCGCGGTTGCGGAACGGCTCGCGCGTCACGGTCGGATAGTACGATAGCTTCTCGGACAGCAGCGGCCCGAACAATTCGTCGTCACGCAGCTTGGCGACCAGCTCCTCACCATAGGCGAGCTCGGAGACCTGGCGGCAGCCATGCACCAGCAGGATCTGATCGTAGCGATCGTAGACCTCGGGGTCCTTGATCAGGCTGGCGAACGGCGCAAGGCCGGTGCCGGTCGACAGCAGCATCAGCCGCTTGCCGGGGATCAGATTGTCGGTGATCAGCGTACCGGTCGCCTTGCGGCCGACCAGGATGGTGTCGCCCTCGCGGATCTTCTGCAGCTTGGAGGTGAGCGGGCCGTCCTGCACCTTGATCGAGAAGAACTCGAGCTCTCCCTCGTGATTGGCGCTCGCCATCGAATAGGCGCGCAGCAGCGGCCGGCCGTCGACCTCGAGGCCGATCATGGCAAACTGACCATTCTGGAAGCGGAAACCGGAATCGCGGGTCGCCCGGAAGCTGAAAAGCGTATCGGTCCAGTGCTGAACGGAAAGAACTTTCTCTCGATAGAACGCGCTCATGGGTTTTCGTTTTCTCGACTGACCAGATTTAGAATGGTTTGATTTATAGACTGCTCGCGGCGGCGCTGAAGTGGCCGAAATCACTGAAGATCTCGCGTGTCCATTGCGCCAATGCATGAGATAGTCAAGATCAACTGGCGTGCAATTGCGATCTCAGAATGGCAGTCGTTCGATTTCGCGCAGAGGTTCAACCACGTCATCGTTAACACGTGGCGCTGCACGTAATTTACTTGCTGAGATCGGCACCGATCTGGCAATTAATTGCTACGAAAACCGTGCCGAAGGGAAAATGATCTCGTGGTCCTGATCAGCCAACGAATCTTCCTGGAAACCATCAAAAAATATTGTTTGGCGCACTCCATTGCCGTCGAGGTGCGGTCCGGCGGCTGGCTGGTCATCATGACCAAGGACGACGAGCGGCGGCTCGTGATCGGCTACGACATCGGGCTGAACAGCGCGGTCGCGCATCAGGTCGCCAACGACAAATCGGCCTGCGCAGACGTGCTGGCTTTGGCCGGCGTCCCTGCCATTCCGCACACGCTGTTTCTCGGCGCCAAGCTCAGCAAGCACATCCCGGGATCGGATTCGCCGGACGCGATGCGGCTTCTGCTCGACCAGCATCCGCGCGGACTCGTCGTCAAGCCCAATGAGGGGACCTCCGGCGAGCTCGTCTTCCGTGTCACGACGCGCGCGCAGCTGGAGACCGCGGTCGCGCGCATCCTTGCCGCGCATCCAAGCCTTGCGATCTCACCCTATGTCGAGATCAAGGACGAGGTTCGATTCATCGTGCTCGACGACAGCGCGCTGCTCGCCTACGTCAAATTGCGCCCATCGGTCGTTGGCGATGGCATCCATTCGCTGCGTGAACTCGCGCACAAGGCTGCACCTGCTGACCAGCTCAAAACCATCACCGACGACTTCTCGCCTACCGTGCTGGACGCCATTCCGCTCAAAGGTGAATTCCGCATTATCAACTGGCGGCATAATCTTGATTCCGGCGCCGAGCCGGTACTGCTCAAGCCCAAGGAAATGCCGCACTTCGGCAGCGCACTTGCGATCAAAGCCGCACAGGCGCTTCGCATCCGCTTCGCCTCGATCGATGTTGTGCAGGTCGACGGCGGCTGGCATATCCTCGAAGTCAACTCCGGGGTGAAGATGGAAGCGCTCGGCAAGCGCGCCCCCGACCTCGTCGAAATGATTTACTCCACCGCGCTCGACAAGGTGTTCGCGTAATCGGCGTACCTCGCGCTCCCCTTGGGCGCGTATTCATTCTCGCACTCCGTCATTTTGATCCATTCAGCGGCTTGCTCCTCCCGCTCAAGGGAGTACGCTGAAGCGCAATAATCGATCCGGATACAGATTATGCGCAAACTTCTTTTGAGCTTCCTCGCAGTCGCGGCGTTGGCCGCGGCCTTCAATCCACCGCCCGCCAACGCCGTGTTTTGGCGCGGGGTCACGGCCCCGACGAATATCGACATCCACGGATACCCAATCATCAAGGAGCCACCGCCGAGCACATGCCAGTTGATCCATGTGAATGGATACTGGGTGCGGCAGTGCCTGGATTTGTCGTATCGCTATTGGCGATGAGCGAAGCCGTGCTTCGTCGGGACGGTTCGGGACCGCTTCGGTTACGAAGAACCCCTCACCCGAATTGCGTCTGCAACACAATCCGACCTCTCCCGCAACGAGAGAGGCCGGAATTCGAAGCTAGTTCGCTCCGCCCGCCGAATCGTCGAGTGCCTTGAAGGCCTCTTCGAGCTGCGGTGACAGCGCGACGTTGAGCCTCTCGCCGGTCGGCAGGCGGGCGACGAACCACTTGTTGTAGAGCGGGATGATGTCGCGGTTCGAGGCGAGCTTGCGGAATGCACGCTCTACCACGTCCTTCATCTGCGGCTCGCCCTTGCGGTACATGATGCCGTAGGGATCGTAGGACAAGTAGTCGCCGGTGACGCGGAATTTGTCCTGCGACTTGTGCCGCGCGATCAGGCCGTAGAGCAGGATGTCGTCGGTCGCGAACGCATCCGCCTTGCCGTCCACCAGCATCTGGTAGGACTGCTCGTGGTCGCCAGCGGTGACGATGTGGAGGCCGAGCGACTGCCTGGCGTCGACATTGTGCATCGCCTGCTCGTTAGTGGTGCCCTTGGTCACCACCACCGTCTTGCCCTTCAGGTCGGCGACCTGGGTGACGCTAGAGGCCTTCGGCACCATCAGCTTGGTGCCGGCCACGAACATCAGCGGCGAGAATGCAACCTGCTTGCCACGCTCGGCGTTCGCCGTGGTCGATCCGCATTCGAGATCGATCTTCTTGTCGACGACCGCCGGAATGCGGTCGTCGGAGGTGACCTTGACGTAATCGACCTTGAGGTTGGCGTCGTCGACCTCGACCCCGATCTCATCGACGATCGCATCGCACAGCTCGAGGCTGTAGCCGATCGGCCGGTTGGAGTGATCAAGGAACGAGAATGGCGGCGAGCTCTCGCGATAACCGAGCCGCACGGTGTGGGTGGCCTTGATGTTGGCGAGCGTGGGGCTGAGCCCCTCGCCCGCCGGCTGTGCGGACACCGGTCCGATCAGCAGGCTTGCCGCCAGCAGACATGCTGACAGCAGCCGGCCCTCAGCCCGTATCGACCTCCAGCGGGCGCGATGCATGCATCCCTCCCGTCAATGACCGGCCATCACGGCGCCGGGCACCGCATCCTGCGGCACCGCATCGTCGGGCTCGAGCTCGTGCTCGGCCTTCAGCTCGCCCTCCCACTTCGCGACCACTGACGTCGCCAGCGAGTTGCCGATCACGTTGGTGGCGCTGCGGCCCATGTCGAGGAAGGTGTCGATGCCCATGATCATCAGCAGGCCGGCCTCGGGGATGTTGAACTGCGACAGGGTCGAGGCGATCACGACAAGCGAAGCGCGCGGCACGCCGGCCACGCCCTTCGAGGTGATCATCAACGTCGCCAGCATCGCGAACTGCGTGCCGAGCGACATCTCGATATGGTAGGTCTGCGCGATGAAGATGCTCGCGAAGGTGCAGTACATCATCGTGCCGTCGAGGTTGAAGGAGTAACCGAGCGGCAGCACGAAAGCGGAGATTCGCGAGGAGGCGCCGAACTTGTTGAGCCCCTCCAGCGTCTTCGGGTAGGCTGCCTCCGACGAGGCGGTCGAGAACGCGATCATCAGGGGCTCGCGGATCAGCCGCAGCAGATGGCTGTAACGCGGCCCGATCACGATGAACCCGACCATCACCAGGATACCCCACAGGATCAGCAGCGACAGATAGAAGCCGCCCATGAAGACGATCAGCTTCCAGAGCACGCCGAGGCCGTTCTTCGAGACCGTCGCCATGATCGCGGCCCACACCGCGATCGGCGCGAACAGCATCACGTAACCGGTGACCTTGAGCATGATGTGGGCGAGATCGTCGATCAGGCTCATGATCGGCTTGGCGCGCTCAGGCATGGCACCGAGCGCAACCGCGAAGAACACCGCGAACACCACGATCTGCAGGATCTCGTTCTGCGCCATCGCATCCGCGATCGAGGTCGGGATCAAATGGGTCAGGAATTTTTCGATCGAGAAGGCCGAGACCGGCAGACCGGTGGACTGGGCCTTGTCGGGCAGCGTGCCAGGGAAATTGGCGCCGGGCTGCAACAGGTTGACCATCACGAGGCCGAGCAGCAGCGAAACGAAGGAGGCGGAAACGAACCAGCCCATGGTCTTGGCGAAGATGCGCCCGAGCTTGGCACCGCTTCCCATATGGGCGATGCCGCCGACGAGGGTCGCAAAGACGAGTGGCGCGATGATCATCTTGATCAGGCGCAGGAACAGCATCGCGATCAGGTTGACGTCTGCTGCGATCTCGGCGCGGCTGTCAGGAAAGTAGTTGAAGACGATCGTCCCCATCGCGATGCCAAGGACCATCGCAATCAGGATGTACTGCGTAAACCTGTTCGACATTCTCTTACCCCCGTAAGTTCCCGGCGAAGGGCAAGTGTGGCAGATTTACGCACCTATGCAACACGCTTCGCGTCGAGCGGGACTTTGCCGAAATGTTCCCGTTGTGGAATGCCCGCGCGCGGACTAGCGTTCATGCAGCGCACAATCTGTGCAACGAGCTGCGCGCGCCGCAGTCAATTGCATGCGAAACGACCAACGCGAGGGGGAGACATCGCCAATGAACGACACCGTCAACCGCCAGATCCTGCTTGTTGAAAAGCCGACCGGCAAGCTCGGCCCCGAGCATTTTCGTCTGACCAACGGCATGGTCCCCGCGCCGAAGGACGGCGAGGCGCTGGTGCGGACGCGCTACATCTCGCTCGACGCCGCCAACCGCGCCTGGATGCACGGCGCCACCTACCGCGCTGCGGTGGAAGCCAACACCGTGATGGCCGGCGGCAGCATCGCCGAAGTGGTGTCGTCAAATGACCCCAGCCTGAAGCCGGGCGATATCGTGTTCGGCGACACCGGCTGGCAGGATTATGCCGCCGTGCCCGCCAAGCACCTGGCGAAGATGCCGAAGCTCGAGCCGATGACGCATCTGCTTAGCGTCTACGGCGTCGCCGGCCTGACCGCCTATTTCGGCCTGCTCCATGTCGGCAAGCCCAAGGAGGGCGAGACGGTGGTGGTGTCGGCCGCCGCCGGCTCGGTCGGCTCGATCGTCGGCCAGATCGCCAGGATCAAGGGCTGCCGCGTGGTCGGCATCGCCGGCGGCAAGGACAAGTGCCACTGGCTGACGAGCGAGCTCGGCTTCGACGCCGCGGTCGACTACAAGGACGGCGCCACCTACAAGGCGCTGCGTGCAGCGGCACCCAAGGGCATCGACGTCTATTTCGACAATGTCGGCGGCGATATCCTGGAGGCCTGCCTGGCGCAGATGAACAACCGCGGCCGCATCGCCTGCTGCGGCGCGATCTCGCAATATGACGGTGTCCCCTCCGCGCACGGCCCGCGCGGCGTACCCGGCCTGATCGTGGTGAAGCGGCTCATCATGCAGGGTTTCATCGTGATGGACTATATGAACCAGCGCGACGCCGCGCTCGCCGACCTGCAATCCTGGGTCGCCTCGGGCAAGCTCAAGGTGCAGGAGGACGTCATCGACGGCATCGAGAACACGCCGCAGGCGCTGATCGGGCTTTTGGCCGGCGAGAACCGCGGCAAGCGCATGGTGAAGGTGTAGCACAGCTCCCAGGCGCAAAATCGCGAAAACAACCCCATGCAAAGTAGCAAGCGCGCGGTTAAGGTGTAGCTGTCATCCCGTCATCCCCGCGCAAAGGCTTCGCCTTTGTCGCTGGAGGAGCGCCAACGAGTCCGCGCGAAGCGCGGCCCGATGACAGGCTCCGCGCGTCTCGAAGGATGCACGGCCACGATGTGGCGGCGCGGATAGAGTCGGGCCGTTCGCCCCTCGAGACGGCCGCTTCGCGGCCCCCCTCAGGGTGACGGCGATAAATTCATATCCACGGCACCAGACCTAATGCACCGTGCCGGGTGCCTCCGCTGCCGGCTGCGGTGCGGCGGTCTTGCCCTTCTTCGCCTTGCGCCAGTTCTCGAAGCTCTGCACCACGACGAAGAACGCCGGCACGAACAGCACGGCGAGGCAGGTCGAGGCGATCATGCCGGAGAACACGGTGATGCCGATCGACTTGCGGGCGTTGGCGCCGGCGCCGGTCGCCAGCACCAGCGGCAGCACGCCGAGGATGAAGGCAAACGACGTCATCAGGATCGGCCGGAATCGGGCGCGCGCCGCGTCGATCGCAGACTCCAGCACCGGCTTGCCGTCGCGTATGTGATGTTCGAGCGCGACCTCGACGATCAGGATCGCGTTCTTGGCCGACAGCGCGATCAACAGGATGGTTCCGATCTGGGTGTAGAGGTTGTTCTCGATATGCAGGCTCAGCAGCACCAGCGTCGGGCCGAGCAGCGACAGCGGCACGGCCAGGATCACGGAGATCGGCGCGTACCAGCTCTCATATTGCCCGGCGAGCACGAGATAGACTAGCAGCAGCGCCAGCGCGAACACGTAGTAGATCTGGCCGCCGACTTCCTTCTCTTGGTACGACATCGCCGTCCACTCGAAGCCCGAGCCTGATGGCAGCGTCTTTGCCGCGATCTCCTCCATCAGCGTCATCGACTGGCCGGACGAGTAGCCCTGCGCCGGCAGCCCGATCACGGTGGCGGACGGATAGAGGTTGTAGAGGCTGATCAGCGACGGCCCGACCGACGGCGTGATCTTGGCCACCGTGCCGAGCGGGATCATGTCGCCGTTGCTGTTGCGCACCATCATGTTTTCGATGTCGCGCTGTGTCAGGCGGTACTGTGCCTCGGCCTGGGTGTAGACCTGAAAGGTGCGGCCGAACTTGGTGAACTGGTTGACGTAGCTGGCGCCAAGATAGGACGACAGCGCCGAGAAGATCTGGTCGGTGGTCACGTGCAGGGTCTGCGTCTTGACGCGATCGACATCGACGTCGAACTGCGGCACCATCGAGCGGAACGACGACTGGACCCGCTGCAGCGCGCTCTGGGTCTGCGCATTGCCGACGATCGCCCCGGTGACCGCCTGCAGCTTGCCGTAATCGGCATTGCCGTCGCGCAGTTCGACCTGCATGGCAAAGCCGGCGGCGTTGCCGATGCCTTGTATCGGCGGCGGCGGAATCACCAGGATGCGCGCCTCCGGGATCACCGCGAGCTTGTCGTTGAGCCCATAGACCAGCGAGCGCAGGTCCTCGCCCGGCCCGCGCGCACCCCAGTCCTTCAGGATCAGGTAGGCGACGCCGGCATTGGCGAGGCTCGAGGAATTGTCGAGCGCGGAGATGCCGGCGATGCTCACCACCTGATCGACGCCGGGCGTCTTGCTGGCAATCTCGGTGACCTTGTCGAGCACGTGCTGGGTGCGGTCGAGGGCTGCGCCGTCGGGCAGCTGCACCGCCGCGAGCAAATAGCCCTGGTCCTCGATCGGGATGAAGCCGGTCGGCACCCGCGACAGGCCGTAGCCGGCGAGCCCGATGATAACGAGCGCGACGGCGACCGAGGTCTTGGCGTGCCCGGCGATGCCGCCGACCACGCGTGCATAGCCGCGCTCGAGCCGGTCATAGACCGCGTTGAAGCCGCGATAGAAGAAGTTGCGCTTTTCGGGCGGCGCCGGTGGGCGCAGCCACAGCGCGCACTGCGTCGGCTTCAGGGTCGCGGCATTGACCGCGCTGAGCAGCGCGGTCGCAGCGATCACCAGCGCGAATTGCGCATACATCCGCCCGGTCAGCCCGGGCAGGAAGGCCGCCGGCAGGAACACCGAGATCAAGACCAGCGTGATGCCGACGATCGGCGCGAACAATTCGTCCATCGCCTTGATCGCGGCGTCGTGCCCGGACATGCCGCGCTCGATATTGTGCGCCGCGCCCTCGACCACGACGATGGCATCGTCGACCACGATGCCGATCGCCAGCACGATCGCAAACAGCGTCGAGAGGTTGATGGTGAAGCCGAGTGCGGCCATGCCCGCGAACGCGCCGATGATCGTAACCGGCACCGTGGTCGCCGGCACCAGCATCGCCCGCCAGTCCTGCAGGAAGACCAGGATCACGACCAGCACCAGGAGGCCGGCCTCGATCAGCGTCTTGTAGACCTCCTCGATAGAGGCGTTGACGAATTTCGTGGTGTCGAACGGCGTGTCGTATTTGATGTCCTGCGGGAATTGCTTGGCCAGCTGCGTCATCTTCTTCTCGACGGCCTTCTCGACCTGCAGCGCGTTGGCGCCCGGCGACTGGAACACGCCGATGCCGACCGCGGGCTTCTGGTTCAGCGAGAAGATCTGGCTGTAGGTCTGCGCACCGAGCTCGACCCAGCCGACGTCGCGGACGCGGGTGACATCGCCGACATTGCCTGTCTTGACGATGATGTCCTCGAACTGGCTCTTGTCATCGAGCCGGCCGTTGACGTTCAGCGTGTACTGGAACGCCTGCCCGGCCGGCGTCGGCGGCGCGCCGACCTGGCCGGCGGTGACCTGCTGGCTCTGCTGCTGGATCGCCTGGATGACGTCCTGCGGCATCAGCCCACGCACCTGCAGCTTGTTCGGATCGAGCCAGACCCGCATCGAATACTGCCCGGCGCCGAACACCGTGACGTTGCCGACACCGGGCAACCGCGACAGCTCGTCCCTGATGTTGATGGTGGCGTAGTTCGACAGGAACAGGCTGTCATAGGTCTTGTTCGGCGAGGTCAGCGTCACGAACAGCAGGATCGAGGTCGACTTCTTCTGGACGGTGACGCCCTGGTTCTGCACCGAGGTCGGCAGCTGCGACAGCGCCGAGGAGACGCGGTTCTGCACCAGCACCTGCGCGAAGTTGAGATCGGTGCCGATCTTGAAGGTCACCGTCAGCGTATAGGTGCCGTCGGCACCGCTGTAGGACTGCATGTACAGCATGTCCTCGACGCCGTTGACCTGCTGCTCGATCGGCAGCGCCACGGTGTCGACCACCGTCTTGGCCGACGCGCCGGGATAGCGCGTCGTCACCTGCACCGTCGGCGGCACCACGTCGGGATATTGCGCGACCGCGAGATTATACAGCGCCACGCCGCCGAGCAGGATCATCAGGATCGCGATGACGTTGGAAAGGACCGGGCGCTCGATGAAGAATTTCGAGATCATGGCGCGTGCGTCCTATTTGGCCGGTGCCGGAGGCGTGTCGCCCTTCTGCATCTGCGGATCGACCTTCTGGCCGGGGATCGCGCGCAACAGTCCGGCGGTCACGACACGGTCATCCGCCTTCAGTCCGCTCTCGATGACGCGCAGCCCCCCGTCGAGCGGGCCGGTCGTCACCTTGCGCTGCTCGACCACGTTCTCGGCATTGACGACCAGCACGTAGCGGCCCGCCTGGTCGCTGCCGATCGCAACATCAGGCACCAGCAACGCATTGTCCTGCTTGTCGAAGGGAACGCGAACGCGAACGTAGAAGCCCGGCAGCAAGGTCCGGTCCGGATTTGCGAACACGCCGCGGACCGCGAGCGTGCCGGTCGACTGGTTGAGAGTCGGCGAGATGTAATCGATCTTGCCTTTGTGCGGATAACCGGTCTCGGTCTGCAGGCCGACTTCGACGGGCAACTGCCGCAGTTCGTTCACCGACATGCCGCGGCGCCGCGCCTCCTCGCGCACGCGCAGCACGTCCTGTTCGTTGACGTTGAAATTCACATAGATCGGGTCGAGCTGCACGATGGTGGCGAGTTGCGTCGGCGACGCCACGCCGACCAGCTCGCCGATCGAGACAAGATGGTTGCTGACGATGCCGTCGAACGGCGCGGCGACATTGGTGTAGCCGTAATTGACCGCGGCGATCTTGGTATTGACCCCGGCCTGCTGCAGACTGGCCTGCGCGTTGTCCCGCGTCGCGGTCGAGTTATCAAGGGTTGCCTGCGAGACTGCCTGGCGCTGCACCAGATCGACCTGGCGCTTGTAATCGGTTTCGGCCTGCTTCAGCGTCGCCTGCGCTCCGACTTCGGCCGCTTGCGCCTGCTCGAGCTTCAGCTTGTAGGTCTCCGGCTCGATCGTGAACAGGGTGGTCCCCTCCTTCACAGGCGAACCGTCCTGATAGTTGATCGACTGCAGGAAACCCTGCACGCGCGCGACCAGATCGACGGTCTTGATCGGCGCTGTGTTTCCGGTGGCGTCCAGATAGCGTGTGATGGCGCGCTGCACAGGCGGCGCAACCTCGACCTTGGGCGGCGGCGGCGCAACAAAACTGTTTTGCTCGCAGGCACTTAAACCGACAAAGGCCGTGATGACGAAAGCGGCGCGCGTCAGTTGCACAGTTCGCAGCCGCACAAAATTACTCTGACTGAAATGTGCCGATGCGCGCGCATGCCTCATTTCCGAGCCTCGATTCAAATGACTTAATTCAAAGATATCGTAGCCCGCAAAAAACAAACTGGGTTCATCCATAGCAACAATCCGCTTGCGGCGGAACTCGAAAGCGAAAATGATGCCGCTCGCCGAGGTTGTTAGAGCAAATCATTTTAGAACTCAGTTCGGTTGAGCCGGTGGTTTCCGGCGCAACGAGAGGATTTAATCAGATGATCAACGCGTTGACACGTGTAACGAAGCTCTCCGCATGGCTTGCGCTTGCCGCCCTCATGAGCACCGCACCGGCCTTGTCGCAGGCCCCGACCCAGGCGCAACGCGACGCCATAAAGTCACAATGCCGCAACGACTACGTTGCACACTGCTCGAGCATTCCGCCGGGCGGCGAAGCCTCGCTGCAATGCCTGCAGAAGAACATGGCAAGCCTCGCGCCGAGCTGTGCGAGCGCGGTGAAGGCCGTGGAAGCGCCGGCCGCCGCACCGAAGGCGGAGTCCGCGCCTGCGGCAGCCAAGACCGATACAGCCAAGACCGACGCGGCCAAGACCGAGGCAGCGCCGGCAGCGACCAAGCCCGCCGCTGAGGCTGCGGCACCGAAGGCGGCCGGAGCGCCGTCCAGTGCGCAGATCTCCGCGATCCGCAGCGCGTGCCGCTCCGATTATCCCAAGGTCTGCGCCGGCGTGCCGACCGGTGGCGCACCCGCGCTGCAGTGCCTCGAGAAGAACAAGGCAAAGCTCTCGCCGGCCTGCGAGAAGGCAGTGGCCGCCGCTGGCGGCGGTGGCGCCGTGCCGGCCGCGGGCGCTGCGCCGGCCGCGGCACCGGCGGCTGCGCCGGCCGCGATCGTGTTGCGGCCGCTGCGGCCGCGTGAAGAGCTGTTCGTGCTGCGCTCGGCCTGCGGCGCCGATGTCCGCTCGATCTGCGGCGGTGTCCAACCGGGCGGCGGGCGGATCGTGCAATGCCTGGCGACCAATGCAGGCTCATTGTCGCCGGGATGCCGGGACGTGCTGGCGCCGTTCGCGGCGCGGTAATCCTGGTGTCACGCAACTGACCGGAAAAGGCATCATCGCCTGTCTCGCCAAGGCGAGCGACAAGCTGACCCCCGCCTGCAGGAAGGTGCCGGCGAAGCAGAGAAGAAGCCGCCGCGCAGGCGGTGAGACGACAAGTGCCCGGCGGTTGCCGGGCACGGAGCCATAGCACCTTGTTGTCACCTAAAGGCCAACCAGACCTCACTCCGGGAGAGGAAATATCATGCGCTCATTTTTGCTGATCGCTGCGGCCCTGCTGTCCTTTGCCGCGACCATGACCTTTGAGTCCTCCGACGCCAACGCCGTCGTGTGCGGACGCGGCCCTTATCGTGCCGGATGCGCCGGCGCCCGCGGCGCGGTCGTCGTCCGCAAGCCCGTCGTCGCCGGCTGCCGCTGGGTGTGGGTCGGCGGGGTCAAGGTCCGCCGCTGCTACTGAGCTGGGACAGGATTATTTCGGGCTGCTACTGGCCCAACCGTGCGCATTTTCCCTCTGGCGTTCCCGCCAGAGGGCGACTAGTCTGACCCAAATTGTAAGTACACTGTCAATCTGGGAGGCAGACGTTGCGGATCGCCGTGATCGGCGGAGGGCCCGGCGGGCTCTATTTCGCCTATCTCTGGAAGAGGCGTCATCCTGACGCCGAGATCGATCTGTTCGAGCAGAACGCGGCCGGCGCCACCTGGGGCTTCGGCGTGGTGTTCTCCGAACAGGCGCTGGAGTTCCTGCGCGCCGACGACCCCGAGACGGTCGACGCCATCACCCCGAGGATGGAGAGCTGGAAGAACATCACCCTCAATCTGCGTGGCGAGAGCGTCGAGATCGACGGCGTCGGGTTCTCCTCGATCGGCCGGCTGGCGCTGCTGACGATCCTGCAAGAGCGCGTGCGCAGCACAGGCGTCACGCCGCGCTTCGACACCGTGGTGCAATCGGTCGACCAGCTCAAAGGCTACGACCTGATCGTCGCCGCCGACGGGCTGAACTCGATGGTCCGCCACGGCTTCGAGAGCGCCTTTGGCGCGTCGGTTTCGCAATCAACCAACAAGTTCGCCTGGTACGGCACCACCAAACCGTTCGCGACGCTGTCGCAGACCTTCGTGGCGACCGAGCGCGGTCGCTTCAACGCCCATCATTATCGCTATGCAAAGGACATGAGCACCTTCCTGGTCGAATGCGACGCGGCAACCTGGGCGGCCTACGGTTTCGCCGACAAGAGCATCGAGGAATCGCAGGCGATCTGCGAAGACGTATTCGCCGCGACGCTGGACGGCCACAAGCTGATCTCGAACAAATCGGTGTGGCGCAGTTTCCCGTGGATCTGGAACGAGCACTGGTCGCACGGCAACATGGTGCTGATCGGCGACGCACTGCATTCGGCGCATTTCTCGATCGGCTCGGGCACGCGGCTTGCGATCGAGGACGCGATTGCGCTGACGAAAGCACTGGAGACCGAGACCGGCATTGCCGCCGCGCTTGCCCGCTACGAGAGCGAGCGCAAGCCGATCGTGAAGAAGCTCGTCACCGCGGCGCGGACCAGCGCCGACTGGTACGAGCATTTCCGCGCGCAAATGGAGCGCGATCTGATGGATTTTGCCTACAGCTACATCACCCGCTCCGGCCGGATCGACGACGCGCGGCTGCGCGCGATGTCGCCGGCCTTCATGGCCCGTTACGAAGCCGCAAAGGGACGATCATGACTGGGATCTCCGACCTGGTTCCGCAGGACAATCCCGGTGCACGCGAGATCGGCTTTGCGATTCCGGAGTGCTACAATGCGAGCCGTATCCTGTTCGACAATCTCGGCAACGGCAATGCGGATCGACTGGCGCTGACCGGCCCGGCCGGCCCGCGGACCTATCGCGAGCTCTGCACTGAGGCCGCCCGCTGGGGCCACGCATTCCTGTCACTCGGACTGCAGCGCGGCGACCGCGTCCTGCTGTTCCTCGACGACACCCCCGCCTACCCGGCGGCGTTCTTCGGCGCGGTGCGCGCCGGCTTCGTGCCGCTGCTCATCAACACGCTGACGACGCCGGAGCTGCTGCAATTCTATCTATCCGACGCCGGCGCGCAGGTCGCCGTCGCCGATGCCGAATTCTGCGCGCGCTTCAATGCGGAAGCCTGCAAGGACACGCCGCTGCGTACGCTGATCGTGGTCAATGGCACGGCGAGCAGTCACGCAGTTGCCGAGGAACGCAACGCCGGCGAATGGCTGCAAGCGTTTCCAACCGAGCTCGACGAGGCCGGCACCCACCGCAACGAGATGGCGTTCTGGATGTATTCGTCGGGCTCCACCGGCCGCCCCAAGGGCATCGTGCATCTGCAGCACGACATGGCCTATAGCGAGCTCGCCTTCGCCCGCAACGTGCTGAAGCTCAAGCCCGGCGACATCTGCTTCTCGGTGCCGAAGATCTTCTTCGCCTACGGCTTCGGCAATTCGATCACGTTCCCGTTCTCGGTCGGCGCCGCCACGCTGCTGCTGCCGGGCCAGCCGAAGCCGGGCGCGATCTTCGCGGCGATCGGGCAATATCGGCCGACCGTGTTCTTCGGGCTGCCGACGCTCTACATCTCGCTGACCAAGGCTGAGGGCGCCGGCACTGCCGATTTCTCCTCGCTGCGGATGGCGGTCTCCGCTGCCGAGGTGCTGTCGGCCGATGTCTTCAACGGCTGGAAACAGCTCACCGGGCTCGAGATCATCGAGGGCCTCGGCTCGACCGAAGTGCTGCACGTCTATCTCAGCAACCGCGCGGAACAGAAGAAGCTCGGCGCCGCGGGCCTGCGCGTGCCCGGCTACGAGATCATGCTGCGCGACAGCGACGGCCGCGAGGTCGGCGACAACGAAGAAGGCATCCTGTGGGTGCGCGGCGATTCCGCGACCCCGCTGTACTGGAACCGGCCGGACAAGACTGCGGAGACGGTGCGCGAGGCCGGCTGGATCTACACCGGCGACCGCTTCATGCGCGACAGCGACGGCTTCCATTTCTTCCGCGGCCGCGCCGACGATCTGGTGAAAATCTCCGGCCAGTGGGTCTATCCACTCGAGGTCGAGCTCTGCCTCGCCGATCATCCCGACGTCCGCGAATGCGCCGTCTACGCCGTCGAGCTGCCGGACCGCCGCATGACCCTGCGGGCAGTGGTGGTGATGAACAGCAGCGGTTTCGACGCCAATGAGGCGACGCGGCGGCTGCAGGACTACGTCAAGACGAAGCTGCTGCCGTACAAATATCCGCGCGAGGTGAAGTTCATCGACGAGCTGCCGAAGACCGGCACGGGGAAAATAGATCGGCAGGCAGTGATGCGGATGTAGCCTTGGGATGCAGGTGGCACCACATACTCCGTGTCGTCCCTGCGAAAGCAGGGACCCATCACCACAAATGTTTGTGGTGCGAAGGCTGGGGCCCCAGCTTGCTTCAACAACGCCCATTCGTGGTTATGGGTCCCGGATCGCGCTTCGCTTGTCCGGGACGACGAGTAATTAGCTACCCAGCCCCGTCCCGCCATACAGCCACGCGATATCGTCGCACCACTCGTCCTGCGACTTCGCGCTCATGATCGCGTTGCGGATGCGGGCGTGCTCGCCTGAGGGATGATAGACGTGCTCCCCGATCGCGCGTGACATCAGCTGCACGCGCGCGGTGCGCGGAAAGCGGTGCGCGCGGTAGGTATCGAGCGCGACCGCATGATCGTCGTGACTGGCCAGCATGTGCGACAGGCAGACCGCGTCCTCCATCGCCTGGCAGGCACCTTGCGCGAAATATTGCAGCATCGGATGCGCGGCGTCGCCGAGCAGCACCACGCGGCCGTCGACCCAGCGTTCGGTGGGATCGCGGTCGCACAGCACCCACAGCTTCCAGTTGGTGCCGTGGCGGATGATGTTCTGCGCCCGCTCGTGGACGTGGGTAAAGCCCCGCATCACCTCGTCCTCGGAGACCGGCTTGCCGGCGACCGGCTCCGCCGCGTCGTTGTGATAGGTGACGACGAGGTTGAACACCTTCCAGCCCGACAGCGGGTAGTGCACGATGTGGCATTTTGGGCCGGCCCACAGCGTAGCCGCATTCCAGCGCAGATCCTCCGGCATCTGCTCGGTCGGGATCACGGAGCGATAGGTGGTGTGACCGGAGACGCGCGGCGGGCCATCGGCCGTCACCTGCTTGCGAATATTCGACCACAACCCGTCGGCGCCGATCAGGAGACGTCCGTTGATGCGCTCGCCACTGGCGAGCTTCGCGGTCACGGACGAACCATCCTGCTCGTAGCCAACAACGTCGCTGGAAACGCGCAACTCGATCAGCTCGTGCCTCTCGCAGGCGCGCAGGAACACGCCGTGCAGGTCGCCGCGATGCACGACCGCATAGGGATTGCCGAACCGGGCGCGAAAGGCGTCGCCGAGGTCGATGTGAGTGATCTCGTCGGCGGTCAGCGCATCCATCAGCCGCAGCTGGTCGATATAGACCGCCATGTTGCGCGCGGCCTCGCCGACGCCGAGATAGTCGAAGGCGTGGAACGCGTTCGGCCCAAGTTGGATGCCGGCGCCGATCTCGCCGAGCGCGGCGGCCTTCTCCAGCAGAGTGGA
Organism: Bradyrhizobium sp. I1.14.4; assembly: GCF_050435825.1. Taxonomy (NCBI): domain Bacteria; kingdom Pseudomonadati; phylum Pseudomonadota; class Alphaproteobacteria; order Hyphomicrobiales; family Nitrobacteraceae; genus Bradyrhizobium; species Bradyrhizobium sp. I1.14.4. Next base: position 92,682 of record NZ_JBNDLA010000004.1, on the reverse strand, counting down.
GCGAATGCCCTTCTGGGCGAGGCCGAGCGCCACGGCAAGGCCGCCGATGCCGCCGCCCGCGACCAGGACAGGTCCCGTCTCAGCCATCAGCCCGACCTCCCGAGATGTTCGAGCGCATCCTCGGCGCGCAGCGGCACGCGCGACGCCTCGTTGTTGAGGTCGACGAGTTGGGTCAACAGCGCCAGCAGCGTCTTGCGGTCGGCCGGCTTCAGCGGCTGCAGCATCCGCGCCTGCGCCTTGTCGACCGAGGGCATGATGTCGTTGAGCACCGCCGCGCCGGCCTTGGTGAGGTAGAGCAGCTTGACGCGCTTGTCTTCCGGCGCCGGCTTGCGCAAGACGAACTCCTTGGCCTGCAACCGCTCGATCACATTGCCGAGCGTGGAGCGGTCGAACGCGATCACCGCCGAGAGCCGGGTGGCGTCGATGCCGGGATGGGTCGAGATCGCGACCAGCGCGGCGTATTGCACCGGCGTCAGGTCGAACGCCTTGCACTCCTCGATGAACAGCGCGACCGCGATCTGCTGCATGCGCCGGAACAGATAGCCGGGCGCAGTGTAGACCGCGTCCATGGTGACGGGCGTTGGCTTGCTATTCGGCATCTTATTCGGCATCGGGCTGCCTGTCCGGGGCGGCGTCGGCGAACGCCTTGACCTGTTTTGCCGCGGCCTCTGCCTTGAGCAGGCGCGGATAGGCGGAGACATCGACGCCGAAGCGCCGGGCATTGGCGAGTTGCGGCACCAGGCAGAGATCGGCAAGGGTCGGCTGGTCGCCAAAGCAGAACGGCCCGGCCTCCGCCGCGATCAGGGTCTCGCAGGCCGACAAGCCTTCGCGATTGGCCCAGGCCGCCCACTCCGTCACCTGCGCCTCGGGCAGGCCGAGCTGACGCAGCCGCGCCAGCACTTTCAAATTCTGCACCGGGTGGGTGTCGCAGGCGATCGCCTGCGCAAACGCCCGCACCTTGGCGCGCCGCAGGGGGTCGTTCGGCAGCAGCGGCGGATCGGGATTGGTCTCGTCGAGCCATTCGATGATCGCAAGCGACTGGGTGAGGATCGCGCCCGCGTCGCTCTGCAGGGTCGGCACCAGCCCTTGCGGGTTGATCGCAAGATAGGCGGGCGCGCATTGCTCGCCCTTGCGCAAATGATGCGGCAGGTGCTCTGGCGTGAGCCCCTTCAGATTGAGGGCGATCCGGACCCGGTAGGACGCGCTGCTCCGGAAATAGCCATGCAGCTTCATCGGAACCTCCCTTGCATTTCCTCATTGGCTTGTTTGATTGACGCTAGCCATATTGTCAGTATACTGTCAATTAAATTGAACCGACAAGAATGATGGGAGGCTTGCCATGGAAGCCGTGCAGAAAACCCCCGAGCGCGAGGCGCTCTACAAGAAGATCGACGGCCAAAACCTCTCGGCGCTGTGGAACGTGATGAACGATCTGATCACGCCGGAGCCGAAGAGCGCCTGCCGCCCGCATCTGTGGAAGTTCGACCAGATCCGCGATTACATGAACGAGGCCGGCAGACTGATCACGGCCAAGGAAGCCGAGCGCCGCGTGCTGGTGCTGGAAAATCCCGGCCTGCGCGGCCAATCCAGGATCACGACGTCATTGTTCGCAGGCGTGCAGATGGTGGTGCCGGGCGACATCGCGCCCGCCCATCGCCATGCCCAGTCGGCGCTGCGCTTCGTGCTCGAGGGCAAGGGGGCCTTCACCGCGGTCGATGGCGAGCGCACTGCGATGTCGCCGGGCGATTTCGTCATCACGCCGTCGATGACCTGGCACGACCATTCCAACGAAACCAGCGAGCCGATGTTCTGGCTCGACGGGCTCGACATCCCGATGGTGCAGTTCTTCGACTGCTCGTTTGCCGAAGGCGCCAAGGAAGATCAGCAGTCGATCTCCAAGCCGGCCGGCGCCAGCTTCGCGCGTTACGGCCACAATCTGCTGCCGATCGACCAGAAACGAACGTCGAAGACCTCGCCGATCTTCAACTATCCCTACGAATACACCCGCGAGGCGCTGGAGAAGGCCAGGGTCGGCGACGAGTGGGACGCCTGCCACGGCCTCAAGCTGAAATTCTCCAATCCCGAGACCGGCGATTTTGCGATGCCGACCATCGGCACCTTCATCCAGCTGCTGCCGAAGGGCTTCAAGACCGCGCGCTATCGGTCGACCGATGCCACCGTGTTCGCCGCGATCGAGGGCAAGGGCCGCACCCGGGTCGGCGACCAGACTTTTGAGTGGGGACCGCGCGACCTGTTCGTGGTGCCGAGCTGGCACTGGGTCACCCACGAGGCCGACGCCGACTCCGTGCTGTTCTCGTTCTCCGACCGCCCGGTGCAGCAGAAGCTCGACCTGTTCCGCGAAGACAGGGGCAACGCGTAACACGCGTGGTCCCGGCGAAAGCGCCGCGGCCTCAGGAAAGGGCACGCGGCGAGACATTTATCCTGCAAGCGCCAGCGGTGGTTATGGATCCCGGCCTTCGCCGGGACGACACCGTGTGTTGCGGCCGGCAGTGCGCTTCACCGCCAGTGCAGCAGCCGCGTTTCGAGCAGGTTGATCAGCTTCCCGACCGCAAGTCCGAACAGCGACAGGATCACGACGCCGGCGAGCAGTTGATCGGTCTGCATCAGATTGCCGGCCTGCAGCACGAAGGCGCCGATGCCGTATTGCGCACCGATCATCTCGGCGCTGACGACGAGCAACAGCGCCACCGACGCAGTGATGCGGAAACCGGAAAGGATCGAGGGCAGTGCGCCGGGCCAGATCACGCGGCGGACGATGGCATGGAACGGCACGTTGAAGCTCTGCGCCATCCGGATCAGATTGCGCGGCACCGCATCGACGCCGCTATAGACCGAGATCGCGGTCGAGAAGAAGACGCCGAGTGCAATGGTCGCGATCTTCGGCTCTTCACCGATCCCGAGCCACAGGATCAGGAGCGGCAGCAGCGCGATCTTCGGAATCGGGAATAGCGCCGAGATGAAGGTGATGCCGACGCCGCGCGCCATGGTCGACAGCCCGATCGCAAAGCCTGTGATCACGCCGGCGACCGTGCCGACGATCCAGCCGGTGCCGATCCGCATGATCGACCAGGACAGATGCTGCCACAGCGCGCCCGACATCGCGAGCTTATAGATCGCAACCGCAATCGCCGACGGCGCCGGCAGGAACAGCGGATTGACCAATCCTGCGCTGCCGGCGAGCTGCCAGACCGCGATGACGAGCGCGAGCGCGATCCAGCCGGCAGAGCGGCTGCCGCCAGGAATGAAGCCAGCGCCGCGAAACGCGACCGGCCGCGGCGCCTCCGTCGATTGGTCTGGCGTCTCCAGTGGCGCGCGGTCAAGCATGCTGGACCTCGCGCTCGGCATCGATCGCCTCCTTGCGGATCAGCGACCACAGCTCGCCTTGAAGCGCGGCCAGTGGCCCGCGCGCATCGGCCGCGCCGCGCTCGGCGCGCGTCATCGGGATGGTCACGATCTCCCGGATGCGGCCGGGACGGCGCGACAGGACGACGATGCGGTCGGCAAGCCGCACTGCCTCTTCGAGGTTATGCGTGACATAGACCGCGCCCATCGCGCCGTCGGCGAGCAGGCTCACGAAATCCTCCATCAGGAGCTCGCGGGTCTGCGAATCCAGTGCCGATAGCGGCTCGTCCATCAACAGGATCGCCGGCCGAACCGCGAGCGCGCGCGCAATGCCGACGCGCTGGCGCATGCCGCCGGAAAGCTGCTTCGGATAGGCCGTGCGGAAATCCGAGAGCCCAGTGCGGCGCAGCGCGTCGTCGATCACCGCGCGGCGCTCGACGGCGCTCAGGGCCGTATGCAGCAACGGAAACGCGACATTCTCCTCGACCGTATTCCACGGCAGCAAGGCAAAGTCCTGAAATACGAAGGTCAGCGGATTGAGGCTGCCGGCCGGCGGCGCGCCGCGCAACTCGGCTGCGCCCGCAGCTGGCCGCAGCAGGCCGCCGAGGATCGACAGCAGCGTGCTCTTGCCGCAGCCGGACGGGCCGACGATCGCGACGATCTCGCCGGCGCGGACCGTGAAGGAGACATCGTCGAGCACGTCGAGTGCGCCGAAGCGATGGCTGATATGGTCCGCGATCAGATCCATCTAGAGCCTCAATATTCAACCGTCATCCCCGCGCAAAGGCTTCGCCTTTGTCGCTGGAGGAGCCGCGCAGCGGTGTCTCGAAGGATGGACGGCCCCGATGCAGCAACTCGGCCGTGCATCCTTCGAGACGCGCGCAAGTGCGCGCTCCTCAGGATGACGGGAATAAGATTGCGCGCATAGTTCGACATCAATCCGCCTTCACATAATCCTTGGCGATGATCGCGCCGGCGTCAAAACCCTTGTCGACGAAGCCCTGCTCCTGCAGCCATTTGATCTGGTTGTCGACGTTCTTCACGTCGAGCTTGCCGTCGGGATCGATATAGGCGCAGTTGCCGACCACCTGCGCGACCGGCAGGTTGGTGTATTTGGCGATGATCTCGAGCAGCGGCTTTGTGGATTCGTTGATCGGCACCACGCCGTCCTTGATCGCGCTGAGGATCACGTCGTGATATTCGCGGTCGGCACGGGTCAGCGCGGTGAGCAGCCTGGTCACCAGCGGCGCGTTGGCCAATGTCTTCGGGGAAGCGAAGATGGCGCCCAACTGCCACGGCGTCTCATCGCCGACCCAGCCGAGGAATTTCGCACCCTTGGAGTCCATCAGGGTCCGCGCGGTCGAGACCGGCAACAGTGCGGCGTCGACGGTTTCGCCCTTCAGCGCCGCGGCCGCGTTCGACAGCGACTGCAGCGGCACGACCTTCACGTCAGACAGCTTGAAGCCGTATTTGCCGGCGAGCAGTCCGAGCGAATAATGGAAGCTGGAGCCGACCTGGGTCACCGCCACGCGCTTGCCCGCGAGATCCTTCGGTGTCTTGAGGCCGGCGGCATAGGCATTGTTGCTGGCGAAATAGCCGATCAGCGGATAGCCGGCCTTCTCGCGGCTCATGCCGCCGATCACCTTCAGCGTGCCCTTGCCGGCAAGATTGTAGAGCCCTGCGGTGACGGCGGTGATGCCGAAATCGACGTCGCCCGATGCGGTCGCAACCGCGATCGGCTGCGCCGCATCGAAGAATTTGAGCTCGACATCGAGGCCGGCGTCGCGGAAATAGCCTTTGTCCTGCGCGATGAACACCGGCGCTGACGACGACAGCCGCAAGACGCCGATCTTCGCCTTCAGGACATCATCGGCCCGCACGATGCCGCCCGCGGCCCACACCAGCAGACCCGTGAGTGCGAGCCGCGCCCAACCCTTCATTCCCATCCTCCGCCTAGAGCCTTTTTCCGTTCCGATTAAATCGGAACGGGGCTCTAGATTCTTGTTCTGACGCGTTTTCTTCACGCGAACCGGTATCCACTTCGCTTGAAAACACTCTAGACTCCTTCGGGCACGGCCTGATCGCGGCCGATGAACGCGCCCTGCTCTGCGAGCCGTTGTTGCAACTTTTCGACGGAAATGTCGCGCGGAATCGTATTACCCGACAGCGCCAGCGCCGCCGCGGTTCCCGCTGCCTCGCCCATCACAAAGCAGGCACCCGAAACGCGCGCCGCCGATTGCCCTTCATGGGTCATCGAGGCGCAGCGGCCGGCGACCAGCAAATTGTCGACGCCATCAGGCACCAGCATGCGATACGGCAACTCATTATAGCCGCGGCTTTCCGGGATCGGCGGGAACTCGAAGATCACGTCGCCCGGCACGTGGGATTCCTTGGGCCACCCATTGACGCCGATCGAATCCTGGAACGACGCGCAGCCCAGCACGTCCTCGCCTGAGAGCATATAGCCGCCGATCACCCGCCGCGTCTCGCGGATGCCGAGCTGCGGCGGCAGATCGACGATGTAGGAATTTTCGAAGCCGGGCACCGTGCGCAGGAACGCAAAGGCCTCGACCGCCTGACGGCGGCCCTCGATCTCACCGCGCGTCATGTCATCGGGATCGATGCCGGAGATGGCGCCGCCGTCACGTCGCGTCACCTGGGTGAAATTCACCCGCCATTCGATCTGCGATTTCTGCGGCCGCACGATCGCGGACTTGCGCGGGAATTTGTACGTGCCGGCGGCCTCGGCTTCGGCCATCAGCGCCGGGATGGTGCGCCAGGCATCGCCGGCTCTCGCCGGATCGATGCCGTTGAGGCGGAACATCATCGAGGGATAGAGCATGCCGCCGGCATTGTCGCCGACCTCATAGGGCGCGCCGGCCCACACTGCGAGGTCGCCGTCACCGGAGCAATCGATGAAGATGCCGGCCCGCACGGCCCGCCTGCCGGCCTTGGTTTCCACCATCAGCGCGCGAATGTGTGCGCCGTCCATGACGACGCCGGCGCCGAGCGCGTGGAACAGGATGTCGACCTTGTGATGCGCCAGCAGATCGTCCGCCGCGATCTTGTATGCCGCGGTGTCGTAGGCCTGCGCAAGGATCTTGCCGAGGATCAGATGCGGCGTGTTCAACCCGCCAAGCCGGTCGATCCGCGCCAAGAGGTCGGAGGCGATGCCCTGCACCACGCGGTGCATCTCGCCGAACACATTGGCATGCAGCCCGCAGAAGTTCGTCACTCCCGCCGCGGTGCCCATGCCGCCGAGAAATCCGTAGCGTTCGATCAGCAGCGTCCGCCGTCCGGCACGTGCGGCGCCGACGGCTGCTGCGATGCCGGCCGGCCCGCCGCCGAGCACCACCACGTCGTAATCGCCATAGACCGGGACCTGCCGCGCAGGCTCTTCGATCGTGCTCGCTCGCATCATTTCCGCCCTGAACAAAGTTTGATTGGGCCAACTATGAATTGATGCGGATCGCGGTACAATCCACCAAATTATGCGATCAGCTTTCGCGAATCGAGAAAGGACCGGGAAACGCAAATGGATACGCTGGTCAACCTCGAAGCCTTCCTCGCCACCGCCGACACCGGCGGCTTCTCTGCGGCTGCGCGCAAGCTCAACGTCGCGACATCGGTCGTCGCCAAGCGCGTTACCCAGCTCGAGGAGCGGATCGGCACCGCGCTGTTCCACCGCTCGACCCGCCAGTTGCGGCTGACCGAGGCAGGGCAGCAATATGTGCATCGCGCCCGCGGCGTCGTTGCCGATGTCGGCGATCTGCTGTCGCGGATGGGAGAGAAGCAACGCGACCTCTCCGATCACCTGCGCGTCAAGGCGCCGACCTCGCTGACGGTGGCGCGGCTCGCCGATGCCTTCACGATTTTCCAGAAGCAAAACCCGAGCGTGAAGCTCGAGATCGTGATGATCGACCGCCCGGTCGATCCGGTGACCGAAGGTTTCGATATCGCGATCGGCGCGTTCCCGCATTCCTTCGGCGGTGTCGTTGACGAGCCGCTGTGCCGGCTGCCGCGCCTCATGTGCGCCTCATCAGCGTATCTGAAGAAGCACGGCACGCCGAAGCATCCGCGCGACCTGGTCGATCATCGCTGCCTCAGCTTCCTGCCGACCGGGCCGGAATGGCCGTTCGAGGGACCGCGCGGCCGCATCAATGTCCAGGTGCGCCCGATTCTCTCTTCGAACGAGGGCCGCGTGCTGACGCAAAGCGCAATCGCCGGCAACGGCATCGCGCTGCTCTCGCATTATCTGGTCGCGGACGCGCTACGCGACGGCGCGTTGCAGCCGATACTCGCGGAGTTTCCGATCCCGGAACTGTGGGTGAAGGCCGCCGTTCCCGAACGCCGCATCGACGCCGCCGCCGTGCAGGCGCTGCTGAAGACATTGAAAAAATCGCTGTCGCAGCCGCTGTGAAGCGACGGTGGCCTTGCCCCTCACAAGCGGACCTGAGACAAGGACGCGAAAGGATCATCGCTTGAAACTCTTGATGTCAGTGTCGCTTGGTCTCATCATCGTCGCTGCGCCCGCGGCGGCGATCGAGACCTGCCGCTTCATCGAGGCCAAGGCGGATCGCGAGGCCTGCTACCATCGGCAAGAGGAGGAGCTGGCGGCCCGGCGCAAGGCCGAGCCGCCGATAACGCGCTCAAACGAATCGAAGACGTTCGACCAGCTGCAACAGATGCGCCGTGACGACGAGGAGGTCTATCGCAGCATGCGTGGCATCTGCCGCGGCTGCTGAGCGAAGCGGCAGGACTTACGCCGTGCCGCTGCCCCAGCGGCCGGCGCGCTTCTCGGCAAAGGATGCGAGCCCTTCGGCCGCCTCGGCGGTCTGCCGCTTGGCCGAGTGCAGATGGACGAGGCGCTTGTAGGCCTCGTCGTCTACGGCCATGCCGCCGAACGAGCTCTCCATAGCAAGCTTCTTGGTCTCGGCCATTGCATCCGGCGCATTGCCGAGCAACTGCTCCACGACCCGGCCGCCGGCGCTCTCGAGATCGGCGAGCGGCACCACCTCATGGACGAGACCGATGCGGCGCGCATCCTCGGCGCTGAAACGTTCGCCAGTCAGCGCGTAGCGGCGCACCTGGCGGACACCGATCGCGTCGCAGAGCTGCGGGATGATGATCGCCGCAGTCAGGCCCCAGCGCACCTCGGTGATCGAGAACAGCGCGTTGTCGGCCGCGATCACGACATCGCAGGCCGAGATCACGCCGGTGCCGCCGCCGAAGCAGCCGCCCTGCACCAGCGCCACCGTCGGGACCGGCAGCGTATTGAGGCGCTGCACCGCCTCGAAGGTGGCGCGCGACGCCGCCTCGTTCTCCTCTGATGATTTCGGCCGCACGCCGTTGATCCACTTCAGGTCGGCCCCGGCCTGAAAATGCTTGCCGTTGCCGTTCAACACGACGACGCGCACCGGCTTGGTCGAGAGATCGTCGATCGCGGCCAGCACGCCCGCAATCAGCGCGCCATCATAGGCATTGTTGACCTCGGGGCGATTCAGCGTGACGGTCGCGACCCCGCGCGCATCGAGGCTCCACAGGACTGGGCTGGCCGACATGATTTCTCTCCCTCGTTCGGCATTGCTGTGGTCCGGCACTATGGCGAGAGGAGATGCCTTGATCCATCACTTTCGAGCGCGCGCGACCGCGCCACGCGCATGACGGGTTGCACGATGCCCTGTGCTTGTGGAAACTGACGCGGCACGTTGCAAGGAATTGTTCCACTGATGCGTATTTGCATTTTCGGCGCAGGCGCCGTCGGCAGCCACTTCGCGGTGCGGCTCGCACGCGCCGGCCACGATGTGTCCTGCGTGATGCGCGGGGCGCATCTCGACGCGGTCAGGACCAACGGGCTGACGCTGAAGGTCGGCGACGCCAGCCTCACTGCCAAGGTGAGGGCGTCGGCCGATCCTGCCGAGCTGGGGCCGCAGGACGTCGTCATCAGCACGCTGAAGGCCACCGGCATCGGCGCGCTCGCAACCGCACTGCCGCCGCTGCTTCAGCGCGACACCGCAATCGTGTTCGCGCAGAACGGCATTCCCTGGTGGTACGATCTCGGCCTGCCGCCGCAGCATCCCGAGATTCCCGATCTCGGCTTCCTCGATCCAGGCGGGCGCTTGCGCGGCACCATCCCGAAAGAGCGGATCATCGGCGGCGTGATCTTCTCCTCCAATGAGGTGATAGCGCCGGGCGTGGTGGCAAATCTGTCGCCGGATCGCAATCGCCTCTTGATCGGCGAATGCGACGATCACCGGAGCGCGCGCATCGCCCGGCTGCGCGCGGCGTTCAATGACGCCGCGATCGAATCGCCCGAAGTCAAGCAGATCCGCGAGACGATCTGGTCGAAGCTATTGACCAACATGTCGATGTCGGTGCTCTGCCTGTTGACCGGACTGACCGCACGCGGCGTCCGCGACGATCCTGACATGCAGGACGTGATCCCGCGCCTGCTCGACGAGGCCAATGCCGTGGCGACCCGCTATATCCCCGACGTCAAGCGCGTCACCCGCAGCGGGCCGGCGCCGGACCACAAGCCGTCGATCCTGCAGGATTACGAGCTCGGCCGCGCCATGGAGATCGATGTGCTGGTACGCGCCCCGGCCGCGTTTGCCCGCGCTGCTGATATTCCGACCCCGATGCTCGACCTGATGGCCGCGCTCGCGATCCAGAAGGCGCGTGACAAGGGGCTGTATCAGGGCTGACAATCCGGGGACGAGAACAACAAGCAGGGACATCGAACCATGCATGTAAGGGACAAGATCTGCGTCGTCACCGGCGGCGCGAGCGGAATCGGCGAAGCGGTAGCGCGGGCCTATGCGGAGGGCGGCGCGCGCGGCGTCGTGGTCGCCGACCTCAAGACCTCGCGCGACCGGCTCGCCAGCGTCGCCGGCGATATCGACGGGCTCGCGGTCACCGCCGATGTCGGGCTCGAGGAGGACATCAAGGCGCTGATCGCCGCGGCCGAGGACAAATACGGCCCGGTCGACGTGTTCTTCTCCAATGCCGGGCTGTCGCGCAAGGGACAGGAAACGGCATCCGATGCCGACTGGGACGTCAGCTGGCGCGTGCATGTGATGAGCCACGTGTTCGCGGCGCGCGCCCTTGTGCCGGGCATGCTCGCGCGCGGCTCCGGCTATCTGCTCAACACCGCGTCTGCGGCAGGGCTCTTGGCCTCGCTGAATTCGATGCCTTACGGCGTCACCAAGAATGCCGCGGTCGCGCTCGCCGAACATCTCGCCATCCAGTACGGCGATCGCGGCATCCGCGTCTCCGTGCTCTGTCCGCAATCGGTGCAGACGGGGATGACGACGCCGGGCCCGAGCGCGGCGCGTGTCGACGGCGTGCTGCAGCCGGGTGAAGTCGCACGGATGGTCATCGAGGCGATGGATGAAGAACGCTTCCTGATTCTCTCGCATCCGCAGGTGCAGGAATACTTGCAGCGCAAGGCCACCAATCGCGAGCGCTGGCTGTCCGGCATGCGCCGCCTACGCGACAGGATCTACGGTGGCGCAGCGTCAGGCTGACGGCGGCGCAAACTTCTCCAGCGGCCCGGAATAGGCCTTGGCAGCAGGTGAAGCGTAAGCGCCGCGGCGTGACGTCGTGAGCTTCAAGCCGGCGAGTGCTTCCGCCTGCTTCACCGCCGCCGCCACGCCGTCGATGACAGGCACGCCGAATTGCGCCGACAGCTCCTGTGCGAGATCCGCCATGCCGGCGCAGCCGAGTACGATGGCATCGGCACCCTTCTCCAGCGCCCGCGCGATCTCCGCTTGCAGCTTGGGCTTGGCGCCCGAGCCCGGCTTCTCGAGATCGAGCACCGCGACGTCGCAGGCGGTAACCATGGCGCGATCGGAAAAGCCATAGCGGCGGACCAGTTCCTCCAGCGGCACGATCGAGCGCGGCAGCGTGGTGACAACACCGATGCGCTTTGCGACCTGCCCGGCCGTGACCAGCGCCGCCTCGCAGATACCGACCACCGGATAGCGCGCCGCCGATCGCGCAGCGTCGAGCCCGGTGTCGTCGAAACAGGCGATGATGCCGGCATCGGCATTGGGCGTCTTCAGGAGCGCTTCGATCAGCCCGGGAACGGCGAACGCCTCGTCATAGAAGCCCTCGATAGAGGCCGGCCCCATCGACGACGTGACGGCGACGATCTCGGTGCCCGGCGACGCAACCGCCCGCGCGGCGGTCGCGATGATCGCGGTCATCGACGCGGTGGTGTTGGGATTGACGATCAATATCTTGGTCATCGGAGGAGATTAATAGCCGAATGGAGCGAAGTGCAATCCGGGACTGTGTCACAGGCGGAACGCCCTGCCGGCTACCAATGCTTCGCGACCCAGGCCGCGAAGGCATCGAGCAGCTCGGCCATCACCTCGCGGTCATTGCGGCCGGAGCGCTTGAGGACATGGAAGGAGTGATCTGCCTCCTGCACCAGATGCAACGTCGCACGGCGACCCAACCCCTTCACCACGGGCTCGAGCAAGTCGAGTTCCGCCAGCGCGTCGCGCGTGCCCTGCAGAAACAGCATCGGGACGTTGACCTCGGCGAGATGTTTGGCCCGCTCGCTCGACCGCTTGCCGGCGGGGTGGAGCGGGAAGCCGAGGAACACCAGCCCACGCACGCCGGCGAGCGGCGCTTTCGCCTGCGCCTGCGAGGTCATGCGTCCGCCGAACGATTTGCCGCCGGCGAACAGCGGCAGTTCGCTGCAATGACGCGCGGCTTCCGCCACCGCGGCACGCACCGTCGCCTGCGCGACGGTGGGCGGATCGGGCCGCTTGCTGCCCTTCTCCATGTAGGGAAACTGATAGCGCAGCGTCGCGATGCCGCGCTCCGCCAATCCTTCGCAGATCATGGCCATCGACGGATGCGTCATGCCGGCGCCGGCGCCATGGGCAAACACATAGGCCGCACGCGCCTGCGCCGGTCGGAGCAGCAGCGCGGACACCGTGCTATCGTCCGAGACGGTGATCGTGAGCGGTTGTGCAACTGACGCGTTCAAGGTGATATCTCGAAGAATTGTTGCGCCGCTATATTTAGCCGCAGGCCTTGATGCGCGCAAATGCCGCCACGCAAGTGAACTGGCTCACAGTCAATCAACATTTCCATTGGTGGACCCAGCGTCGCTACTGTAGGATGGTGCACAGCACTACACACGCTTAACGCGAACCTGTTTCGGCGATTTTTAACATCTCATCAATATGACGCGCGGATACCGCGTATCGGGGGACGGGGCATGCGTCGCAAGACGATCTTTCTCATCGGGCTGTTGATTGTCGCCGGCGTCATCTACTTCAAGGACGATATCGAAACGGTGGTGAGCGGCTTCCGCGTCAAGGCCGTCGACTACCAGCCGCCGGCAAAGACCGTATGGCTGGATCAGAGTGTCAGCGCCGAACGGCTGCGCTGGTTCTATCACGCCGACCAGGGGACCAGGACCTTCGGCATTCCCCTTGAATGGTTCATGGCGCTGGAGCAGCCGACGGTCTGGCCGCTGTTCACGGCCGCACCGCGGCTCAGCGAGACCAGTTATCTCGGCCGCTTCGGTTTTATTCGCGACACCGTGATTCCGGGCAAGCCCGATGCGCTGCCGATCGGCTTCGCGCAGGGCGCCCCGATGGCGGATGCCAAAGGCGCGCCGTGGCGCAACCCGCACAGCAAGGCCGACATGACCGGGGTCGGGCTGACCTGCGCCGCCTGCCACACCGGAAGCTTCAGCTATCGCGGCACCGAGATCGTGATCGATGGCGGACCGGCCAACACCAACCTGTTCGAATTCCAGAAGAGCGTCGGCGTCTCGCTGCTGCTGACCCGGTTCTGGCCGGGCCGCTTCTCGCGCTTTGCCGACGAGATCCTCGGCAAGGAGGGCAGCCTCGGCGAGCGCATTGCGCTGCGCGGCCAGCTCGATCTCGTGCTGAAGCAATACGCCAATATCAACGCACTGGAGACCAAGGTCGCCGCCAACAGCGTCGAGGAAGGCTATGCACGGCTCGATGCGCTCAACCGGATCGGCAACCAGGTGTTCTCGATCGATCTGAACAATCCGAACAACTACGCCTCGCATTCGGCGCCGGTGCATTTCCCGCGGATATGGAACGCGCCGTGGTTCAGCTGGGTGCAATATGACGGCTCGATCATGCAGCCGATGGTGCGCAATGCCGGCGAGGCGCTCGGCGTCAGCGCCGAGCTTAACCTGCTCGATGAATCCAAGGGCTTGTTCAAATCGAGCGCGCGGATCGACATGCTGCACGAGATGGAACGGATGATCGCCGGCGAGCCGCCGAGCGAGGACAAGGGCTTTGGCGGCCTGGCATCGCCGAAATGGCCGGAGAACATCCTGCCGCAGATCAACATGGATCTCGCGAAGAAGGGCGGCGAGCTCTACAAGACGCACTGCCAAGGCTGCCACGGCCCGGCGATCGACAGCAAGGCGCTGCCCGCGAGCGAAGCCTTTGCGCTGTTCAAGGACAAGAAGCGCTGGATCAAGAACGACGCCGGCCAGCCGCTGCTCGACGTCGAGATGATTCCGATCAGCCAAATCGGCACCGACAGCGCGCAGGCCGAAGGTCTCGCGAGCCGCACGGTCGAGACGCCGGCCAATCTAAAGATCAAGGACGGCCGTTTCGGGCCGGCGCTCGGCGACCTCGTCGAGAAGGCCGTCGACTACTGGTACGACCAGAACAAGACCCCGACCGAGGATCGCAGGCGCATCAACGGCTACCGGCCAAACGAGATCCAGGCGCCGCTCGCCTACAAGGTCCGGCCGCTCAACGGCATCTGGGCGACCCCGCCCTACCTGCACAACGGCTCGGTCCCGACCATCTACGCGCTGCTGTCGCCGGTGAAGGACCGTCCCTCGACCTTCCATCTCGGCAGCCGGGAGTATGATCCCAAGGATCTCGGCTATGTCTGGAAGGACAATATCAAGAACGCCTTCGTGCTCGACACCACCAAGCGCGGCAACAGCAATTCCGGCCACGAATTCGCGAACGAGAAGCGCGCCGGCGTGATCGGGCCGGAGCTGAAGGAAGACGAGCGCCGCGCTTTGATCGAGTTCATCAAGACGCTGTAGTCCACGACCGAGCTGCACTCCCTCTCCCGCTTGCGGGGAGGGTTGGGGTGGGGGTGTCTCCGCGGCGGCATTACCGGTGAGGAGCGAGCCCCCACATCACATCTATCGTTGTGCTGCGGCCTCCCTCGCAAGCGGAAGAGGCGAACCGAGTTCGCGGGGCGGACGCGTCGCATGTTCTACGTCCGACACAGTCGGCGAGTTATCGGTCTACCCGCTCGGATGGCCGTCTCCTCAACTCTTCGGCGCGGGCTGCCGGCGCGCCGGGCGGGTCATGGCTTCAAGCTCGAGGAGCTGGTTGAGCTCGGCCTCGGTCAGCAGCTTTTCCTCCAGCACGATGTCGGCGACCGAGCGGTTCTCCTGCAACGCGCGACGCGCCACGCGCGATGAGGCTTCGTAGCCGAGCGCCGGCGCCAACGCCGTGATCAGGCCGATCGAGCCCTGCACCAGGCTGCGGCAGCGCTCGCGGTCGGCCTCGATGCCGTCGACGCAGCGCTTGGTCAGCGTATCGACCGCCGCCGTCAGCATGCGGAGCGAGCTCAGGACGCAGTAGCCTATGGTGGGCTCGAACGCGTTGAGCTGCAGCTGGCCGCCTTCGGCGCACATCGTCACCGTGAGGTCGTGCCCGATCACCAGGAAAGCCACCTGGTTGACCACCTCGGGGATCACGGGATTGACCTTGCCGGGCATGATCGAGGAGCCGGCCTGCACCGCAGGCAGGCGGATTTCGCCGATGCCGGTGCGCGGCCCGGACGACAACAGCCGCAGGTCGTTGCAGATCTTCGACAGCTTGACCGCGACGCGCTTGAGCACGCCGGAGAACAGCACGAAGGCGCCGAGATCGGACGTCGCCTCGATCAGGTTCGAAGCGAGCACCATCGGCTGCCCGGACAGCCGTGACAATTCCTCGACCGCGAGCGCGGCATAGCGCGGGTCGGCATTGATGCCGGTGCCGATCGCGGTGGCGCCGAGATTGATCTCGCGGAACAGGCTGGAAATCTCGTTCAGCCGCGCGACATCCTCCTTTACAGTCACATGGAAGGCATCGAACTCCTGGCCGAGCGTCATCGGCACCGCATCCTGAAGCTGGGTGCGCCCCATCTTCAACACGTCGGCGAACTCCACCGCCTTGCCCTTGAAGGCGTAGGCGAGATCACCCAGCGCACGCGTCAGCGGCTGGGTGGCGAAGATCACCGCGAGCCGCAGCGCGGTCGGATAGGCGTCGTTGGTCGACTGCGCCATGTTGACGTCGTCGTTCGGATGCAGCGCGTGATAGTCGCCGGGCTTGCGGCCCATCAGCCGCAGCGCGACGTTGGCGATCACCTCGTTGGCGTTCATGTTGGTCGAGGTGCCGGCGCCGCCCTGGATCGCGTCGACGACAAAGGATTCGGCATAGACCTTGTCGGTTGCGATCAGGGTGCAGGCCGCCTCGATCGCATCCGCCTTCTCGGGCGCGAGATAGCCGAGCCGTTTGTTGGCGCGCGCGGCGGCCTGCTTGACCAGCGCCAGCGCGCGGACGAATTCCGGGAAGTGGCCGACCGGCACGCCGGTGATCGGAAAGTTCACCACCGCGCGCTTGGTGTGGATGCCCCACAGCGCGTCGGCCGGCACGTCGTCCTCGCCAAGCAGATCGTGCTCGGTGCGCGACTGCGCCTGTCCGATCGGCACGGTGCGGACGGTCGCGATCGCGAGCTCGCTCACGCCACCGCTGTCGCCGGAGGGTGGCGCGGCGCCTGCAGTGTTGGCGGTCTCAACCTTCGATTCGGCCATCGGGTCCCTCCGTTATCTGCTGCAAATCCTGTCGTCAGCGACGGCAGCCATGATGCGCCGGACATGCATCGAAAGCCAATGCCTGTCGGCAGAGTCTTGCACGCCGGCGAACCGAAAAACGCGGAAAAGCGGCGTTGGCGTGCGCCGAACCGGGAATCGAGGACGCTGCCTTATCCATCATGATAACAACAACTTATAGCTCCATATCGCGGTTCGCCCTGCAACAGGTGCGGCTGCTTTCTCCGCCCCGTCATCGCGTGCTAGATCAGCATCGAATGGCGCAAGGGCGCTGCCGACACTGAACGAACCAAGGGCCAAAGCCGTGTCCAACAACAACGAAGCGATGACCATCAAATTCCGCTGCCCGCCGGAGCTCGAGGGCAAGATTCCGCCGCCGATGCCTGCGTCATTGGGTCTTCCCGGATGGCTCAAGGCGATGCCGACGCAGGCCTTCAATGCAATGAGCAATCGCGAGGAGGATACCGTCAAGCGCTGCCCGCCATTCGTCGATGCGATGACATCGGGTTTCCTGTTGCCGCTGGTCTGCGATATCAAGGTCGAGAATGGCGCGATCACGTGGGACAACGACCTTCCGGCCGGGGGCGCGCTCGAATTCCCGCGCTCGCCGGTCGGATTCCACGACGAAAGCCAAGTAGCCGGCTCGCCACTGTTCGAGCCCGACCGCTTCGTCATCAAGTTTGTCAATCTGTGGACCATCGAGGCGCCGGCGGGCTACTCGCTGTTCTTCACGCATCCCGTCAATCGGTTCGACCTGCCGTTCACCACGCTGACCGGCCTCGTCGATTGCGATCTGTTTCACGACAGCTGGGTTCATTTCCCGGCACGCTGGCACGACACCAAGTTCAACGGCGTATTGCCCAAGGGCACGCCGGTTGCGCAATGCTTCCCGGTGAAGCGCGAAAACTGGATCGCGCAGACCGCGGCGATGACGCCGGATGAAACATCGCGCGCACAGGAACTGTCCAACAGGATGGCCCGCGAACCTGGGCTCTATCGCCGGCAGTTTCGGACGTAGACCGGGCGCAGGTGATAGAACAGACCGCCGGCCGGCTCCACCAGGGCTGGATCGCCTAGCTCAGAAATTCTGCGAACGCGCTGCGACGGAAGAAGAAGCGGCCATGCGATGACATGATCAGCGCGGCCGTCGTGCGGCCGATCATTTGCGGCCGGCCGCGCAACGCCAGACGCAAATTGGCTTCGCCGGCAGCGCGGTCGCCCATTTCCAGAAGACTGGCGGAGAAGCTCAGACGCATCAGGGGGTCGTCGGGGCGCTGCGCCACCACGTGACGGTAGAGATCCGCCGCAGCCGCGTATTCGCCATCGAGCAGCAGCACGCGCGCGAGCGCGGCCAGTACATCCGGATGTCCCGGCGCCGCAGTGCGCAGCTTCTCCAGAATCTCGCGCGCTCGGCCGCGCTCATTGCGTTGGGGCAGGAGCTGCGCGAGCAGGAGCTGAAACTCAAGGCTCCCGGGCGCGAGAACGAGCGCGCTCTCAATGACGGCAACCGCCTCGTCGATGCGGCCGGCCGAGTGCAATTGCCCTGCCAGCGCCTGAAATGCAGGCAGGTACGGTGGCCGCCGCGCGGTGGTTCGCCGCAGCAAATCGATCGCGTCGCTGCCGCGACCGGCGCCGCCGAATGCCGCGCCGAGCAGGGTCTCGAGGCCGGGATCCTCGACGCGGCGCACGGCTCGCTCGAGCGGCGCGATCGCCTCCTCGTTGCGGTTCTGGATCATCAGTGCCCGCGCCAGGATCGAGGCCGCGCCGACATCGGTCCGGTTTGCCTTCAAGACTTCCGCCGCCAGCCGCTCGGCCTCGACGACCTGTCCCATCTGCAATGCGACCACGGCGCGTTGCAGAAGCGGGGATGGGCTGGGCCCGCGATTGGCGGAAGGAGGCGGAGGTTTCGGCATGCGGCCCGTCGTGAGATGATCCTCTCAGCCGTTATCACTGCCGCCGACAGAGCTCCAGCGAAAGTCGCATCCGGGCGGCACACGCTTGCGACATTGCAGTGCTGCGCCGGCCGCAACTCCGCCGGCCATGGTCCGGAATCTCGGAATCAACCATCGATTGGCGCAAGGAAGCTCCGAACAGACAGGATGCTGATCTGCGGAGCGGGTCAGGCGAAAATGGCGATCCCGGGAAGACTCGAACTTCCGACCTACGGTTTAGGAAACCGTCGCTCTATCCGGCTGAGCTACGGGACCGCATCGCCCGCAGCGAAGACGCAGGCTTGGCCTTCCCATAGCAGAGGAGCCGGGTGATCGCCAGCCCGCGCCATGCCGGTCGCGCGCGAAGGTGCGCAAGGTTCGGCGCTTCGCGTGTTACGCCACCTGCCGGGCCGGGCTCGAGGCAGCATCGGCCGCGCTGGCCCGACGCGCCGGCAGAAACTCGATGGCCTCATCCTTCAGCGAGCCGAAGCGCAGCGTCATGATGTCGAGTGCATAGTTCTGGTAAAGGCGCCACGGCCGGCGCGAGCCCTGCTTGGGGAACCTGGCGGCGGCGCGCTGGATATAGCCTGAGGAGAAATCCACCCAGGGCAGTTCGGTGACGGTCGGATCGTTCCGCCGCGGCGTGACCTGCGCGTAGCCATTCGCCTTCATGTGATTGAGCACGCGGCAGACATATTCGCAGGTCAGGTCGCATTTCAGCGTCCAGGATGCGTTGGTGTAGCCGAAGGCGGCGGCGAGGTTCGGCACGCCCGAGTACATCAGCCCCTTGTAGTTCATGGTCTTCGACAGATCGACGCCGGCACCGTCAACATTGATCTCGAGCCCGCCGAGCACCTGCAGATCGAGGCCGGTCGCGGTCACCACGACGTCGGCGTCGAGCACATTGCCGCTCCTGAGCTTGATGCCGCCGGGCGTGAAGGTCTCGATCTGGTCGGTCACCACAGACGATCCGCCGCTGCGCAGCGATCGAAAGAGATCACCGTTCGGCACCAGGCAGAGCCGCTGGTCCCACGGATTGTAGCTCGGCGTGAAATGGGTGGCGACGTCGTAGTCGGGACCGAGTGCATGGCGCACGCCGCCGAGGATCAGCTTCTTCACGCGCTCCGGATCGCGCTTGCAGAGCCGGTAGAAATACATGCCGAACAGCACGTTCTTCCAGCGCGTGATGCCGTAGGCGAGCTTGGCGGACAGCCGCGCGCGAAGCCAGTTGGCGACCTTGTCCTCATCGGGCCGCGCCACGACATAGGTCGGCGAACGTTGCAGCATCGTGACATGGGCGGCGGTCTTGGCCATTTCCGGCACCAGCGTCACCGCGGTTGCGCCGCTGCCGATCACCACCACCTTCTTGCCGGCGTAGTCGATGTCGTCGGTCCACTTCTGCGGATGCACGACGCGGCCGGCGAAATCGGCGATGCCGGGGAAATCCGGCGTATAGCCGTGCTCATATTTGTAGTAGCCGCTGCACATGAACAGGAAGTTGCAGGTGAGACGCTCGATCGTCTTCTCCGGCCCGCGCTCGACTTCGACCGCCCATTGTGAGTCGGCCGATGACCAGTCGGCGCGCACGACGCGGTGGTTGAAGCGGATCTTCTTGTCGATGCCGTACATGCGGGCGGTCTCGCGCACATAATTCAGGATCGAGGGACCGTCGGCGATCGCCTTCGGTTCGGTCCACGGCCGGAACGAATAGCCGAGCGTGTACATGTCGGAGTCGGAGCGGATGCCGGGATAGCGGAACAGGTCCCAGGTGCCGCCGATGCAATCGCGGCCTTCGAGAATGGCGTAGCTGCGGTCCGGGCAGTTGGTCTGCAAATGGTAGCCGGCGCCGATGCCCGACAGGCCCGCGCCCACGATCAACACGTCGAAATGAGCGGACATGCCCCGATCCTCCCGTGGCAGTATTGACAATCCGTATTGTCAGATAACTTGACATCTGACAATGCCTCATGTCAATACATTTTCATGGCAAGCAGCCGGAAAGCCCGTCTCTATGGCGGTATGGACGCCGAGGAACGCCGCGCCGAGCGGCGGCTCAAGCTGATCGACGCGGCGATCGAGGTCTATGGCGAGGTCGGCTATCGCGGCGCGACCGTAAAGGCGATCTGCGAAGCGGCCGAGCTGACCGAGCGCTATTTCTACGAATCCTTTGCCAACAGCGAGGCGCTGCTGATCGCGGCCTACAACCATGTCGTCGGCCACCTGCATGAGGAGATGACGGCTGCCGCCGCAGCCGGCGGCGACGATGCCGAAGCAAGGTTGCGCGCCGCGCTGACACTGTATTTCACGCGCTTGAAGGAGCACCCGAAACCCGCGCGGGTCTTTCTGCTGGAAATCTCCGGCATCAGTCCGGCGGTCGATGCCGTCAAGCTC
This sequence comes from Bradyrhizobium sp. I1.14.4, assembly GCF_050435825.1. Taxonomy (NCBI): domain Bacteria; kingdom Pseudomonadati; phylum Pseudomonadota; class Alphaproteobacteria; order Hyphomicrobiales; family Nitrobacteraceae; genus Bradyrhizobium; species Bradyrhizobium sp. I1.14.4. The sequence goes on along the minus strand of NZ_JBNDLA010000004.1, from coordinate 72,141 downwards.
GACGCTCTGCGCGTCTTCAGCGACATCCTGGTGCCGCCGGCACCCGATCCGAAACGCAGCGACAAGGGCGCGACAGCCACGCTGCTTTCGATCGGCATGGTCGGCGCCGTCATCTCGATCGCGTTGCGCTGGGTGTCGAAGCACTATCCGCAACCGGTCGAGGACGTCGTCGCGATCGCCGCCAGCTTCTGCCGCGTCGCACTGATCGAGGCCGATCGCCGCCAGGATTTGCGTTCACCGTAGCGGCCGGATTGGGCGGGCCGGCCGGATCCGCCGATTTTCGATCATGTTTCGACGGGGTTTCCGGGCCCGGCCTCGGCCACGAGGTCGATTTCGCTTGCATGTCGGGCGGCCGGGGCTTCCTTATGCATGGTACCGGGCGGAAGCAGGTCGAGCCTGTTTCGTCCTGTGAAACAATCAAAATCCGGGCGGAGCTGAGCCTTTGGTCGACCTGCACAGGCTTGACGATGTGACCGCGCGCCTCGGCGACGTGGTTCTCAATCCGGCGACCTGGCCGTCCTTCATGGACGAGGTCTGCGCTGCGGTCGGCGCGACCGGGGCCGCGATGCTTCAGAGCGATATCCGGACCGAAGACATTCCGCGCACGGAATCGATCTCCGACTATTTCACCAAGACCTATTTCCCGTCCAATCTTCACCTCACCGACATCCGCGCGGCACGCGGCGTGCCGCTGATGCACGCCGGCGTCGATGTCATCACCGATGGTGATCTGTTCCAGTCCGAAGCCGAAATGTTGCGCGATCCGCTCTACGCCACGCTCGGCGAATTCGGATTGAAATGGTTCGCCGCGATCGGCTTCCACTCCGGCCCGGCATTGTGGGCATTGACTATCCAGCGCACGCCCAAGGAAGGCATGTTCGACGCCGATGAGGTCAAGGCGCTGTCAAGGGTGTCGGCGCGGCTCACCGAAGCCGCGACGCTGTCCGCCGCCGTCGGCCGCTCCGCGCTATCGGGCATCACCAGCGCGCTCGACCTGATCGAGATCGCGGCGATTGCCGTCGGCCGCTTCGGCGCCGTCATCGGCATGAACGGCCAGGCGGAAGCCTGCCTCGGCCACGACCTGACGATCCGCAACAACCGCCTCACCTTGCTCGACCGGCAGGCCAATGCCGATCTCACCAGGTTGATCGATCAGCTGGCCCACAGCTCGGACTTGCACCCACTACCGTCGTCGCCGGTCGTGGTGCGCAGGATCGACAAGCGGCCGATCGTGATCCAGATGCAACCGGTGCCCCCCGCCGCGCGCTCGCCGTTCCTGGGAGCGCGCGCGATCCTGTTGATCCGCGATCTCGAAGGCAGCGCCGCGTTCGATCAGGCACTGCTGGCGGCGACTTTCGAGCTGACGCCGGCGCAGGCGCGCCTTGCTACGCGGCTTGCGCGCGGCGATTCGGTTGAAGCCGCCGCGCAGGAGGCAGGCATTGCCCTCGCCACCGCGCGCAATCAGCTCAAGACGATCTTCCAGAAGACCGGCACGCATCGGCAGGCGGAACTCGTCGCATTGCTGCACAAGGTGAAGTGAACGATTCGAGACGAATTGTTCTGATCTTCGCTCGTCTCAGATGAGAATTCTTCAAATATTCCAATGCCGCGCGTGGTTGTGTTCCATCAGACGCAGCGGCTGGATCGCCGGTCCACAGGTCAGGGAAATCGTCGGGTTCCGGGGTGACAAGCGTCACTAAAATGGCGACAATCTGCTCACTCTGTGTCGTTCGGGTTTGATTGCAATGTCCGTGATGCCGTCACGATCATCGACGTTGGCTGTTGCCGTTTTCGTCGCGGCTTGCGGGCTCGCGCCAATGAGTGCGCATGCGCAATGGTGGCGCAGCGGGCCGAAGGACTTTGAGGATTGTGCCGACCTCGCCGAGAAGGCGAAGACCAAGGAAGACAGGACCGCACAACTCGCCGATTGCAACGCCAAGTTCGCCGGACGCCGCAAGCCCGGGGGCGGCTACACCTATTACGACTTCATGCAGGACCGCAGCTTCGACATCGCGGGTCCCAATCCGACACCGGACGAGCAGAAGAAGATCGATCAGGAATATACCGGCTACCTCGAGCAGCAGCGCCGCTCGAGCATTGTCGCAGCGTTCAATGCCAAGCAGCTCGAGCGCCAGGAAAAGCCGCAGGAACGGCCGCCGCAAATCCAGCAGGCGTCATTGCACAGTGAGCCGGTGCACGGCGAGCCGGCGAAAGTCCCCGTCCCGGTCGCACGGCCGGCCAAGCCGCGGGTTGCTGCCCTTCCTCCGAAGGTGCGGCCGCAGGGGAGCTGTGCGAAGGGCACGTTCTCCTGCGAATGGCCGCGGCTTTCCGAGGGATTGGACGGCTTGAAGAAGCTGTTCACGCCGGCCTCACCGCCGCCGACTGCGCTCGCGAAGCGCAACTAACGCAACATCAATCAGTAATCACCATCGCCCAGAACCTGCGGTACGGCGACTTCGGATTATCGACGAAGGCCACACCCACGCGCTTCGCGCCCGGCATCAACAGGTTCTCGCGATGGCCCCGCGAATTCTCCCACTGCTTCAGCATCTCGGCGAAGGCGATGAACCCTGCGCCGATATTTTCGGCCGCGCGCCGTTTCTTGAGCGGCGCGATGCGCGTGAAGAAGCTGCCGCCCGCCGAATGGCTGACCGATCCGGTCGCCGACATCGCCTGCGCCTGCTTCAGCGCCATCGCATTCAGCTTCGCGTCGAGCTTCACCGCCGGCATGCGGTTGGCGCGCCGGTAGGCACTGATCGAACCGGCATAGTCGGCGGCGCTTGCGGTCGCAATCGAGCCAAGCAGAAGGGTGAGCGCGAGAACGAGCGGCTTCATCTCAGATATTCTCTCTCATGGATCAGCGCGCGCGACCGCGCCTGTGGTGTTTGGGCGGGACAGGTTTGTGGGCAGGCGAAGCCGACCGGCTCGATGCCGCAGCGGCGGCGCGCTGCTCCTGCAAGCGCGCATCATAGCCCGGCGAGGGCACCACGGTCGGCGGGGCCGCGCGGACCGGGCCGGTGCCAAGCGCAACGAGCGTGAGCAGCATGATGCAGAATCGTTTCATGATGTCGTCTCCCGGTTGTCCGATCGATCTGGCGGACGATCATCGGCGCTCATGGCAACGCCGCACGAATCTGCTCCGGCGTCAGCCCTGGCGAGCCTTTACCGTCGGCCTCCGCCTTCCGGATCAGCGCGATGATGCGGCGCGACAGCGGAACCTCGAGGCCGCGGCGATCCCCGATCGCGGTAATCACGCCCTGCAGATAGTCGATCTCGGTACGGCGGCCGCGCTGCAGATCTTCCCACATCGAGGAGCGCGCCTCCGGATCGATCTTCATGGTGCGGCCAAGCAGCATGTCGAACAGCACATCCGGAAGCCGCAGCAAATGCGGCATCCAGCTTGAAGGAAGCGGCGTCGGCGAGACCGGTGCAATCCCCTCAGCGCGAACCGCGGCCAGGCCCTCGGCCATCTGGTCGGCGAGCAATTGTCGCCAGCCGCGCTGCGCGAGTTGCTGCCGCAGCGGAATGTTGGACAGCGCATTGAGCGCATTGTTGAGATTGACGACCAGCTTGCCCCACTGCACGCCGTCGATATTGCCGGTGCTGTTGACCGCAAGGCCCGGCACCGAGAGCCTCGCCGCGGTGTCCGCGTCATCCTGCGCAATCACGATGTCGCCCGAGGTCGAGCGATGGAAGCGGCCGTCGCCGAGCGCAACCACGTTGAACGGCACCATGCCGCCGAGCACCTTGCGGCCGGGCAGATGATCGCGCAGCAGCGGCACGTTGCCGACGCCATTCTGCAGGCTGACCACCACGGCATCGGCAGGTGCGTGGCGTGCGATCAATTCGGCCATCTCGCTGGTATCGGCGCTCTTCACCGTCACCAGCACCGTCTGAACGTCGCGCAAGGTCGACGGATCGTCGGACAGAATGAGCCGGTCCACGGATACCGTTCGCTCCGAGCTATCGAAGCCGCTGATCCGCAAACCGTGAGCGGTGATTTCCCCGATCAGCCGCGGCCGCGCCAGCAGCGCGACGTGGCGGCCGGACGCAGCCAGCATTCCGCCGACGAAGCAGCCGATGCTTCCGGCGCCCGCGATACCGATCGGCCGGCCCTCGTTCATCTGGCTAAATGTCCATTCATCAAGCCTCGATAGCAGACCTTGGGTTGCCTGCCTATTTCGACGCCCCGCAGGCCGGGTGGCCCGCCTTGTATCCGTCATGGGCCGAAGCTATGTTTCCCGCTCGGGGCACGGTTGCGGCAGGAGACGATCATGGGTTTACTCGACGTACTCAACGGCATGCAGAACGGCCCTCGCGGTCCAAGCGCGCCAAGCACACCATCCGACAGTTCGAGCAGCAGCGGAATGTCGCCGATGACGATGGCCATCCTGGCCTTGCTCGCCTGGAAGGCGGTCAAGCACTTCTCTGGCGGCCAGCCTGACGCGAGCGCCCCTGAGCCGAAGCCGGCACAGGCGCCGCCGCTCCCGGGCAACGTCACAGCGAGCCTGCCTGGCGGCGCCGGTGGTGGCGGGCTCGGCGATCTGCTCAAGGGCGGCCTTGGCGGACTTCTGGCCGGCGGCGCAGCCGGCACTGTGCTGAGCGGCGGCCTCGGCGATCTGCTCAATCAATTGCAGCAGAAGGGCCATGGCGACGCGGCCAATTCCTGGGTCAGCAATGGTCCCAACAAGCAGATCGCGCCCGGCGATCTCGCCAACGCGCTCGGCGCCGACCAGATCAACTCGCTGGCGTCGCAGAGCGGCTTGTCGCGCGACGAGCTGCTGCAGGGCTTGAGCCAGTACCTGCCCGACGCGATCAATCATCTGACGCCGGACGGACGGGTGCCGAGCGGCGACGAGCTGCGCGGCAGACTTTAGCGGCAGCGTTGATTCCATCTGAGGAGGACGACAGTCATGGGCGGCATCATCTGGGTCATCATCGTCGGCTTTGTCGCGGGGATCATCGCGCGGCTCCTTTCACCAGGGCCCAATAATCCAAGCGGCTTCATTCTGACCACCGTGCTCGGCATCGCCGGCGCGTTTCTCGCGACCTTCATCGGCCAGGCCATCGGCCACTATGGTCCTGAACAAGGTGCCGGCTTCATTACCTCCACGATCGGCGCGCTGGTGGTGTTGTTCATCTGGAATCGGCTGGTCGCGGCACGTGTGATCCCGGATCTGGGAAACAGGTAGAGGCAGCCGCGGCACTCGTTCAAAATCAAAATGCCCGGGCTCGGCCCGGGCATTTTCGTTTCTGCGATGGCCCGTACGCCGATGGCCGGATCAAGCCCGGCCATTCACCGCGAGCGTCTCACTGAATGAGATGCATGCCGGCGTCCATGCGGACGAACTCGCCCGTCATGTTGCTCGACGCCGGACCCGCCAGGAAGCATACCAGGTTGGCGATATCGTCGGCGGTCGAAGCGACCTTCAGCGGCACGCGCGCGACCACGGCATCACGCACCTGCTTGGCGCCCGCCTCGCCGCGGCCCTTGGTGAACCAGGGCGTATCGATATAGCCCGGACACACGGTGTTGACGCGGATCAACGGCGCCAGCGCGCGCGCCAGCGACTGCGTCATGGTGTTGAGCGCGCCCTTGCTCGCGGCATAGGCGACCGACGAACCGCCGCCGGAAATGCCGGCGACGGAGGAGACGTTCACCACTGCCGACGGACGGCCCGATGCCTTCGCGCCGGCTTCGAGCAGCGCGCGTGCGGCACGGACCATCTGGAACGGGCCGATGGTGTTGACGGCATAGATGCGCTGGAAGTCTTCCGCGGTCAGGCCGTCGAGATCGTGATGCGGCACGTGCTTGGTGGTGCCGGCATTGTTGACGAGCACGTCGAGGCGGCCCCAGCCCTGCGCGGCAGCCGCGATCTTCTTGCAGTCCTCATCGCGCGAGACGTCGCCCTGCACCACCAGCACCTCCGCACCCTGCTTGCGGCAGGCTTCCGCAGTCGCTTCGGCTTCCGCCTTGCTGTTGGAATAGTTGATGATGAGGCGCGCGCCCTCGGTGGCGAGGATTTGCGCGGTGGCAGCGCCGAGTCCCGATGCCGACCCCGTCACGATCGCGCACAAACCATCCCTGGACATCTGCATTTTCCTTGTTGTGAGCCAGCTGAATTCCGGCGGTGGCATACCATATCGCGCGACATCTGATCTGAAAATCTGCGAAAACCGCGTCGCGGAATTTATTCATGATTGAGTGCATGCCGCCGCCGCAAGTGGCCCTGCGGGCAACGCTTGTCACGGCTATGGCTTTTCCCCATCATTGAGCGCAAGACAACATCGCAAACACGGTCCGCCTGATGGCCGGACCCAAGCCAATCAACACGAGGAACGCTGTGGCGGACAGTGAGAACATCGTCGCCGAGACCGCGGAAAAGATTTTCGCCGATCTCGCGGATGCCCAAACCATCAATCACGACAAGCAAGGCGCATGGAAGGCGCCGCTGTGGCAGGCGCTGACCGAAGCCGGCCTGCCGCTCTCCTGGGTGCCCGATGATCTCGGCGGTTCCGGCGCTAGTCTCGCGGAGGGTTTCAGTGTTCTCAACGTCGCCGGTCGGCATGCGATCGCTGTTCCGCTGGCTGAAACAATGCTGGCCGGCTGGCTGCTGACGCAAGGCAAGATCACATCTCCGGAAGGCGAGATGACCGTGCTACCGGCAAGCCCGAAGGAGCGCGTCACGCTTAACGCCGACGGCTCTCTATCCGGCCGCGCCCGCGGTGTGCCGTTCGCGAAAGACGCCAAACATTTCGCCGTGCTGGCAAGCGGCAATGGCGGCACCTCGATCGCGCTGGTCGATGCCGCGAAGTGCCGGATCGAATCCGGCGTCGGACTTGGCGGCGATCACAACGACACCGTCACGCTCGACAAGGTGCAGCCGGTCACGACCAAGGCGGCACCCAAGGGCTTTGACCAGACCACGCTGATGCTGATGGGCGGCGTGGTGCGCAGCCTGCAGATCGCCGGCGCACTGGAATCGATGCTCGACATTTCGGTGCGCTATTCCAACGAGCGCGTCGCCTTCGAGAAGAAGATCTCCAAATTCCAGGCGGTGCAGCACAACCTCGCCCGTCTCGCCGGCGAGTCCGCCGCGGCACTGGCCGCCGCGACCTCGGCGGCCGACACCGTCGTCAGCGCCAAGTCGCTCGACAACGACGCAGTGTTCCTCGAAGCGGCATCGGCAAAGATCCGCTGCTCGGAAGCGGCGGAGAAAGGCAGCACCATCGCCCACCAGGTGCACGGCGCGATCGGCTTTACCATCGAGCACATCCTGCACCGCTATTCATTGCGTGCGCTGGCCTGGCGCGACGATTTCGGCTCGGAGAGCTACTGGGCGGTCGAGCTCGGCAAGCTGGTCGCCAATCGTGGCGCCGACGAATTGTGGCCGCTGGTGGCTTCGCGCTGAGACCGGGACAGAGACATCATGACTGCAGCCCTTCGTTTCGATCCGATCCGCCTGCCGGAAAAATGCGAACAGCTCCGCAAGGAAGTGCGCGCCTTCCTCGCCGAGGAAATCGCCGCCGGCACCTTCGATCCCCACGCGCCGGACCGCGAGGACAATGACGCGCCGGAATTCTCCCGCCGCGTCGGCGCCAAGGGCTGGCTCGGCATGACCTGGCCGAAGAAATATGGCGGCCAGGAGCGCTCGTTCCTCGAGCGTTACGTGGTGACCGAGGAGATGCGGGTGGCGAACGCACCAACCCGGCGCTTCTTCGTCGCCGACCGCCAGAGCGGACCGGTGCTTTTGAAGTATGCGCCCGAGCACATCAAGATGGATATCCTGCCGCGCATCTGCCGCGGCGAGGTCTGCTTTGCCATCGGCATGAGCGAGCCGAATTCCGGCTCCGACCTGTTCGCGGCGAAGACGCGCGCGACCAGGACCGACGGCGGCTATCTCATCAACGGCACCAAGATCTGGACCTCGTCGGCGCACATCGCCGACTACATGATCGCGATCTTCCGGACCTCGCCGCCGACCAAGGAAAACCGCCGTCACGGCCTAACCCAGTTCCTGGTCAAGATGAAGCAGCCCGGCATTCAAGTGAACCCGATCGGCCAGATCACCGGCCAGTTCGAGTTCAACGAGGTCGTGTTCACCGACTACTTCGTGCCCGACGATCATGTGCTGGGCGAGGTCGACGGCGCCTGGAAGCAGGCGACATCGGAGCTTGCCTATGAGCGGTCCGGTCCCGAGCGCTTCCTCGAAACCTATTACGTGCTCACCGAGTTGGTGCGTGCGGTCGGCAAGAACCCGGATACCCGCAGTGCCGAGGGCATCGGGCGCCTGGTGGCACAGGTCCACACCATGCGCCGCATGTCGGTGTCGGTCGCAGGCATGCTGCAGGCCGGCAAGGAGCCGGTGGTGGAGGCCTCCATCGTCAAGGATATCGGCACGGTGTGGGAGCAGCAGCTGCCGCATCGCGTCCGCGATCTCGCGGCTTTCGTCGAGGAGACCGCGACCAATCGCGAAACGCTGGAAAAGCAGCTCGATTTCGCCATCAAGACCGCGCCCAAGCTGACGATCCAGGGCGGCACCACCGAAGTGCTGCGCGGCATCATCGCCCGCGGGCTCGGTCTGCGATAGCCGCGCGGGCTCGCTAGCACAAATTCAACGAGGACAGATCATGACCAAATACACGGATATCGGCGTCGAAACCCACGGCCATGTCGGCCTGATCGAAATCCGCAAGCCGCCGCTGAATTTCTTCGACGTTGCGCTGATCAACCAGATCGCTGATGCGCTGGAGGAGTTCGACAACAACATCGAGATCCGCGCCTCGGTGCTCGCCGCCCAAGGCAAGGCGTTCTGCGCCGGTGCCAATTTCGGCGATCCCGCCCGCCAGGAGCAGGAAGAGCGCTCCAAGAGCGATCCGGCATCGAACCTGCCGATCAATCATCTCTACGTTCAGGCGGTGCGCATCTTCCGCAACAAGAAGCCGATCGTCGCGGCGATCCATGGTGCCGCGATCGGCGGCGGCCTCGGCCTTGCCGTCTCCGCCGACTTCCGCGTCGCCTGCCCCGAGGCGCGCTTCTCGGCCAACTTCACCAAGCTCGGCTTCCATCCAGGTTTCGGCCTCACCACCACGCTGCCGGAGCTGATCGGCAAGAACAATGCCGAGCTGATGTTCTACACCAGCCGCCGCGTCACCGGCGAAGAGGCCTATCGCTGGGGCCTCGCCAACGTGCTGGTGCCGCAGGACCAAGTGCGGGCCGAGGCGATGAAGCTCGCGCAGGAGATCGCCGAATGCTCGCCGCTCGGCCTGGTCTCGACCCGCGCCACCATGCGCAGCAACCTCGCCGACCGCGTGCTCGCCGCGACCAACCACGAGCTGGCCGAGCAGACCGAGCTGCGCGCGACCGAAGACTTCAAGGAAGGTGTCAAGGCGACCGCCGAACGCCGCGTGGCGAACTTCAAGGGGCGGTGAGGCGCGAGCATCGCTCTCTCCACGGGTCGTCCCGGCGAAGGCCGGGACCCATAACTACCGATGCGAGTGGCGAGACAAGCCGACTCCCCTTGTGCCCTTTCCGCGGGCCGCGGCGTATGGGTCCCGGCCTGCGCCGGGACGACGTTGGGGAGATCGGTCGCTACTTTTTCGGCACCACCAGCGCATCGACGATGGTGACGCCCTGCCCCTCCGGATGCACCAGCACCGGATTGACTTCGATCTCGGCGATCTCGCTTCGGTGCTGCGCCGCCAGCACTGAAATCTGCGAGATCAACCGCGCCAGCGCCGCGACATCCGCTTTCGGCGCGCCGCGGAAGCCGTGCAGCAGCGGCGCGGCCTTCAGCGTCTCCAGCATCGCGATCGCCTCGGCCGGGCTCACCGGCGCCGGGCGATAGACCACATCCTTGAACAGCTCGGTCGTGATGCCGCCGAGCCCAACCATCACCATCGGCCCGAAGGTCGCGTCCGACATGGTGCCGACAATGATCTCGACGCCCTTCCTGGCCATCGGCCCGACCAGCACGCCCTGGATTGCGGCGTCCGGCCGCTGCTTCTGCACCGTCTCAAGCATGTCGCGATAGGCCGTGAACGCCGCGCCCTTGGCGGCGATGTTGACGCGGACGCCGCCGACCTCGCTCTTGTGCGCGATGGCAGGTGACTGGATTTTCATGACAAGTGGAAATCCGACCCGCTCGACCGCGGCGTCGAGCCCGTCGCGATCCGTTACCAGCACCTCGTCCGGCAGTGCGATGCCGGCGGCGCGCAGCAGCATCTTGCTATCATATTCGAAGAGTAGTGCCTTCGATGAGAGATGCGCAGAAAGATCGCGCGACTGCGACGCTGATGCCACCATGTCCGGCGCGGGCCTGAAGCTGGCATGATCCGCCAGCCGCCGCATCGCGACGCCGACGTGGGTCAGCCCCGAGAGCACCACCACGCCCGACTTCGCCAGCTCCTGCCGCGCGAACGGCGACGGCAGCGTATAGGAGTAGAACACCACCGGCTTGTTCTGCTTTGAGATCACCGGCTTCAGCTCTGCCTCCTTGAGCGGCATCCGCGTCTCGCTCGACAGCGACAGCACCACCAGCGTCGCGTCGACCTCGTCGGACGCGTCGAACAGCTCAATGCTGTTCTGCAGACCACCCGAGGAGACGCCCTGCGCGGTGACGTCGACCGGATTGCCCGCCGCGCCATAGGACGGCATCCATTGCTTGATCTGGCTCTGGATCGTGGCGGAAAGCTCCGGTACGCGCAGGCCCTGCATCGAGACGGTGTCGGCGCCCCAGATGCCGGCGCCACCTGATACCGTCAGTACCGCGACGCGATCGCCCTTCGGCAACGGGTTGGTGGTCAGAACCGCGGCGATGGTCACGGCCTCGTCGAGATCGTTGGAGACGATGAAGCCGTATTTCGCGAACACCGCGTCATAGGCTGCCGACCAGCCCGCCATACTCGCGGTGTGCGAGGCCGCCGCGCGTTCACCGGCGCCGGAGCGGCCGACCTTGGTCACGATCACGGGCTTTCTGAGCTCCGCCGCGCGTTTCGCCGCCGCGAGAAACTTGTCGACGTCCCTGATCCCCTCGATGAACAGCAGGATCACGTCGGTCGAGGGATCCTGCACCATGTAGTCGAAAAACTCGCCGGCGCCGAGATCGCTCTCATTGCCGGCGCTGACGACATAGCTGAGGGCTATACCGAGCGCCTTGGCGCGATGATAGATCGCAAAGCCGATGCCACCGCTCTGCGCGACGATGCCGATCCGCCGCCTGCTCGCGACCAGATCGGGCGCATCCGGCTTGACGTCGACGGTCGGGCTGAAGGTCGCGGCGACCTTCTGCACCTGGCTGTAAAACCCTTCGGCGTTGGGGCCGGAGATCCGCATCCCGGTCCGCTTCGCCAGCGCCACGATCGCCTCCTGCATGTCAGCGCTGTCGCCGCCCTCCTCGGCAAAGCCGGACGAGATGATGACCGTGTTCCTGACGCCGACCGAGGCGCACTGCTCCAGCGCCGGCAGCACTGCACGGGCGGGAATGACGATGACGGCAAGATCGATCGGCGCGCCGATATCGGCGATCGACTTGAAGCACCTCAGTCCGTCGATCTCGTCATAGTTCGGATTGATCGGATAGAGCGCGCCGGGATAGCCGTTCTTGCGCAGCATCGCGAGCAGCCGGCCGGGAATCTTCTCGTGATCGCGCGAGGCGCCGATCAGCGCGATGCTCCTGGGAGCGAAGAAGGAATCGAGCGGATGCGGCATGGGGCGTTCCATTTGTTGTCATTATGCTCGACGATATTGGATCGTTGCCGCGAGCTCAACCATTCGCCCGGTCATTGCGAGCCACCCGGTCGGCGCGAAGCGCCGCCGGATGACAGGCTCCGCGAAGCAATCCATTTCACCGCACGGGCCCGAATGGATCGCTTCGTCGCGGAGCCTGTCATCGGGCGCGCGTTCGCGCGACCCGTTGGCTTCTCGCAATGACGGTGACTACGCCGTCAGCTTGAACGTCACGCCGCAAAGCAGGAACTCATCGCCCTTCACGGCACAGCCTCTGGCTCTTGCGGCATCCAGCACCTTGGCCTTGTTGGCGACCTTGAACGTCAAGCCGCTCATGATCTCGCTGTCGCCCCTGATGAAGCGGAAGCTGCTGTTCGGCAGCTTCACCACGGTGCCGTCGGCGGGAACGCCGATGATCCTGCCCCAATGTTCTGCCAATTCTTGCGGCTCGAGGCTCTGCATCTCGACCTCGGTCAGTGCCAAAGTCGTGTCCTTGCGGATCGACTTCTGCCAGTCCGGGCCGGCAGGTGGATACGGCCCCAGCACGTCGTCGCTGCCTTCGGTGTGGTTGAACTCGATGAAGGCGGCGCGGCAATCGCGCGGGTGCAGTTGCACGCCGTGATAGGGCGCGTGCGTGATCACGTTCGCGGTACGCACGCCGATCGCATTGGCCTTGGCGCCGCGCGCGTCGGGATCCTCGCAGCAAAAGATCGCCATGTAGCCGCCGCGGCCGCCGGTCTTCTCGATGAAGCGGCCGGCCGCGGTGCCCGATCCGGGCTCGAACGGCGCGACGACTTCGAGGAGAATCGTATCGACCGGCAGCAGCGCGTTCTCGAGCCCGTATTTGGCGACGTTACCGTCGCGGTAACAGACGTCGAGGCCCATGATCGCGGAGATGTCCGAGATCACGGGCACCAGCTGCGGCGCCACCAAGCAGATCTGCCGCAGCCGCATGTACTCGGCGATGTCATTAGCCACGGCTTACTGCCCCTGGAAAGTGGGCTTGCGCTTCTCGACGAAGGCCTTCGCCGCTTCCTTGTGGTCGGTGGTCTCGCCGGCACGCGTATGGTGGATCGCCTCGCCGTCGAAGCAGGCTTCGAGCGTCATGGTCTCGGCATTGTTGATGTTGCGCTTGATATAGCCGAGCGCCACCGACGGCCCCTGCGCCAGCGACCGCGCGAGTTCCAGCGTCTCGGCCTCGATGTCGGCATCGGGCACCACCTTGGAGACCATGCCGAGGTTGTAGGCTTCCTGCGCTGACAGCACCGGCGACATCAGATAGAGCTCGCGAGCCTTCGCGCTGCCGAGCATCTTGGTCAGGAAATAGGTGCCGCCGTAATCGCCGGAGAAGCCGACCTTGGCGAAGGCGGTCGTGATCTTGCAGGAGGCGCTGGCGACGCGAAGGTCGCAGGACAGCGCGATCGAGAGCCCGGCGCCGGCCGCCGCGCCGTCGAGCTGCGCCACTACGGGCTTCGGCATCTGGTGCAGGATGCGCGAGACCTCCATGCCGCGGCGCAGGTTCGCCATCTTGGCCTCGAACGGCAGCGGCGCACGGCCTTCCGCCATCGACTTGACGTCGCCGCCGACGCAGAACGTGCCGCCGGCGCCCTTGATCAGCACCGCGCGCACTTCGGTATTATCCTGCGCGCGCCGCGCCGCTTCGACGAGGCCGCGCGTCATATCGGGATTAAGCGCATTGCGCCGGTCGGGGCGGTTCAGCGTGATGGTGAGCAGGCCCTGGTCGAGGGATTGGAGAACCATCTGATTATCGCTCATGGCGTTTTGCCTTTCGTTGTTGTTGGTTGCCCCGTCGTTCCGGGATGGTGCGTAAGCACCAGACCCGGAACCTCGAGATCCCGGGTTCGTGCTTCGCACGCCCCGGGGATGACTGCGTGACTTCGTGACTTCGTCACTCCGTCACTTCTTCACCAGCGGGCAGCGCGAGTCGGCGAGCGGCTGGAACGCCTGGTCGCCCGGCACGGTCGCGAGCAGCTTGTAGTCATCCCAGCGGCCTTTGGATTCCGAGGGCTTCTTGACCTCGAACAAGTACATGTCGTGCACCATGCGGCCGTCCTCGCGGATCTTGCCGTTCTTGGCGAACATATCGTTGATCGGGGTTTCCTTCATCACCTTCATGACCGCGGCCGCATCGGTGGTGCCCGCGGCCTTCACCGCGTTCAGGTAATGCAGCACGGAGGAGTAGACGCCGGCCTGCGCCGAAGTCGGCACGCGCTTGACGCGCTCCATGAAGCGTTTCGAGAACGCGCGGGTGTCGTCATTGAGGTCCCAATAAAACGCTTCCGCGAGCAGAAGCCCTTGCGCCGTATCGAGCCCGACGCTGTCGATATCGGTCACGAAAGCCAAGAGCGGCGAGATCTTCTGACCGCCCTTGGTGATGCCGAACTCGGCGCCCTGCTTGATCGCGTTGATGGTGTCACCGCCGGCATTGGCAAGCCCGATCACCTTGGCCTTCGAGGCCTGCGCCTGCAGCAGGAAGGAGGAGAAGTCCGAGGTATTGATCGGATGCCGCACGTTGCCGAGCACCTTGCCGCCCGACTTCACCACGACATTGCTGGTGTCCTTTTCCAGGTCCTGGCCGAACGCATAGTCCGCGGTCAGGAAGAACCAGGTGTCGAGGCCGGATTTCACCGCGGCAAGGCCGGTCACATTGGCCTGCGCGAAGGTGTCGAACACGTAGTGCACGGTATAGGGGCCGCAGGCCTCGTTGGAGAGGCGGATCGAGCCCGGGCCGTTGAACACGATGATCTTGCCGCGTGCCTTGGCGATCTCGCCGGCGGCCAGCGCGGTCGCGGACGCCGCGACGTCAAAAATCATCTCGACGCCCTGATTGTCGATCATGTCGCGGGCGATGTTGGCGGCAAGGTCGGCCTTGTTGAGATGGTCGCCGACCACGATCTCGACCTTGCGGCCGAGCACCGTGCCGCCGAAGTCCTCGACCGCCATCTTGGCGGCGGTCTCGCTGCCCGAGCCGGTGATGTCGGCATAGAGGCTCGACATATCGAGGATGCCACCGAGCTTCAGCGGAGGCTTGTCCTGCGCCAGCGACGCATTCGCCGAGACCGCAAACACACAGGCCAACACGCCGGCCAAAACTCGTCGCATCCATAACCTCCCTTGAAGCACGGACCTCATTCCATCAGGTCCATTTCGAGGTCCGGATCATGCCGCATGCGACCTACAGCAGCAAGCCGCGGAACGACCGCCGGTTTTCCGCTCAACGGAATGGCCAAGATGTGCCAGGATCAAGTGATGCAGAACTTGTTGATGCGGATTCCGCCGGCCGCTGCTCGTATCTTGCTGCTCGCGTCCGCAACGATATTCGGCTGGGGCGAAAGTCGCGCGGCCGGATGCAATTTCGAGATTCAGGGCGAGGGTCGCGTCACCGCCGTGGTCGATGCGCGCAGTCTTCGGCTCGACGACGGCCGTGAGGTCAGACTCGCCGGCATCGAGGTGGCCGACCAAGCGAAGGCCACGCCGGCGCTGTCGGCGCTGCTGGTCGGCCGCGAGGTGACGCTGCGCGGACCGGACGACACGCCGGACCGCTATGGCCGGCAGCCGGCCTACGCATTCCTCGCTGGCAGCGAGATGTCGGTGCAAAGCGAGTTGCTGCGTCGGGGCCTCGCGCTGGTGTCGTCCGAGATCGCCGACAAGGACTGCGCAGCGGCACTGATGGCGGCGGAGGCCGAGGCGCGGGCCGCCCGATCGGGAACCTGGGCCGAGGCCACCGTCATAAAAAACGCCGAAAGTCCGGACGATATTTTGGCCGGGATCGGGCGCTTTACAGTGGTCGAGGGCCGGGTTTTATCCGTGCGTCAGGCGGGGGCGACAACCTATCTGAATTTCGGCCGAAACTGGACACGGGACTTTGCTGTGACTATTTCAAGGCGCATAGTCCCTGCGTTCGAGGCTGCCGGGCTTTCGCCCAAGTCTCTGGAAAATCGTAGGATTCGTGTGCGAGGCTGGGTGGAAGCACGACGTGGGCCACGAATCGAATTGCTCCGGGTGGGGCAGATTGAAGTGCTCGGCGGGAACTAGGGGTCCTCTGGCCACACCCCAGCCGATCGCGGGACAATTTGTGAGTTTTTGACGTGATTGAGCGCGCGGGATGGCGTGAAGATGGGACTGGCCGCCGGCTTTCGGCTGCGCTGGCGCTCGTTTGCGCGGTTCTGACGCTGTCGGCCTGCGGCAATGTCGGCCGCTTCGAGCAGGTCACCCCGACCGCGACGGCGGCCCCTGTGAAGCCGAGCCGCGTGGTGCAGCAGACGCCCAATAGCGAGCGCGAGCATGAACGCATCCTGTCGTCCTATGGCGGCGCCTATGATGATCCGAAGCTCGAGGCCCTGATCAACAAGACCGTCGAGCGGCTGGTCGCGGCGTCCGAACGGCCCGACCAGGCCTACAAGGTCACGATCCTCAATTCCGGCGCGGTCAACGCCTTCGCGCTGCCGACCGGTCAGCTCTATGTCACGCGCGGCCTGATCGCGCTCGCCAGCGACACCTCCGAGCTCTCCTCGGTGCTGAGCCACGAGATGGCGCATGTGCTGGCCAAGCATGCTGCGATGCGCGAGGACCAGGCGCGCCAGGCGGCGGTGGTTACGCGCGTCGTCACCGACATGAGCAGCGACCCCGATCTCACGGCGCTGGCGCTGGCCAAGACCAAGCTGACGATGGCGAGCTTCTCGCGGCAGCAGGAGTTCGAGGCCGACGGCATCGGTGTCGGGATTGCCGCGCGCGCGCATTTCGATCCCTATGGCGCGGCGCGCTTCCTGACCGCGATGGAGCGCAATGCCGCGCTCAAGATCGGCAAGACCGCGCTCGATCCGCGCGCGCAGGATTTCACCTCGTCGCATCCGGCAACGCCCGAGCGCATCTCCAACGCGCAAACCACCGCGCGGCAATACTCATCGCCGGAGAGCAATGAGCGCGACCGCGAGACCTATCTCGCCGCGATCGACAACATCGTCTATGGCGAGGACCCCAGCGAAGGCTTCGTGCGCGGCCGCCGCTTCCTGCATCCCAAGCTCGGCTTCACCTTCACCGCGCCCGACAATTTCACGCTCGACAACACCGCGCAGGCGGTGATCGGCGTGCGCGAAGGCGGCAGCCAGGCGATGCGCTTCGACGTGGTGCGGGTGCCGGCCGAGCAGTCGCTCGGCGACTATCTGAATTCCGGCTGGATGGAAGGCGTCGAGAAGTCCTCCACTGAGGACCTCAATATCAACGGCTTTCCGGCGGCGTCGGCCACCGCGCATGGCGACCAGTGGCAATTCAAGGTCTTCGCGCTGCGCTTCGGCAGCGATGTCTATCGCTTCATCTTCGCCACCAAGCAGAAATCCACCGAGAGCGAGCGCAACGCGCGCGAGACCGTCAACTCGTTCCGCCGCCTGACGCTCGAGGAGATCCAGGCCGCGCGGCCACTGCGCATCAAGGTCATCAACGTGCAGCCCGGCGACACCGTGGAATCGCTGTCGCACCGCATGGCCGGCATCGATCATCCGGCCGAGCGCTTCCGCGTGCTCAACGGTCTCGACGCCCACGCCCAGGTGAAACCGCGCGACCGCGTCAAGATCGTGGTGGATTGAGGCTGCATGCACCCTCACCACCGTCGTCCCGGCGAACGCCGGGATCCATAAACATATTGATGGAAAAAGCTGGGGCCATAGCGCGCCCTAACAACATATTCCTGTGGTTATGGGTCCCTGCTTCCGCAGGGACGATGTAGAGAGAGAGAGAGAGAGAGAGAGAGAAAACGCCCTATTTCGCCTTCTCCTTGAGGAAGGCGATGATGTCGGCCCGGTCCTTTGGATCCTGAACCTCGTAGAACATCTTGGTGCCCGGAACCATCGCGTCCGGACCGGTGAGCCATCTGTCGAGATTCGCCTCGGTCCACACGATCTTCGAGTTCTTCAGCGCCGGCGAGTAATTGTAGCCCGCGACCGTGCCGGCAAGGCGGCCCACGACACCCTTGTGCATAGGGCCGACGTCGTTCTTCTCGATCGAATGGCAATCGCCGCAGCCCTGGTACAGCGTGGCGCCTCGCGCCGGATCGCCCGCCGCACGGGCGCTGTTCAGGGCGATCAGGATCGCGATGGCCGCCATCTCGGCAATTTTGGCCTGCCGCGGCGCCAGAACGCCTGCGATCGAACGAATGGTCATTCCCGGGGGTCTCCTGTTTGCCACCACAACAGGAGCAGCCACACCGCCATTCTATTCCCCGAAATGCCGCTCGCTCGCGCGGGTTCCTCAATCGTCGCTGCGGCCGGCGCGGATGATTTCTTCCGGCCCGCGAGGAATATCCGCGTCATCAGCCGATCTATATCCAAGCTGCCACCTCCGCAGCGGCGCCGCGCTATTGGAGCATCCCCAGTGTTTCAGAATCGGTTCGGCGCCGTCGCTCGACTTGCCGAACTCGCCTGCGTGCTTGCTGCGCTCGTTCTCGCCACAGCCACCGCCGCGCGCGCGGACGGCTGTCCCAGGGCGAGCGACAAGGCGAGCGACGAAATCGCGACCGACCGGCCCGACGTCACAAATTCGAGTATCGTCGTGCCGGTCGGGAGTCTGCAGAACGAGAACGGCATCAACCTGACCGGCCGCGACGGCGGCCGCACCATCGACGGCGGCAACAGCCGTTGGCGGCTCGGCATCGCGCCCTGCCTCGAAGTGCTGATCGACCTGCCGACCTGGTTCGGCAACGTAAAATCGCCCGGCGTCTCGGGCTTTTCCGACGTCGCACCCGGCATCAAGTGGCAGATCAGCCCGGTGCCGGGGAAGATCGACCTCTCGATCACCGCCGGCGTCGCGCTGCCGACCGGCGCAGCTGAGATCGCCGGGCGCGGCGCGCAGCCCTACATCCAGCTGCCGTGGTCATGGGAGCTACATGACGGCTGGGGCGTCAGCGGCATGTTCACGGAATTCTTCCGTCCCGCCGAGCTGTCCAGCCAGCACCTGTCGGAAACGACCTTCGTGATCGAGAAGAAGCTGACCGAGCGGATGAGCGTGTTCACCGAATATGTCGGCGATTATCCTGATGGCGCGCGGCCGACCCAATTCATCAACTCCGGTGGCATGTACCGGATCACGCCGACCCAGCAGGTCGACCTCCACATCGCGTTCGGGCTCAACCGCAACTCGCCGAACTACATTGTCGGCCTGGGGTATTCGTTCCGCGTCGACGGACTGTTTCGGTAGTTCACCTCTCCTTGAAAAGGGGAGGTCGCTTTGCTCGCCAGAGCAAAGCGGGTGGGGATCTGCTATCTCGGCTGACAGCGTTGCCTATGGCTGCCCCCCATCCCGACCTTCCCCCTTTCAGTGGGAAGGAGAAGACAGGATTGCGTGACTAGAGCCTTTTCCGTTCCGATTGAATCGGAACAGGGCTCTAGATTCTTGTTTTGACGCGTTTTCTTCACGCGAACCGGTATCCACTTCGCTCGAAAACGCTCTAATTAACTTCGGCTTCGCGCAGTCCGCTCAGCCACAGCGCCAGCAGCGTCCACACCGCGCCCGACAAGAGATACGCGCCGGCCGAGATCAGGCCGAAATGCGTCGCCA
This sequence comes from Bradyrhizobium sp. I1.14.4, assembly GCF_050435825.1. NCBI lineage: Bacteria > Pseudomonadati > Pseudomonadota > Alphaproteobacteria > Hyphomicrobiales > Nitrobacteraceae > Bradyrhizobium > Bradyrhizobium sp. I1.14.4. Next base: position 52,844 of record NZ_JBNDLA010000004.1, on the reverse strand, counting down.
GCAGCAGCGCCGCCAGCGGCGCAAAGCCGGCGCCGAACAGCCAGGCGAAATCCGACGTCAGCGCCGAGGCTGTGTAGCGATAGTTGCGCGCGAAGCTCGAGGCAATCGCACCCGACGACTGGCCGAACGACAGCCCGAGCAGCACGAAGCCGAGCACCATGTAGACGGTCTCACCGAACGCGCCGGCATCGAGCAGCTGCGGGGCAAAGCCGCTATACACCGCGATCGCGACCGCCGAGCCCAGCAGCAGCGGCTTGCGCCCGACGCGGTCGGCGATCATGCCGGAAGCGATGATCGCGACGACGCCGACCATGGCGCCGATCATCTCGATGATCAGAAAGCGCACCGGGCTTTCCCTGGTGAACAGGAACACCCAGGACAGCGGAAACACCGTGACCATGTGGAACAGGGCAAAGCTCGCCAGCGGCGCGAAGGCGCCGAGCAGGATGTGGCGTCCCTCCTGCGCGACGGTCTCGCCGACGCGCGCCGGCTCCAGGTCGCGGCTTTCGAACAGCTCGGAATATTCATCCGTCGCCACCATGCGCAGCCGCGCGAACAGCGCCACCACGTTGATGGCGAAGGCGACGAAGAACGGGTAGCGCCAGCCCCAATCGAAGAAATCATCCGCCGAGAGGTTGCCGGCGAAGAAGGCGAACAGCGCGCTCGCCACAATCAGCCCGAGCGGCGCGCCGAGCTGCGGCACCATCGCGTACCAGCCGCGGCGATGCGCCGGCGAATTCATCGCGAGCAGCGAGGCAAGGCCGTCCCATGCGCCGCCCCAGGCGATGCCCTGCAGGACGCGCGCGGCAGCCAAGAGCCATATCGCCGCAACGCCGATCGTGTCGTAGCCGGGCAGGAAGGCGATCGCGACCGTCGAGGTGCCGAGCAGGAACAGCGCGATGACGAGCTTGGCGCCCTTGCCGTGCCGGCGATCGACCGCCATGAAGATGACGGTGCCGAGCGGCCGCGCGGCGAAGGCGAGCGCGAAGATGCCGAATGAATAGAGCGTGCCGGTGAGCTCATTGACGAACGGGAATACGAGCTTCGGGAACACGATCACCGAGGCGATCGCATAGACGAAGAAGTCGAAGAATTCCGACGTGCGCCCGATGATGACGCCGATGGCGATTTCGCCGGGTTTCGCCTGCCCGTGACCTGATGCGGTCGGGGTGCCGTGAGCCATTGCTGGGGCCTGTGCCATCGCCGGAGAACCGTCCTTTGGAGCATGATCCGGAAAAGTGGAAACCGGCTTTCCGAACAGATCATGCTCAAGCAAGAGATGAGGCCACGGGCAGAATCTGCCACGCGGTCCACCTCATCTTCTGATCTTCTATCCCGCAGTGCAACATTGGACAAATTGTCCAATGTCAACTTTGCTGCATCGCAGCTACCCCTTGGCGGAACTCATAAAATTCAAGTGGGGTGAGCCGTGCGCGCCTTGAAATTATTGGCCTTATTGCCGTTCGCGGCGCTCCTTGGCGGGTGCGATTTCGTCGTCCTGGCGCCTGCCGGCGACATCGCCGCGCAGCAGCGCGACCTCGTCGTCATCTCCACCGTCCTGATGCTTGTGATCGTGCTTCCGGTGATGGCGTTGACCGTCTTCTTTGCCTGGCGCTATCGCCAGTCCAACACCGCGGCGCCCTACGAGCCGGAGTGGGATCACTCCACCCAGCTCGAGCTCGTGATCTGGTCGGCGCCGCTTCTGATCATCATCTGCCTGGGTGCGCTGACCTGGATGGGCACGCATCTGCTCGATCCCTACCGCTCGCTCGGCCGGATCGCCGCCGACAAGCCGATCGAGAGCAAGGACGCCCCGCTCAATGTCGAGGTGGTCGCGCTCGACTGGAAGTGGCTGTTCATCTACCCGGACTATGGCGTCGCCGCCGTCAACGAACTCGCCGCGCCCGTCGACCGCCCGATCCGCTTCCGCATCACGGCCTCCTCCGTGATGAACTCGTTCTACATCCCCGCCCTCGCCGGCCAGATCTACGCCATGCCCGGCATGGAGACCAAGCTGCACGCGGTCTCCAACAAGGAAGGCACGTACAGAGGCTTCTCCGCCAATTACAGCGGCGCCGGCTTCTCCGGCATGCACTTCGAGTTCAAGTCCCTCTCGACATCGAATTTCGACAAGTGGATTGGCACCGCCAGAGCCAGCGGCAACATGCTCGGCCGTAGCGACTATCTGCAGCTCGAGCGTCCGAGCCAGAACGATCCGGTGCGGCTCTATCGCTCGGTCGATCGCGATCTCTACAAGGCGATCCTCAACATGTGCGTCGAGCCCGGCAAGATGTGCATGAGCGAGATGATGGCGATCGACGCCAAGGGCGGCCTCGGCCGCGAAGGCCTCAACAACACGCTGCCGCTCACTTACGACAAATACGCCCGCCGCGGCGCGCCGCTCGGCGCCTCACCGACCTTCGTCGCCGGCATCTGCTCGATGGACGAGATCAAGGACGCGCCGTCGCGCGAAGTCACCGCGCCGCTCGATCTGACACCGCTGCGCGGCATCGGGCTGACGCGTCCGCCGTTCTCGCCCGCAGATCCGTCATCGACCTCTTTGCTGCTCGGCCAGCGTCCGAAATCAGAGTCCTGAGGAGGACCGCATGAATCCCGACCTCGTCAAGATGATCTTCGGCCGCCTCAACCTGGAAGCACTGCCGCTGCATGAGCCGATCCTGGTCGGCACCTTCGCGGTGGTTGCGACCGGCGGCCTGGCGCTGTTCGCCATCGTCACCTACTTCCGTCTCTGGGGCTATCTGTGGCGCGAGTGGTTCACCACCGTGGACCACAAGCGCATCGGCATCATGTACATGATCCTCGGCATCGTGATGCTGCTGCGCGGCTTCGCGGACGCGCTGATGATGCGGCTGCAGCAGGCGATCGCCTTCAACGGCTCCGACGGCTACCTCCCGGCCCATCACTACGACCAGATCTTCACCGCGCACGGCGTGATCATGATTTTCTTCGTGGCGATGCCGCTGGTGACCGGCTTGATGAACTACGTGGTGCCGCTGCAGATCGGCGCCCGCGACGTCTCCTTCCCGTTCCTCAACAATTTCAGCTTCTGGATGACGGTCGGCGGCGCCGTGCTGGTGATGATGTCGCTGTTCGTCGGAGAATTCGCCCGCACCGGCTGGCTTGCCTACCCGCCGCTGTCGAATATCGGCTACAGTCCCGACGTCGGCGTCGACTATTACATATGGGGACTACAGGTCGCCGGCGTCGGCACGACGCTATCGGGCATCAACCTGGTCTGCACCATCGTCAAGCTGCGCGCGCCGGGCATGACGATGATGAAGATGCCGGTGTTCACCTGGACCTCGCTCTGCACCAACGTCCTGATCGTCGCCTCCTTCCCGGTGCTCACCGCGGTGCTGGCGCTGCTGTCGCTCGACCGTTACGTCGGCACCAACTTCTTCACGAACGACTTCGGCGGCAACCCGATGATGTACGTGAACCTGATCTGGATCTGGGGCCACCCCGAGGTCTACATCCTGGTGCTGCCGGCATTCGGCATCTTCTCCGAGGTGACCGCGACGTTCTCCGGCAAGCGGCTGTTCGGCTACACCTCGATGGTCTACGCCACCGTCGTCATCACCATCCTGTCCTACCTGGTCTGGCTGCACCACTTCTTCACAATGGGCTCCGGCGCCAGTGTCAACTCGTTCTTCGGCATCACCACCATGATCATCTCGATCCCGACGGGCGCGAAGATGTTCAACTGGCTGTTCACTATGTATCGCGGCCGCATCCGCTTCGAGCTGCCGATGATGTGGACGGTGGCGTTCATGCTGACCTTCGTGATCGGCGGCATGACCGGCGTGCTGCTCGCGGTGCCGCCCGCCGATTTCGTGCTGCATAACAGCCTGTTCCTGATCGCGCATTTCCACAACGTGATCATCGGTGGCGTGCTGTTCGGCCTGTTCGCCGGCATCAACTACTGGTTCCCGAAGGCATTCGGCTTCAGGCTCGATCCGTTCTGGGGCAAGCTGTCGTTCTGGTTCTGGGTCTCGGGCTTCTATTTCGCCTTCATGCCACTCTACGTGCTCGGCCTGATGGGCGTGACCCGCCGGCTCCGCGTGTTCGACGATCCCTCCTTGCAGATCTGGTTCGTCATCGCGGCCTTCGGCGCCTTCCTGATCCTGCTCGGCATCGGCGCGATGCTGGTGCAGTTCGCGGTCAGCATCATCAGGCGCGAGCAGCTGCGCGACACGACCGGCGATCCCTGGAACGCGCGCACGCTGGAATGGGCGACGTCGTCGCCGCCGCCGGACTACAATTTCGCGTTCACACCCGTCGTCTACGACAACGACGCCTGGTGGGACATGAAGCGCCGCGGCTACAGGCGTCCGCTGACCGGCTTCAGGCCGATCCATATGCCGTCCAACACCGGCACCGGCATCATCCTCGCCGCCTTGGCGACGGTGATGGGGTTCGGCCTGATCTGGTACATCTGGTGGCTCGCCGCCGTCAGCTTCGTTGCGCTGCTCGCGGTCGCGATCGGCCACACCTTCAACTATCACCGCGACTTCCACATCCCTGCGGATGAGGTGGTGCGGGCCGAAGACGCGCGGACGCGCGTTCTCGCCGCGGGAGCCCAGCCATGACCGTTGCCACCGTCTCCACACAAAGCTCCGAACCGGTCTTTCACGTCATCGACGAGCACGCGCATCCGGAAGGCGCCAGCACCATGCTGGGCTTCTGGATCTACCTGATGAGCGACTGCCTCATCTTCGCGATGCTGTTCGCGACCTACGGCGTGCTCGGCGGCAACTATGCCGCCGGCCCGTCGCCGAAGGACCTGTTCGATCTCAAGCTGGTCGCGCTCAACACCACGATGCTGCTGCTCTCCTCGATCACGTATGGTTTTGCCATGCTGACGATGGAGAAATCGAGGATCGGCGCGACGCAGGCCTGGCTCGCCATCACCGGGCTGTTCGGCCTTGCCTTCCTCGGCATCGAGCTCACCGAGTTCGCCCACATGATCCATGAGGGTGCGACGCCGCAGCGCAGCGCCTTCCTGTCGTCGTTCTTCACGCTGGTCGGCACCCACGGCCTGCACGTCACCTTCGGCCTGGTCTGGCTGGTGACGCTGATGGTGCAGACCGCGCGCTTCGGCCTCACCGAAGCCAACCGGCGCCGGCTGATGTGCCTTTCCATGTTCTGGCACTTCCTCGACGTGGTCTGGATCGGCGTCTTCACCTTCGTCTATCTCCTGGGAATGCTGCGATGACAACAGACTCTCACGCCCTGCACTCCGACGCCGGCAATCACGGCCATGATGCCCATGGCGGGGCCGCTCACGGCTCGCTGAAGAGCTATCTGATCGGCTTCGGCCTCTCGGTCGTCCTCACCGCGGTGCCGTTCTGGCTGGTGATGAGCGGCGTCATCGCCGACAAGCAGGTCACCGCGCTGATCGTGCTGGTGTTGGCCGCGGTGCAGATCGTCGTGCACATGGTGTACTTCCTGCACATGAACACGCGGTCCGAGAATGGCTGGACCATGATGGCGATGATCTTCACCGTGGTCATGGTGGTGATCGCGCTGACCGGCTCGCTATGGGTCATGCATCACCTCAACATCAACATGATGCCGATGCACGACATGAGCCAGATGCCGTGACGATGCGGGCTGCCGGACCACCGCTTGCACTGCTCACGCTCGGCGTGCTCGGCGTGGTGCTGCTGAGCGCGCTCGGCGTCTGGCAGGTCGAACGCAGGACCTGGAAGCTGGCGCTGATCGAGCGGGTCGAGCAGCGGATGCATGCGGCGCCCGTCGCGCCGCCGCCGCAATCGTCATGGCCGGCGGTCACGGCTGCGAGCGACGAATACCGTCGCGTCACCGTGCACGGCACCTTCCTCGATGACGACGAGACGCTGGTTCAGGCGGTCACGACTGACGGTCCCGGCTTCTGGGTGCTGACCCCGCTGCGCACGACCGACGGAACCACAGTGCTGGTCAATCGCGGCTTTGTTCCGCCTGACAGGCGCAATGGCGCGACGCGGCGCGCCGGCGTCCCGCCGGGCCCGGTCAGCGTCACCGGCCTGCTGCGGATGTCGGAGCCGAAGGGCGGCTTCCTGCGCGACAACGACCCTGCGGCCGGCCGCTGGTATTCGCGCGACGTCGCCGCGATCGCGGCCGCGCACGGATTGGCGAAAGTAGCCCCCTTCTTCATCGACGCCGACGCGACGCCAAATCCGGGCGGCTACCCGGTCGGCGGGCTCACGATCGTGCGGTTTCCAAACAACCACCTGATTTACGCGCTGACATGGTTCGCGCTGGCCTTTATGCTGGCGGGCGCGCTCCTGCGCGTCGGATGCGGCAGGGGCCGCGCCGGCGCCTCCGATCCAAGGTGGGACTCACGACGCGCCGCCGTGCGCCGCCTGATCGGCGCAGCACGCAATCTGTCTCGCGACACAGGCCCAGATGCTCGAGCGCACATCGGATCTGCATGAGGAGAAAGCCGCGACCGGCACGGCCGTGATGCCGGACGCCGTGAGCGCGGCTGCCGGCATGCCGTTCGATCTCACAGCGCCCGCCGATATCGCGACCAATCGCAAGAACATGGCCCTGCTGGTCCAGCTGCGCTGGATCGCCGTGATCGGGCAGATCGTCACGATCGGCTTTGTGCAGTTCTGGATGGGCGTCGCGCTGCCGCTGCTGCCGATGGCGGCCGTGATCTCGGGGCTGGTGGCGCTCAACCTCGTCAGCCTGCTGTGGCTGCGCTACCGCGCCGACATCAACAACCGCGAGCTCCTGGTCGCGCTGGCGCTCGACGTGGCGGCGCTGACCGCCCTGCTCTATCTCAGCGGCGGCGCCACCAATCCCTTCACGTCGCTCTATCTGCTGCAGGTGACGCTTGGCGCGGTGCTGCTCGATGCGCCCTCGACCTGGTCGCTGGTGGCGCTGGTCTGCATGAACTTCGCCTGGCTGAGCAGCTACTACCGGCCGCTGGAGCTGCCGCAGCAGGGCTTTGCCGATGCCTTCAATCTCTATGTTGCCGGCACGTTCATCGGCCTTGTGCTCGACGCCGTCCTGCTCGTGGTGTTCATGACGCGGATCAACCGCAATCTGCGCGACCGCGACCTTCGCCTCGCGGCGATGCGCCAGCACGCTGCCGAGCAGGACCATATTGTCAGAATGGGCCTACTGGCGTCCGGCGCGGCGCACGAACTCGGCACGCCGCTCGCCTCGCTCTCGGTCATCCTGGGCGACTGGCGCCGGATGCCCGTGCTCGCCTCCGATCCCGAGCTGTCGCAGGACCTCGGCGAGATGGAGATCTCGGTGCAGCGCTGCAAGTCGATCGTGACAGGCATCTTGCTGTCGGCCGGCGAGGCCCGCGGCGAAGGCTCCTCGCCGACCACGGTCGCGGCGTTCCTGACCGCGCTGGTGGAGGAATGGCGGACCACGCGGCCGTCGGCCACGCTGTATTTCCGCAACGCCTTTGGCGCCGATCTGGCGATCGTATCCGACATCGCGCTCAAGCAGGCGATCTTCAACGTGCTCGACAATGCCGCCGAGGTCTCGCGCGACTGGATCGAGCTGATGGCCGAGCGCAATGCCGACAGGCTGGTGCTGTCGGTGACCGATCGCGGCCCGGGTTTCTCGCGGGAGATGCAGGCGCATATCGGCAAGCCGTATCAATCGACCAAGGGCAGCCCCGGCAGCGGCCTCGGCCTTTTCCTCGTCGTCAACGTGGTGCGCAAGCTTGGCGGCGTGGTGAAGGCGCGCAACCGGCCGGACATCGGCGCTGCGGTCAGGCTCGAGCTGCCGCTCTTGACGCTCGCGATCGGAGACCATCTTGACGGATGAACGCCAGCTTCTGATCGTCGAGGACGACGCCGGCTTTGCCCGCACGCTGAAGCGCTCGTTCGAGCGCCGCGGCTACGGCGTTGCGATGTCGGCCTCGCTCGACGAGGTCCGCCAGCTGCTCGAGCAGCAATCGCCCGGCTATGCCGTTGTCGACCTGAAGCTCGCCGGCGGCGCTTCCGGCCTTGCCTGCGTCGAAGCACTGCACGCGCATGACCCTGAGATGTTGATCGTCGTGTTGACGGGGTTCGCCAGCATCGCGACCGCGGTGGAGGCGATCAAGCTCGGCGCCTGCCACTATCTGGCCAAGCCGTCGAACACCGACGACATCGAGGCCGCGTTCCAGAAAGCCGCCGGCAACGCCGCCATCGAAGTCGGCGTGCGGCCGACCTCGATCAAGACGCTGGAGTGGGAGCGCATCCACCAGACCCTGATCGAGACCGACTTCAACATCTCGGAGGCGGCCCGCCGCCTCGGCATGCATCGCCGCACCCTGGCGCGCAAGCTCGAGAAGCAGCGGGTGAAGTAGCTGCCCTCTGCGTAGCCGGATGGAGCCCGCCGGGGTATAGCCGCGGCATGAGCAATGTCGACAACCTGTTCCAGCCCGGCACGGATGATGCCGTCGACGCGGCCGCGCCGACGGATCGATTGCCGGCCGTCACCGCAGTCTGTTGATCGTGACCTCCGCGAACGGCCGCTGGGCATCAAGCAACGGTCGTACTGAGCGCGCTCGCGGCCAAGCCGTATGCAAGACCGTCGCTTCCGCGCCCCGCCGAGTCCGCACCAAACAAAAAGCCCGGCCTTGCGACCGGGCTTTTGATCTGAAATCTGGCAGCGCGCTGCTTAGGCGGCTTCGTCGGCGACGCTGGCATCGTCGCCATCGGAGTCGATATCCTCACCGTCGGCATCGCCCTCGGCGTCGCCTTCAGCGGACTCAGCCTTGGCGCCGCGACGCGGGCTCTTGGCGAGCTGGCCTTCGATCTCCTTGATCGCCTCGGTCTCGGTCGAATGCTGCACGACCGCGATTTCGCGCGACAGACGGTCGAGCGCCGCTTCATAGAGCTGGCGTTCGCTGTAGGACTGCTCGGGCTGCGATTCCGAACGATAGAGGTCGCGGACCACCTCGGCGATCGCGACGATGTCGCCCGAGTTGATCTTCGCTTCGTATTCCTGGGCGCGGCGCGACCACATGGTGCGCTTGACGCGGGCGCGGCCCTTCAGCGTCTCCAATGCCTTCTTGACCAGCGCCGGCTCCGACAGCTTGCGCATGCCGACATTGGCGACCTTCGCCGTCGGCACCCGCAGCGTCATCTTGTCCTTCATGAAATTGATCACGAACAGCTCGAGCTTGGCGCCCGCGATCTCCTGCTCCTCGATCGCCAGGATCTGGCCGACGCCGTGAGCGGGATAGACGACGAATTCGTTGGCCTTGAAGCCCTGGCGCTGGGTCACGACCTTCTTCGGCTCCTCGACGCGCGGCGCAGCGGCCGGCTTGGCGGCAACCTTCGGAGCAGCGGCGGGGACGGCAGCCTTCGGGGCGGCCGGCTTCGGCGCAGCAGCAGGCTTGGTCGCAGCAGCAGGCTTGGGGGCGACCTTCGCAGCAGCGGCCTTCGCAGCTGCCGCTTTCGCGGCAGTCTTGGCAGTCTTTTCTGGCATCACGCTTCTTTTGTTCTTTGAGGACTTTGCAGCCGCCGCCTTCTTGGCCCCCTTCACGGACGCCTTGGCACGGCCCTTGGTTGCGCTGCGAGCAACGACAGCGGCTTTTTTCGTCGTCTTTGAAGCACTCTTTTTACGCGTTTTCTGTGACACAGCCTGCGCGCGGAAACTGCCACGCCCCTGTTCGATGTTGCGGGAACCTCGACGCCACAAGGTACGCATGGCAGGGGGTTCTTGGCCTGTAATGTGCCCAATATAGCACATTTTCCGCAAAAATCAATGATTTACGCCCGATTCCGGGCATAACAGGGGATTCTCAGGTCATATGTCCGTCATTAGGGTTAAATCGGCGGCCGAACGGAGGGCCGCGGCGGGCCCAAGCCGACCTTATTAGCCCGCCCTTATCGGGGTAGTCCCTGCGGATATCGGCGAATCAGTCGCCGCTGCCCGGCTTCGGAGAAAAATATTTCTCGAACTTGCCTTCCTTGCCTTCCCACTCCTTGGCGTCCTCGGGCGAGTCCTTCTTCTGGGTGATGTTCGGCCAGCTCTTGGCATATTCGGTATTCACCTCGAGCCACTTTTCCAGGCCCGGCTCGGTGTCCGGCTTGATGGCGTCCGCCGGGCATTCCGGCTCGCACACGCCGCAGTCGATGCATTCGTCGGGATGGATGACCAGCATGTTCTCGCCCTCGTAGAAGCAATCGACGGGGCAGACCTCGACGCAGTCGGTATATTTGCACTTGATGCAGGCTTCAGTGACGACGTAGGTCATCCAAAACTCCGAAACGATCCACTTTTTCTGGGGTTGCGTAGCGCAGGAATACCGCAGCCGCAAGGGAAGCGACCCCCGAAAAACGCCAGTATTCTGATGTCTCTGCTAGCCCAAATTTGAATAGCAACCGTTAGATAACTACTCCTTGCCGGCTTGCAAATCGTCGTAGAGCACGCGCGCCGAACTGGCATCGCCGCGCCGCTCGGCAAAGCCGATCACCTTCAGCACCCGGACGCTGTTGTCGAGCGCCACGGTGACGACGTCGCCCGCCTTCACCGCATGGCCCGGCGATTTCTCGCGCGTGCCGTTGATGCGGACGTGACCGGACTCGACGAGTTCAGCCGCGCTGGTGCGAGCCTTCACCACCCGCGCGTGCCACAGCCATTTGTCGAGCCGCTGTCGATCCAAGAGTTAGACCAAGAATCAGACCAAGAATTAGACCAAGCTTCAGACCAAGGGTTGGACTATTCCTTCCGGCCGGCGAGCTGCTCTTTCAGCGCAGCCAGCTTGGCGAATGGCGAGTTCGGATCGATCGGCCGGTCGCGCTCGCGCGGCGCGCTCGAGGCGTAGGGCCGATGCGACGGGCCGCCCTCGCGCTTGTCGCGGCCGCCCTTGCCGAAATCGCGCCCGCCGCGATCACGATCGCCGCGCTCGCCCTTGCCTCCACCGAACTTGTTGTCGCGGCGACGCTCATTGTCGCGATCGCGGCCTTTGCCCTCGAAACGCTGGCCCTCGAAGCGCTCGCGGCGCTGGCCCTTGTCCTCGCGCGGCGCGCCATCGGCCGGCGCGGCGGAGGCCGGCGCAGAGCCGTCAGCGGGTGCGGCCGGACGCGGGGTACGGAAATCCTGGTGACGGCGCGGACGGCGATGCTGCTCGCGCTTCTCGCCCTCGCCGCCGCCTTCTGCGGCCTGCGCGCCCTCGGCGGGCTTGCCCTGATGGCGGCCGCGGTTGCGATCGCCGCGATGATGCGGACGGCGCTCATCGGAGCGGCCACCGGGACGCCAGACCTCGACCAGCTGCGGCTCGGCCGGCGTCTCGGCGACGGCGGGCGCGGCCTCGGCCGTTGCTCCGTCGGCGCTCGCGCTCTCCGCAGGCGCTTCGGCACCAGCCTCAGACGGCGTCTGCGGAGCGGCGGCCTCCGCCGGCGTCTCCGCAACGGCTTCGACGGCGGGTGCGGGTTCAGCGGCGGCTTCAGCAGCGGGCGCCTCAGCAGCGGGTTCCTCGGCGACGGCGGCCGGCTCCGCGGCAACCTCTGCCACGGGCTCGGGCTTGGTCTCGATGACCACAGGCGTCGCTTCGCTGGAAACCACCTCGGCAAAGCCGACATCGGGCAGCAGCGCGGCCGACGGCGCGGGATCGCCGGACACCAGCTGATCTGTGGCCGCCTCCGGCGCATCGGCCGTGGCACCGGCATCGGCAGGCGCCTCGACGGCGGCATCGACCGGCGCGTCCACGGCGACGTCGGACGTCGGCTCGACCGGCGGCGTCTCGGCGACGGCCTCCGTGGTCGCGGCGACGGGCTCCGTTGTCTCAGCGGGCGCCACCTCGGCGGGCTTTTGCGGCAACGGCGGACGGCGGTCCATGCGGTAGCCGAGCGCGCGCAGGATCGAGGCAAAATCCTCGCCGGCGGAGCCGGTCAGCGAGGTCATCGCCTGCGTGACGACAAAGCCGCGGCCATCGAACGCCCCGGCGGGCTTCACGCCCGGCGAGGTCTCGCGCCAGGCCAGCGCGGGACGGATCAGATCGGCGAGCCGCTCCAGGATGTCGACGCGCACCGCCCGCTCGCCGCACTGGCGATAGCCGAGCACGCGATAGCCATCGCGCGGCAGAGCCTTGTCGACCGGGAACGAGGTGCGGCCGCTCGACGCCAGATGCTGCACGTTCGACAGCGCAGCCATGTCGGCATTGCTCTGCTTCTCGGCCCACAGCAGCGAGGCCAGCGAGCGCGCCGCGGGCTTCAACAGCTGCGGGAAATAGATGTGATAGGCGCCGAACCGCACGCCGTACTTGCGTAACGCTGCACGGGAAGGCTGGTCGAGATCCTTCATCTCGGCCGCGATCTTGCTGCGCTCGAGCACGCCGAGCGCCTCGACGAGCTGGAAGGCGATGCCGCGGGCGATGCCCTGGATATCCTCGGCCTTGGACAGTTCGAACAGCGGTCCGAGCAGCTTTTCGATATGCGTCTTGAGCCAGAGATCGAGCCGGGTCTGCACGGCCTCGCGCGAGGCGCCGGTCAGCCGCTCGTCGGAGATGATGCGCAACCGCGGATGCAGCGCGTCCTCGGCGGCCACCAGCTTGGCCACCGCATCGCCGGTCCAGCGGATGGTGCCGTCGGAGGTCAGCACGAACTGCTCGTCGGGCGCGGCGCCCAGCTTCTCGGCGCGCGCATCGATTTCGCGCGCCAACACCTGCTGGGCGGCGGCTTGCAGCGCCTTGGCGTCGCTGCCGGCCTCGGCTGCATCAGGTGCAAAGGTGAAACCATCGAGCCGGCCGATCGCATGGCCTTCCACGATCACTTCACCGGTCTTGCCAATTTCCGTATTCAAAACTGAGTTCTCCCGCAGGCGGCGCATCAATACACTGGTCCGCCTGTCAACGAAACGCTCCGTGAGCCGTTCATGCAGCGCATCGGATAATTTATTTTCGAGCTCGCGCGTGATCCCCTGCCAATGCTCCGGGTCGTAGAGCCAGTCCGGCCGGTTGGCAACGAAGGTCCAGGTCCGGATCTGCGCGATCCGGCCCGATAGCGTGTCGATATCGCCGTCGGTCCGGTTGGCCTGGTCGACCTGGGCGGCAAACCATGCATCTGGGATACGCCCCTTTTGCATCAGGAAGCCATACAGCGTGGTCACGAGTTCGGCATGGGCGGCCGGCGACAGCTTTCGGTAGTCCGGAACCTGGCAGGCCTCCCACAGCCGCTCCACCGCGGCCGCACCATGCGCGAATTCGCGCACTTCGGCGTCGCGCGCGACGTGATCGAGCACGCGCAGATCCTCGGCCGCCGGGGCCCGCGTCAGTGCCTCATGATTAGGCGACAATGCCAGCGACACCTGCAGCGCGCCGAGCGAGGAGAAATCGAGCCTGGCGTTGCGCCATTGCAGCATCTTGACGCTGTCGAAGGTGTGGTTCTGCAGCGCGTTGACGAGCTCCGGCTCGAACGGCGCGCAGCGGCCGGTGGTGCCAAAGGTGCCGTTGCGCGTGGCGCGCCCGGCGCGGCCCGCGATCTGGGCGAATTCGGCCGGCGTCAGCCGGCGGAACTGGTAGCCGTCATACTTGCGGTCGGAGGCGAAGGCGACGTGATCGACGTCGAGATTGAGCCCCATGCCGACCGCGTCGGTGGCGACGAGATAATCGACGTCGCCGTTCTGGAACATCGCGACCTGCGCATTGCGCGTGCGGGGCGAGAGCGAGCCCAGCACCACCGCCGCGCCGCCATGCTGGCGGCGGATCAGTTCGGCGATCGCATAGACCTCATCGGCCGAGAACGCGACGATCGCCGTGCGCCGCGGCTGCCGCGTGATCTTGCGGTCGCCGGCGAATTCGAGCTGCGACAGCCGTGGCCGCGTGACGATCGAGGCGCCCGGCAACAGCCGCTCGATGATCGGCCGCATCGTCGCGGCGCCCAGCAGCAGCGTCTCGTCGCGGCCGCGGCGGTTGAGGATGCGATCGGTGAAGACATGGCCACGCTCGAGATCGGCGGCGATCTGGATCTCGTCGACGGCGAGAAAGGACACATCGAGATCGCGCGGCATTGCCTCGACGGTCGAGACCCAGAAGCGCGGCGACTTCGGCTTGATCTTCTCCTCGCCGGTGATCAGCGCGACGTTGTCGACGCCGGCGCGGTCCGCGATCTTGTTGTAGACCTCGCGCGCCAACAGCCGCAGCGGCAGCCCGATCAGGCCGGACGAATGCGCCAGCATGCGCTCGATGGCGAGATGCGTCTTGCCGGTATTGGTCGGCCCGAGCACCGCGGTGACGCCTGAGCCGGGCGCGCGGTCATTTCCGAACGAGGATGAGAAAGCCATATTTTGCAGGTGTTTCTTGTTGCGGCGTGTCGCGCGGATGCGCGCCTAGAATGTCACCTCGCGCCGCCTGTTGCGGGGAGAGGTCGCCGCGCGCTTGCGCGGCGGGTGAGGGGGACCATCCACATACTGCGCTCGTGGCGAGAGCCCCTCACCCCGACCCTCTCAGCGTGAGCTTTGCTCGTCGCGCCCCCGCAAGAGCGGGGCGAGGGAGAACATGCAGCGCACTCTTCCAATGTCGTCACTCCGGCGCGATCCAACAATGCAGCATCGGATTCCCGCGTCCTTTCACAAGATCTGTCTCACAATGCGACGCTTTCTGCGCCCGGCTTAAGCTTCGGAACGAGTCCGGAACGAATCGCGCCCGAATCGGTGACTCCATTCCAGACCTGAAACGTTCACCGCAACATCTCGGGTGGACCTGATAGCGGCGGCACTAGATCAAGTTTGAGAGGGCTCCACAAGCCACTGTGATGCGGACTGAATTCCTTAAGTTCCGGAGAACCGCGAGTCGAATCAGAAGCAGGCAAGAGTCAACTGGATTCCGGTGGCGTTCGTTGCATTCCTCGCGCCCCCATACTTGTCATGCCCGGGCCTGACCCGGGCATCCATCACCAAAAGACCTCTCTCGAAACGATGGATTTGCCGGGTCGAGCCGGCAATGACGAGGTTGCGTTGATTGCCGTTACTGCGTCTTCGCCACGCGCGGCGGCGCGGCGGTGGTGACGAATGACGTCGCTTCCAGCATGGCCTGGCCGAGCGGGGTCGGGATCGTCATGCGGAACGGCACCAGGAGGCGGGTGCCCGCGATCGGCACGAAGGCGATCTCGATGTTGCGCTGGGCGGCAAGATATTTGATGACCGGGCGATCCGGGATGTAGCCCGCGATCGGCACGAAATACAGCGCACAGACCAGCGCCGGGCCGTGATAGCCGCGCTCGGCCTTGACGATCTCGACCCGCTTGAAATCGAGCTTGAGGTCGTAGCGCATGCGGCCGTCGAACACGCCGGCGCCGGTACGGCAGACATCCGGGCTCATCAATTCGGCATTGCCGGGCGCGCGCAGGAACGAGCCGGTCATCGGATCGAACACGTTCTTCTTCTGCGCGTCCGACACCGGCAGGCGGTCGGCATCGACCGGCGGCTCCGGCTCGATCGTGGATTCCTTGATGCCGCCATTGGCCAGCACCATCCGGATCGTCTCCGACTTCTTCGAGGTCCTGGTGGTCGCGGTGTAGGAGGTGGCCGCCAGTGTGCCGTTGACGACGCGGCCCTGCGAGGCGCCCGAGCCGCTGCCGCCGGAAAACGCCTTCAGGAGGCCTGCGGTGCCGCCCTGGGCCGAGGCCGAGAAGCTGTCGTCGCCGATCTCGATGGTCCAGCTGCCCTTGCCGACCGGGATACCGGCCAAGGTCGCCTCATACTGGGCGTCGAGCCGCCCCTGGGCGCTGGCGCGCTCGGCGCAAAACAGCAGCAAGGCACCGGCGCACAGGCCGATCAGCCGGCCGAGCGGGGGCAAAAGGGCAATCGTGGTGGTCACTTACGTACCTGACGGTCCTGTTATCGGCGCTCTGTTCGTCGTCCGCTTGGTTTTGAGCATGACCTTTTCGGAAAACCGCTAAGCACTTTTCCGGATCATGCTCCAGGCATTCAATTTCGGCCGGACAACACGCGCATCTTGTATGGAACCAAGAATTGCAGCCGAATACGCCCTTTATATGGTTGCCATATCCGCCGTTAAGTGGCTGGAACGGCTTATGAACCGCCATTTCCGGTGTCCCTCATGCGCCGATATAATCTTGACGCTTGGGCGATCTCACCCTATACACCCGCGGTTCCTGGAAAATGGACGCGAATTCAAAACCCCCGCGCGGGCCGTGTGATTGCACGCCCGACGAGAGGCGGGGATGCAATAAGGATTTTTGCAAGATGTCCCGGCGCTGCGAACTGACGGCCAAGGGCCCCCAGACGGGCCACAAGGTGAGCCACTCCAACATCAAGACCAAGCGGCGCTTCCTGCCGAACCTGGCCAACGTGACCTTCATCTCGGATGCGCTCGGCCGCAACGTGCGCCTGCGCGTCTCGACCAACGCGCTGAAGAGCGTCGACCACAATGGCGGCCTCGACGCCTACCTGATCAAGGCCAAGGCCGAGGTGCTGTCACCCCGCGCGCTGGATCTCAAGCGCGCGATCGAGAAGAAGGTCGGCAAGCCGGTGTTCGTGAAGAAGGCGAGCTGAGCTAGACCGGACGCGAAAGCGGAAAGCGCGGAGAGAGTTTTGAACGGCCGGGTCGGATGACCCGGCCGTTTTTGTTTCGCGACAATTCGACCTTCGGAGAAGTAAGCGAACCCTATGCCGCCGACAAACCACCCGCTATGATCGCAGGAACGAGAACACTCAACTGCGATACGAAAGGGGTGGCTGTTGGCAGTCAATGTCGAAGAGCTGAGGGGGATCGCGGCCCAGCGCGAACGTTACCTGGGTCAACTCAATCGCCTAAAGAAACTCAACAAACAGACATCTTGCGTGGAGGCTGTACTCGCTCACTATATCGAGGATATGCGTTTAGCGGTCGCAGAGGCGGCACGCGTTCTCAGGCCGGGAGGTAAAGCTATCTATGTCGTCGGGGAAAACACGGTCCGCGGCACGTTCATTCCCAACGCGAAGATCGTATCTGCCGTTGCAGAAAGAGCGGGCCTGATCAGCGAGACCCGGCGGTCTAGACAATTACCGGCTAACCGTCGCTACTTACCTCCTCCGTCCGCTCGAAATGGGCAAGAGTCCCTCGATGGGCGAATGCGCCGGGAAGTGATCTTGTCATTTTCTAAGCCAGGCTAAGGAAACCTTGAACTGATCGGCGTGAAACGCCGGCGTCTGGCGGGTCCAATTGTACGATCGAGCCCATTTAGGGCGGTTCCACAGTCGTGCACCAACACGCGAATTCCACCAGCAATTTCAACGCGACACACCCTGTCCAGCCTCCGCGAAGAAAATATTCCTCTTCCCATTTCCCCCAACTCACGAGTACAAGCAGCGCGTCCCGCCTCCTCTGAGAGGGGCGTATCGCGATCGTCACGGACGTTGGGTGCGGGATGCGGTGGACGCGAGAGGCGCGCGAGACGAGCGCGCCGCATCGCGGACGGCGAAATCGTGCAGGCCTGACGCCCTAGTGGCAGGTGTCCTCTCGCGAGAGGCGCGAAAGCGCTTCTGCGAAGGCGGTGACAAACAAGCCCAGTCTCGCCGGGGAGAGCACGTATAAGCCGTAAACCAACCGCGCGGGGAACGCCGGGATTGCCCGGCCGTACCTGTGGTCCTACCCCCGTGCTTTCTACCTTTGCACGGGGCCCATGGGTGCGTGCTGGCACCTGGCGTTCCCTGCGCCCTCTGCTTCACAGGCGAGGGTCAAGCTGCCGCAAAGCTCGGGCCGATCGCGCCGCGAGAATGCGCCTGCACACCCTCTCCGCTGTCTGACCGGTGAATCGATCCGACCGACGCGCGCACATGCGGCGCGCGAGAGAATTCTTCTTTGCATGATGACGCGAGGAGCAAAACAATCCACCGCGCTGCGCGAGGAGAGATGATCTGTGCCGTGCGCCTTCACCAGGCTTCCGCCTTCGCTAAAGCTTCCGCCTTCGCAAAAGGCTTCGGCGGACAAGACGGCGCGACAAGTCTCGCAAGGACGGCGTCGCGACGGTTGCGACAACTCCGCTGACAGCTGTTGCCAATGACAGCGGTGTCATTGCTTCCACAGCGCTCACGTCACGCGAATCCATGCTGATGCGTTGGGAGCGCGTGAAGAAAGCCTTAACGCGCACGCCTCGCGCAACGAAGAAAGCCTCTAAATCACGGCAAAAAGCGGCCTGTCGCAGCGCTGTTAATCACAACCTCACGCGATCAATCACGAGCGCATGAGGCGCATGCAAAACGCCACGATCTCTTCCAACTCATGGTGTGCAAACAAGCCGTCCGACACGAATGCGATTCGACGCGGCGAACGCCGCATCGTCTCGAAGACCGTGAAGGACATCACGGCCAGCACAACTGATTGTGAGGCATGTGCGCCGCACTCTTGGGAAGAAGCCTGGCCGCTCCTACATCACGTCCAAAGAACGACCCCGATAAAGGAATTGGTCAATGCAAGTTCGCGCAGCCGATACGCGCGGAAGACTGGTGCCTGCGCTCGCAACCGCCGCCGTGGCGGTGCTGGCCACGGCAGCCCTCGTCGTCCTCGAATTCCACCCGCCCCGCAACGTGGCGACCGGCGAGCCCGGCATGATCACCGCCGCCGCCGCCAACCGCGCCGGCGCCACCGTGCTGCCGACCGATCCGGTCACCACCGGCAGCGTGCGGGTCCGCTGAGGGCTCATCATCGTCGTCCCGGCCGAGTGCGCAATTGCGCACGGGAGCCGGGACCCATTACCCCGGCTGCCTATTTGGTGCGACGCTGGGGGAACATTCCGCGTAACGGCAAACATTAGTGGTAATGGGTCCCGGCCTTCGCCGGGACGACGATATACCCCGCCGCATTTTCGCATCCCTGCCCCGGCGTCTCGCCGCAAGCCTGCCTCCCTCGACCTCACGTAAGCTCTCCCTCGCGAACAATAAGAACGCCACAGGGAGGCTCACGATGAGTTGGAAGGCCATCACGGCAGCACTTGCGCTTGCGCTCGCATCACAAGCGCACGCCGCCGAAAAGAAATATGGCACAGGGGCCAGCGACACCGAGATCAAGCTCGGCCAGACCTCGCCGTTCTCCGGCGCGGCGTCGGCCTACAGCGTGATCGCGAAGACGCAGGCCGCCTATTTCAGGATGATCAACGACCGGGGCGGCGTGAACGGGCGCAAGATCAATTTGATCACGCTCGACGACGGCTACTCGCCGCCGAAGACGGTGGAGCAGACTCGCAAGCTGGTGGAGCAGGAGGAGGTCGCCGCGATCCTCAATCCGCTGGGCACGCCGACCGGGCTTGCGGTGCGCAAATATCTCAACGACAAGAAGGTGCCGCAACTGTTCGTCGGCGCCGGCGCCACGCTGTGGGGCGACCACGCGCATTATCCGTGGTCGATCGGCTTTCAGCCGTCGTACCAGGCCGAGACCGCGGTCTACGCCAAATATGTGCTGACCAACAAGCCGGACGCGAAGATCGCGCTGTTCTACCAGAACGACGACGCCGGCAAGGATTACGGCAACGGCTTCAAGAAGGGCTTGGGGCCGGACAACACCGCGAAGATGGTGGTGGCAGAGACGACCTATGAATCGACCGACCCTACGGTCGACAGCCAGATCGTGAAGCTGAAATCCTCCGGCGCCAACGTGCTGTTCATGCACGCGATCCCCAAGCAGGCGGCGCAGGCGATCAAGAAGATCGGCGAGATCGGCTGGAAGCCGGACCTGTTCTTCCTCGCGGCGACCTCGACCTCGGTGTCCTCGGTGCTGAAGCCCGCCGGCTTCGACCATTCCAGGGGCATCATCTCGTCCTACTCGCTGAAGGATCCGAACGATCCGCAGTGGAAGGACGATAAGGACGTGATCGCCTGGCAGGACTTCATGAAGACGTACTTCCCGGACGGCAATCTGCAGGACCAGCTGATCGTCTACGGCTACGTGGTGGCGGAGGCGACGGTGCAGGTGCTCAAGCAGTGCGGCGACGACCTCACCCATGAGAACATCATGAAGCAGGCCGCCAACCTCGACATCGCGCTGCCGATGTTCCTGCCCGGCATCAAGGTGAAGACCTCGCCGACCGACTATTTCCCGGTCGAAGCGATGCGGCTGCAAAAGTTCAACGGCGAGACCTGGCAGCTGTTCGGCGACACGATCGGGAATGACTGAGGGGAGTTGTTGAACGCAAACTATCCCCACCAAGATTGTCGTCCCTGCGAAAGCAGGGACCCATAACCACGAATGTCGGTGTGGTACGACGCTGGGGCCACAGCCTTCTTCAACAACGGGCTGCGGCGGTTATGGGTCCCGGCTCGCGCTTCGCTTGGCCGGGACGACGAGGAGATTAGACTCCCCGCTCCAGCAGTACCCGAAAATCCGCCCGCGCGCGCTGCGCCTCGGCGCGCGCGGCCTCCGAGGCATCGCCGAGACCAAAGTAGCCGTGAATGAGGCCCTCGCCGGAATGATAGTTCACCGGCACGCCGGCCGCCTGCAACGCGTCAGCATAGGCATGGCCCTCATCGCGCAGCGGGTCGAACCAGGCCGTGGTGACCACGGCCGGCGCGACACCGGCGAGAGACTTCGCGTGCAACGGCGAGACGCGCCAGTCGGCCCCTTGCGCCGGGTCGGCGAGATAGTGACCCGCGAACCACTGCATCGTCGCACGCGTCAGGAAGTAGCCCTCGGCATTCTCGGCGCGCGACGGGAATTTGGCATTCTCGGCGGGATCGGCGAAATTGCCTGTTGCGTCGGTGACGGGATAGACCAGCAATTGCCCGGCGAGCCTGATGCCGGCGTCGCGGCAGGCAAGCGCGGTCGTTGCGGCAAGATTGCCGCCGGCGGAATCGCCGGCGACGCCGACGCGGGAGAGATCGCCGCCGAATTCGGCGAGCCGCGCGACCACGTCGCGGACAGCAGTGAATGCATCCTCGAAGGCGCCGGGAAAGCGCGTCTCCGGCGGACGGCGGTAATCGACCGAGATCACCACCGCGCCGGTCTCGATCACGAGGTTGCGCGCCTGGCGGTCATGGGTCTCGAGATCGCCGGCGACCCAGCCGCCGCCATGGAAGAAGATCACGGTCGGCGCCGTGCCACGGCCGTTGCGATAGAGCCGCGCGGCGAGCCTGCCCGCTGCGCCCGCGACTTCGATATCATCAGCCACGCCGACCGGCGGCGGCGGCACCTCCTTGCGCGCCTCGGCCAGTGCGCGGAGCTGTTCGCGGCAGCTCTGCGGCGTCATGGTTGCGGGATCGCGCAGCGGCAGCAGCGGGATGATCTTCTCAATGACGGGATCGAGCGGAAGCGGCATGATCGTGCTTTCTCGGGAGCAGTTGCCGTCTATCTGACAACATGCTCCCGAAAAGCACAACCATCATGCAACGTGCTGCTGGAGCGACGCCGGCTCGCTCTCGGGCTCATCGCCGGCGGGCTCGGCCTGCGCCGCAGGCGCTGCGGCGAGTTCCGCTGCTATTTCCTTGGCAAGCGCGGTGGCGCCGACATAGTCGGTCTTGCCGGTGCCGAGCAGCGGCACCTTGTCGACCACGCGGATGTCGGCGGGCACCGCGAGCTCGGAGGCGCCGATGCTCTTGGCCTGGCGCTGCATCGCGGCGCGGTCGGCGTCCTTCTGCGTGGTGAGCAGCACGATGCGTTCGCCCTTGCGCGCATCGGGAATCGAGACCGCAACCGACATCGCCTGCGGCCACAGCGCTGATGCCATCGTCTCCACCGCCGACAGCGAGACCATCTCACCGGCGATCTTGGCAAAGCGCTTGGCGCGGCCCTTGATCGCGATGAAGCCCTGTGCATCGACCGTGACGATGTCGCCGGTGTCGTGCCAGCCTTCGGGCAGCGGCTCGAGCACGCCGGGATTTTCGGCACGGAGGTAGCCGAGCATCACATTCGGCCCCTTCACCGACAGACGGCCGCCTTCCTCGATGCCGGGGACCGGATCGAGCCGATATTGCATCAGCGGCGAGATCCGGCCGACGGTGCCCTGGCGGTTCGCCATCGGCGTGTTCATCGCGAGCACCGGCGCGGTCTCGGTGACGCCGTAGCCCTCAAGAATGCGGATGCCGTAGCGTTCCATGTAGATCTGCCGGGTGCGCTCCTTTACCGCCTCCGCACCGGCGATGACGAGCCGCAGCGTGCGGAAGTCATAGGCATGCGCCGAGCGGGCGTAACCGGCGAGGAAGGTGTCGGTGCCGAACAGGATGGTGGCGCCGGTCTGGTAGATCAGCTCGGGCACGATCCGGTAGTGCAGCGGCGACGGATACATGAAGATCGGAATGCCGCCGAGGAGCGGCATCATCATGCCGCCGGTCAGACCAAACGAGTGGAACACCGGCAGGACATTGAACACCTTGTCGTTGGCATTGGCATCGACCCGCGCCAGCGCCTGCGCGGCGTTGGCGAGGATGTTGCGGTGGGACAGCACGACACCCTTCGGCGTGCCTTCCGAACCCGAGGTGAACAGAATGACCGCTGGATCGTTGGCCTTGCGGGCGACGCGCGGCGCGATGCCGGCGCGGAAACCTGCGATCTTGTCGGCGAGGCCGATATCGGCCCTGACGTCCTCGAGATAGACGACGCGCGCCTGGCCTGCGATGACAGCGATCAGCTTGTCGAGCTTGCCCTTCTCGATGAAGGCCTGCGAGGTCAGCACGGTCTTCACCTGCGCCGCCTTCATCGCGGCCAGCACGTTGACCGGACCGGCCGAGAAGTTGAGCATCGCCGGCACGCGGCCGATGGTCTGCAGCGCCATGAACACGACGGCAACGCCCGCCGAGTTCGGCAACAGCACGCCGACATTCTCGGCCACGGAGGTGCCCTGCTCGAGCTTGCGGCTCAACACCTGCGCACCGAGGATCAGCTTGCGATAGGTCAGCTTGGTGCCGAGCGCATCCTCGATAACAGGCTTGCCGGTGTCGCGGTCGCGATAGGCGTGGCCGAGGCCCTCGAACAGCGTCTGGTCGAGCATCGCGTTCTGGACCATGGCGTCGATCATGACGTCCTGCAGCGCGGCGCCGGCGGCATTGCGGCGCGTCTTGCCCTTGAGCGACTGGTCGACCGGCAGCTTCACCGGCGGCAGGATCGAGATCGTCACCTTGGGAAACCAGGAGCGCTTGATCTCGCCGTTCTTGAGATAGCTGAGATGCGAGCGCTGCGCACCCTCGATGCGGACTGGAACGACGACCGCGTCGGCTTTGTCGGCGATCATCGCGGTGCCGTCATAGACCTTCATCAGCGAACCGGAGACCGTGATGCGGCCCTCGGGGAAGATCACGACCGGCTCACCGGCGGCGACCAGCTTGATCAGGTCGCGCGCCGCCAGCGGCTTGGTCGGATCCATCGTGTAGTGCTTGATCATCTTCAGGAACGGCTTGGCCCACCACGCCTTGGCGATACCGGTGTCGACGGCGAAGCTCGCATCGATCGGCAGCGTGGCATGCAGCAGCGGGCCGTCGACCAGGCTGACATGGTTCGGCGCGATCAGCATGCGCGTGCCTGTTGGCGGCAGGTTCTCCATGCCGCGCACCTCGACGCGGAACAGCGCACGGAACAGCAGCGCGCCGAAATCGCGCACGCCTTCCTTGCCCCACTTGCTCAGCACGAACCAGACCGTGCCGAAGCTTGCGATGGCAAGGCCGAAGAAGATCCAGGCGATCGGCAGGCCGATATATTGCAGCGCGCCGACGAACACCGCGCCGGCGACCATGAAGCCTGCCTGCAGGATATTGCCGGCGGCGATGATGCGGGCGCGCTCGGACGGCGCGGTCCAGGCCTGCACGGCTGCAAACGACGGCACCACGAACAGGCCGCCGCCGAACGCGAACAGGAAGAAATCAGCCAGCATGCGGAAGCCACCAAACGAAGCCGCGAACGCGGCCGCGGTGACGTCCTTGCCGAGCGAGGTGGTGGCGATCGCCCAGGCGAGGTCGAGCCCGATCAGGCCCATCACGATGGCGCCGATCGGCACCAGCGCGAGGTTGGGGCGAACGTGGCTCAGCTGTGCGGCGAACAGCGAGCCGGCGGCAATGCCGATGGCGAATACGGCGAGGCACAGCGTGACCACGCCCTCGGTGCCGCCGACGCCTTCCTTGATCAGCGCGGGCAGCAGCGACAGCACGATCGCGCCCACCATCCAGAACCAGGACACGATCACCATGCCGTCCCACAGCCGCTGCTCGGCATAAAGCGACTTCAAGAGGCGCACCGTCGAGGTCCATGGATTTTTGGTGATCGGCAGATCGGGCGCGGAGGGCTGCGTCACGGGGATGCGCGATGCAAACGCCCATGACAACACGGACAGGCCGACCACGGCGGCACAGATCCAGCCCATATGGCTGGCGCCGGCGACGAACAGGCCGCCCGCGATGGTGCCGATCAGGATCGCCATGAAGGTTGCGCCCTCGACCAGCGCGTTGCCGGTCGCCAGTTCAGAAACCGACAGCTGGTCGGGCAGAACAGCATATTTCACCGGGCCGAACAGCGCGGCGACAATGCCGAACAGCGCCAGCGCGATGAACAGCAGCGGAATCGAATGGGTGAAGAAGCCGGCTGCGGCAAACGCCGCGGCGAAGATCTCGAAGAACTTCAGCCGGCGGGCGACGATGGACTTGGTGTAGCGGTCGGCGAGCTCGCCGCCGAGCGCCGACAGCACGAAGAATGGGAAGATGAACACCGCGCCGGCGAGCTGGACCAGCGCCGGCCCCTGCTCGTTGGCGACACCGTAGAGCAGCATGATGACCAGTGCATTCTTCAGCACGTTGTCGTTCAGTGCCGAGCAGAACTGCGACCAGAACAACGGCGCGAAGCGGCGGGACGTCATCAATTCCTTGATCATGACCGGTTCCTTGGGTTAGCGCGCGCGGCGCTGGCAGGTCTGCGAGTTCGGGTGGCTGAGAATGGTGGGCGTGGTGAAAATGACGGAGATGCCGCAGCCTTTAGTCTTTTCCGCAACGTATCGGTTCGAACCGGCGCAGATCGGCGGCGCCGGGCGCCGCGACAATGCCCGGCAGAAATGTACGAGATCTTATCCAGGGTTGTGGTCGATCGACATCGAAACGGGCTCGCGAGGGACATGGTGAGTGCATCGTTGAGGTTTCGGCGACAATTGCGGCCTGCCCGCTTCAGGTCAGTTCGCTCAACCCGCCGAATGGCGACCATCGGCAGTTGCGTGACTTGCACCGGCCACCGCTGGCGGCCGCCTGGCGCGGCGCACGCCGCTGCTCCAGGACACCTGCGACATCGCAGGCACGGGCGATCCGCTCGATTGGCGCAGTCGCCAGATCGAGGATGGCGCGGCCGAAGCCCTTCACGAGCTCGATCGCGTCATCGACAAGGGTGGTGGTCAATTGAAGTGCTAGGGTCTGCATGTGAGTGGCCTCCTACGCCAACTTGAGCAACGCTCAAATTAGTAATATGAAAATGAACATTGTTCAAGAAGAATCGCGACGCGATCGAAAAAAACTTCAGCGGCGCGCTTTGCTGATCGACATTTCGCGCCGATTTGTTGCCGATAAAGGCTTGAGATCATTGAAAGTTCGGGATGTCGCCGAGGCCGCCGGCTGCTCCATCGGCAGCATCTATAATGAGTTCGGCGACTTCGACGGCCTGATCCTGACTGTGAACCGGGAGATCGTTCAGGCTCTGACCACACGGCTCAAGGCTGTCCCAGTCGACGATCCCCTGCGCCAGCTTCACGGGCTCGCCGACACCTATCTCGGCTTCGCAACCGAGCATGCCAATCTGCTGCGCTCGCTGTTCGAGCACCGGATGGAAGACGACCGGCCGTTTCCGGAAGATATCCTCGCGATGGTGATGAATGCATTTGCGCTGATGCATGCGCCGCTGGTGCGGCTGTTGCCCGATCGCGATCCCAACGATGTCGCGCTGCTGTCGCGGATGATGTTCTCGGCGGTCCACGGCATCATCTCGCTGGGCCTCGAGGAGCGCATGGTCGCGGTGCCGCCGGAGAAGCTGCGCGAGCGGCTCGCGCAGTTCGTCGACACGCATCTGGCAGGGCTTGGCGTATCGCAGAGCAAATAGCTACGCGCGCGCCCGCGCGATCGTGCCGGCGACGATCTGCATGGCGACGCCGAGCACCCAGCCTGCCATGATGGCCGCGGTCCAGCCGATGTCCGGCTCGCTCCGCAGCACGACGACGCCCACCGAGAAGAACGCAACCATGGTCGCGAGGAAGGTGCCGATCGCGCCGAGCAGCTCCGCCGCGTCGATCTTGCGCGTCGAGGTCCCGTCCTTCGGATGGAAGAGCTTGGGCGGCGTATCGATGCCGAGATAGAATCCGATCGCGCCGCCCAGCATCATGATCAGCAGGAACGCCTGCGACGTCAGCGCCGACACGCTCGAGCCGACATGGATGGCGACGAACAGACCGCTTGCAGCTCCCGCCAGGGCCAGGCCGAAGCGCTCCAGCACATGGGCAAATTTTCTGACGTGGCTGCGCATCGCTGTGCCTCATCAATGAATTGCACCGCAGGTCAGGCTAGGCCTTTTCGCAGCACCGCGGAAGTCGTCTCGTCTCACATGGCCGCGACCACGTGACGCTTTTGTGCGCCAGTTCACATCTGTCGTGGCACAGAATGACTAAATATCGATCCAAGGTAGCAATCGAATCCGCTACTACTACACTGCGCGATCCGCTTCATTCATTTCAGCGAGCGTCTTTCAATGCCGAGCCCCAAGATCATTATCCTGTCCGACGGCACCGGCAACGCCGCCTCCAGCGTCTGGCGCACCAATGTCTGGCGGATATTTCAGTCGCTCGATTTGCAGGGCAACACGCAGGCCGCCAAGTATGATGACGGCGTCGGCACGTCGTCCTTCGTCCCGCTTGCGCTTCTTGGCGGCGCCTTCGGCTATGGCCTGAAGCGCAATATCCTCGACGCCTACAAGTTCATCTGCCGGAATTACGACCATCAGAGCGATTCAAAGATCTACCTGTTCGGATTCAGCCGCGGCGCATTCACCGTGCGCACGCTCGCCGCGCTCATCCTCGATCAGGGATTGATCGTCGCGGACACCGAAGCCGAACTGCACGACGGCGCGGTGAAGGCCTATCGCGCCTACCGGGCCGCGGGCTATCACTCGATCTGGCGTATCGAGGTGCTGTTCCGCGCGCTGCGCGACTACATCCTCGTGCCGGTGCTCGATCGCCTTCAGGGCAACAAGCCCTATGCCGGGATCACCAGGAAGCCGGTGCCATCAATCGAATTCATCGGCATCTGGGATACCGTCGCGGCCTATGGCCTGCCGATCGACGAGATGACACGCGGCATCAGCAGTTGGGTGTGGCCGCTCGAGCTGCCGAACCGGATTCTCAGCCCGCGGGTCAATTGCGCACGGCATGCGCTGGCGCTCGACGACGAGCGCACGACCTTCCATCCGGTGCTTTGGACCGAGCAGGAGCCGGGACAGCCCGCACCAGCCGTGCCGACCACCATCGATGGCGAGCGACTCGTCCAAGTGTGGTTCGTCGGCATGCATGCCAATGTCGGCGGCGGCTATCCGGACGATGCCGTCGCGTTCGTGCCGCTGACCTGGCTGGTTGACGAAGCCGTCAAGCGCGGCCTCGTGTTCAAGAGCGCGCCGATTGCCGACCCTGATGCGATCAAGGCGATCAAGTCCTCGGAGGACAAGGATGGCCGCCTCTACGATTCGCGGGCAGGCCTGGGCTCGTACTATCGATACGGTCCCCGCAAGGTTGCCGACCTCTGCAACGATCCCTATGCCGGCGTCAGCGTGCCGATGCCGAAGATCCACGAGAGCGTGTTCGAGCGGATCGATAGCGGCGCCAATGCCTATGCGCCGATCGGGCTCCCGCCGAACTACGTCATTGTCTCCAGAAGCGGCCGGATTACGCCGCTGGACGCGACGACATTCGAGACGCCGGCTGGCGCACCAATACGTTATGCCGCGCAGGAGAAGCTGTGGAATTTCGTCTGGATGCGGCGGATCGCCTACTTCGCCACGCTGGCGGCGTCGCTTCATTTGGCCGCGTTCTGGCTATTCCACAACCAGCACAAGGAGCACGAGTTCAGCTCCCATGTCAGGATGATTTCGGAATTGGTGCGCTTCGTTCAATCGTTTCTTCCCGATTCGTTTCATTGGTGGACCGACTGGTATGCCGGCAACCCGGAATGGTTTGCCGGCGGCATCATTGCCGTTGCCGCGCTGATGGCCGTCGGTAGTTCGCTCAGCGCAACGATCCGCGACAGGATGCGGATCATCTGGCGTGACCGCGCCAAGCCGAGGCCACTGTCCGGGTTCGTGCACAATGCGATCTATCGATTCCGCACCAGCGCGATCTATCAATGGATCCTCAATGTCGAAAAGCGGCATGTCGTTCCGTTCCTGCTCACAGCCTTGCTGGTCTGGTTCGGCGCGACGCTGCTGAGCCATTTGCTGTTCAACGCCGCCGACTCGATGGGTGCCTTCTGCAACGGGACCGCGGCCGACAAGCTCGTCGCCGTCGACAAGGGCATCCCGCAGGATGCGACCGACTTCGATACTAGCGCGATCTGTGCGCCGACCGGCCTCGAGGTCCGCACCGGATTCAAGTACGAGATCGCGATCACGATGTCGGAGCCATGGGAGGACGCAGGACGCGCCGTGACGCCGATCGGATACCGGACCTCGACCATCGAGGGCGGAAAGCGCTGGCGCGGATACGCCACGATCTTCCTGCGACGGATCCTGTTCCGGCCTTGGTTCCGGCTGATCGCCAGGGTCGGCGAAACCGGCGTCGACGAGTATTTCCTCGACCCGTTGCCGGCGCCGGACACCGACCCGCAGGTCTACAAGGCGAGGTTCACCGCCGATCGCAGCGGCGAGATCTTCCTCTACGTCAACCAGGCGGTGATCGGCCTCCCCTGGGTCTACAAATGGTTCTACGGCGACCACAAGGGCAAGGCGAAGATTACGGTGCGGTTGCTGTAAGCAGCCGCAACCGCTCCACAGGATCGCAACCGGACTGAAGCGTGCGGCGTGGTCCATCTGTGATCCAGCCGATAGTTTGGGTTGTAGACCAGCTGATATGCTCTCTTTGCTAGATCGGCCGCCAGACGCCCCGGAACGCTCCGACGCGACATCTCGGATTCCCGGAGGGCGCTGACGCGTCAGGTTCATATCGACCGGATATTTCTCATGAGCGATTTGGAGGCATCACCATGATTTCCAGGATTCAGGCGTTCCCGACCACCGACGGCATCTTCGTGGTCTGGGAAGTCTCGGCAATGATCCCGAACTGCCTCGGCTTTGCGCTCTATCGTCAACAGCAGGGCAAGAGCGCGACCGTCGTCGACACCTGGGTGGGGTTCGAGGATCAGGTGCAAGGCCACAAGGCGGGAGATCATCGGCCGAGCACCGAGTGGCCGGTGCAGAAAACGAACTGGACCGATTTCCTGGCACCGGCCGATGCACCGGTCCGCTACGGCGTGGTCCCGGTTCTGACGGACGGCACCACCAAGGTGAAGCCCGCGGCCAGTGCGCCATCGACGTGGAGCGACTATGTCTCCGCCACGCCGTCGGGCCTGCTGAAGCCATGGTTCAACCGCGGCACGATCTCGGCACAATGGCTGTCGCGCGCGATCGGCACCACGCCCAAGGCCTCCCAGACGCTCGACAAGGCGATCTCCACCAAGGGCAACAAGATCCGCGACTTCCTCAAGGGCCAGCTCGGCACCCGCCTGCTAGCGCTGCTCGCCGATGCCAGGACGAGCAAGCATGACGTCTATGTCGCGCTTTACGAGCTCAACGATCCCGAATTGATCGCCGCGCTGACTGCGCTGAAGGGCAAGGCGCACGTCGTGCTCGGCAACAGCACCGGCAAGTCCGACGCCACGGCAAAGGACACCGAGAAGAACGCCGGCGTGCTCAAGAAGGCGGGCGTCGACATCGTCCGCCGCAAGATCGCGCCGAGCCGCTACGCCCACAACAAGTTCGCGGTGTTCTGCGACGGCGCGCAGACGCCGAAGGTGGTCTGGACCGGCAGCACCAACTGGACCCGGACCGGTCTCTGCACCCAGAACAACAATGGGCTGGAGATCACCGACGACAAGATCGCGGCGGCCTATCACGATCATTGGAAGGCGATTTACGCCGACGGCAGCAAGTCGCCGAAGGCGCTGGCCGTGGCCGGCGATCACGAATGGCCATTCACCATCGGCAAGTCGAATATCAGCGTCTGGTTCACACCGACCACGAAGCGCGGCGATCTCAAGGAAGCCACCAAGATGATCGAGGACGCCGAGCATGGCGCGGTGTGCCTGATGCTCAATCCCGGCAACAAGGGCCTGCTCGGCCCGATCCTGGAGAAGGCGCAGGACAAGAACCTTTATGTGCGCGGGGTGCTCAACAATTTCCCGGCGCAGGGCAAGGACAGTCCGAAGGATCAGCTGCAACTGCTCGCCGGCGACGGCCAGCTGCAGGTCTTCAAGGGCAAACAGATTGCCGACGTGATCCGGCCCGCCGGCATCGACAAGACCGCCGACTGGTGGCAGCACGAGATCAAGAACACCGGAAAATTCATGATCGCCGTGCACAGCAAGGTGATCGTGCTGGATCCGGCGGGCAAGAACCCGGTCGTCATGACCGGCTCGCACAATTTCTCCGACCGCGCCAGCACCAAGAACGACGACAACCTCGTCATCATCAGAGGCGATTCGCAGCTGGCGCTGACCTACGCCGCGCGCATCGTCAGCATCTACGGCCAGTATCGCTGGCAGGCCTGGCGCAACACGCCGGAGGGCCAGAAGGACAAGGGCCTGAAGCGCAGCGACACCTGGCTGAGCAGCCGCATCGGCAAGGGCTGGGCGCAAATCGAAACGCGGTTCTGGCTCGGCACGACCTGACCGCCTGTTATCCTCCCGGCCACCGTCGAGACATGAAATCAGGGGCAGCGTTGCCGCCGCCCCATTTCCCTCTCCGTCAAACCTACGCCGCGCGGCCGACCGAAGCGTCGAGATGCTTCAGCCGCGGCAGCACCTCCTGCTTGAGGAGCCGCAGCGAATTGTGCCAAGCCTCGGGCTTGTGCTTGTAATCGAAGCCAAACACCAACAGCACACCGAAGCCGCCGACCTCCTGATAGATCTTCTCGATCTTCTCGGTGACGGTCGCGGGCGAGCCGACGATCCAGTTGTTGCGGGCGCAATACTCGACCGTGACATCGCTGTCCGGTACGTCGGGCGACGCTTTCAAATAATCCTTGAAACCGAAGTGACCGAGCAGCGGCAGGAAATACTCGCCCATCATCCGGCCCATCATGTCGCCGGTCGAGAGCTTCCACGCCTCCTCGTCGGTGTCGGCGACGAAGACCTCGCGCACCATCCGCCAATCCTTTCGGCTCGGCTTGCGGCCGGTCTTGGCCGCGCCGGCCTCCACCGAGTCCCAGTGGCTGCCGACATAGGCGGGGTTGAGATTCAGACTCATCGGGATGAAACCGCGCTCGCCGGCGAGCTTCAACGTGTCCGAGTTCTTCGACAGCCCGGCGACGCCGATCGGCGGATGCGGTCCCTGCAACGGCTTGATGTGCGGCTTGAGGAAGTCGAACATCGTGTCCGGCTTCGACACCGTCCAATACTTGCCCTTGTGCGTCCACGGGCCCGGCTCGGTCCACATCTTCAGGATGATCTCGAGCGCCTCGCGGGTCATGTCGCGGTTCTGGCCCGACATGCCGTCGACATTGAACATCGCCCAGTCGCTCGGCAGGCCCGAGGCGGCGACACCGAAATTGAGCCGCCCGTTCGAGAGATGGTCGAGCATCGCGACGCGGTTCGCGAGTTCAGCGGGGTGATGATACGGCAGCAGGAAGCCGCCGGGCCCGATGCGGATGTTCTTGGTCTGCAGCAGCGCCTGCGCCACCAACAGATCGGGCGACGGGTGCGGCTCCCAGGGCGCGGTGTGATGTTCGCCGATCCAGGCTTCCTGATAGCCGAGTTCATCCAGCCACCGCAGCGTCTGCAGGTCCCAGTCGTGGCCCTCCTTCAATCCGCACTCCGGCGGATGCGACGGCATCGCGAAGTATCCGAGTTCCATGGGCTTCCTCTCTTTGTTCGATGCGTGTCTTCCGCACGCGCTCCGAGAATACCTGCCCTGGCTGCGGCAGAACAATGGCTTTGTCGCTTGTAGCCCGGCCGGGAATTACACGTAAGGCGTCCCCTTCATCATGGCCGCGATGCCCGAAAAGCTGCGCTCCATGATCTGCAGGAAGGCCTCGCGTGTCGAGGCCGCCGATCGGCGGGCCTTGTGCTCCCGAAGCCCTTCGGCGTAGGCGACGGTCAGCGCCGTGACCACCATCGAGGCGGCGAGCCGGGCATCGGCATCGGCGAGCGGGCGCTTGATGGCTCTCGCCAGCACCGTCGCGAGTTCATCGATCATCTCGTCACGCATCTCGCGTGCGCGCGCCGAGAGCGCCGGGCTTTCAGCGACAGTGCGCCAGAATTTCGCCGTTCCATCGGTGAATTTCGCGAAGGGATGTGCGCGATCCGCCAGGCTTTGCACCAGCTTGTGCAGGGTCGTGATCGGCGCTTCGCCGGATGGCCGCCCGGCAAAGGCGGTCCGCAGCATCTGGCGGCTTTCCTCTTCACGGTCGAAGAAAAGATCTTCCTTGCGCGGAAAGTAATTGAACACCGTCATCCGGGAGACCTCGGCGGCCTCGGCAATTTCGGCCACCGACACATTATCGAAGCCGCGCTCCAGGAACAGCTCGGTGGCGACATCCGAGATCGCCTGGCGCGTTGCCTCCTTCTTCCGCTCCCGCAATCCGCTCCGATTTGACATGCCGTAATTTGTACCATACAAAATATTATACTAAGTACAAATATAATGGTGACGACGTGACGCGTGCACGAACGGATGTGGTTGTGGTTGGCGCCGGACCGACCGGGCTGCTGCTGGCGATCGAATTGACCCTGGGCGGCGCCGACGTGGTCGTGATCGAGCGGCTGACGGAGCCCGACCAGACCATCAAGGCCGGCGCGATCGGCGCACTCGCAGGCGAGGCGCTGGAGCGCCGCGGCCTCACTGAGGCGATGAATGCGGTCGAACGCAGCATGGCGGACAGCATGTCCAGGCTCATGAAGAGCGCGGACGGCCACAGCGAACTGCCATTCAAGAAATTCGGCGGTCACTTCTCAGGCATTTTCCTGATCGACCAGACGCGTCAGCGCGAGCCGGACCGGCGGTTGCGCGGCGTAAACCAGCAAGCCCTGGAGAAAATGCTCGGCGGGCGCGCCCACGCACTCGAGATCAGGCGCGGCTGCGAGCTGGTCGATTTCGAGGATCACGGAGACGGCGTCGTGGCGCGGACTAAGGACGCGTCCGGCGATGTCGAGCTGCGCTGCGCATATCTTGTCGGCTGCGACGGCGGACGAAGCGCCGTGCGCAAACGCGCGGGCTTCGAATTTCCCGGCACGGAGCCGACCCTCACCGGGCACCAGGCCATCGTTGACCTCGATTATCCCGATCGGCTTCTCCCGGTCGGCTGGCGGCGAACGTCCGTCGGCATGATGGCCTATGGACCGATTCCCGGCCGGGTGTTCCTCGCCGAGTTCGACGGACCGCCGGCCGATCGCAGCGCGCCCGTGACGCGCAAGGAGATCGAGACCACTCTGCGCCGGATCAGCGGCGCCGACGTTCGTGTCACCGCCGTCAAGACCGCCACCCGCTTCACCGACAATGCGCGACAGGCCACGAGCTATCGCAGCGGTCGTGTGCTGCTGGTGGGCGACGCAGCGCATGTGCACTCGCCGTTCGGCGGGCAAGGCCTCAATCTCGGCCTGCTCGATGCGGTCAATCTCGGCTGGAAGCTTGCGGCGGTCGTGTGCGATCGCATGCCGGACAGCCTGCTCGACAGCTACACGGAAGAGCGGCATCCGATCGCAGCAGGGGTGCTCGCCAACACCCGCGCCCAGGTTGCGTTGATGCGGCCTGACGTCATGACGGACGCCTTGCGCGACATCGTCGCGGACTTGATGAGCCTCGACGAGGGCACCCGCTATTTCGGCGAAATGATCAGCGGCATCAGGATCCGTTACGATCTCGGCAGCGATCATCCATTGGTCGGCCGGCTCTCCGGCAATGTCGCGCTCGGCGACGACGGCGCGGCAACAACCCTGTTCGATCAGATGGAGGACGGCAGGGCCGTGCTGATCGATGCAACGGGCGGAGCTGCGTCAGCGATCGCAGCTCGCTGGGACATCTTGGTCCGATGCGTGCCGCGGCATGATGGCCCTTCGCTGCTGATCCGTCCGGATGCCTGCATCGCCTGGGCAGCCGACGACGCCGACATCACGGGCCTCGACGCCACACTGACGCGCTGGTTCGGGCCCGCCACGCATTGACCTTGCAAGCGATGCAGAGTGTCAGCGCGCCCCGAAGGTGGTCTTGCCGAACAGCGCCTTCTGCGTCGACGGCTGCGAGCGCCAATATTGCGGCGGCGCGCTCACCTCGCCGCCAAGCTCGGCGGCGGCGTGCCAGCCCCAGCGCGGGTCGTAGAGCATGCCGCGGGCGAGCGCGACCATGTCGGCCTTACCTGACGAGACGATCTCTTCCGCCTGCTTCGCTTCCGTGATCAGGCCGACCGCCATCGTGGCGACGCCGGTCGCCTCCTTCACCGCTTGTGCCGCCGGTACCTGGTAGCCCGGCCCGAGCGGAATCTTCTGCAGCGGCGACACGCCGCCGGAGGAGACGTCCATCCAGTCGACGCCGCGCTTCTTCAGCTCCTTCGCAAATTCAACGGTCTGCGCGAGGTCCCAGGCACCCTCGACCCAGTCGGTCGCCGACACCCGCATGCCGATCGGCTTGTGATCCGGGAATACGGCACGCACTGCGTCGAACACTTCCAGCGGGAAGCGCATGCGGTTTTCGAGCGAGCCGCCATACCGGTCGGTCCGCTTGTTGGCGATCGGCGACAGGAACTGGTGCAGCAGATAACCGTGCGCACCATGCAGCTCGAGCGCATCAATGCCGAGCCGGTCGGCACGCTTGGCGGCCGCGACAAAGGCCTCGCGAATGCGCTTCAGGCCGGCATCATCAAGCGCCAGCGGCGGCGCCTCACCGTCCTTATGCGGGACAGCCGACGGCCCGACCGTCTGCCAGCCGCCTTCGGCAATCGGGATCAGCTGCCCGCCCTCCCACGGACGCTGGCTCGAAGCCTTGCGTCCGGCATGGGCGAGTTGCATGGCGACTGCCGCCTTCGAGTGCTTGCGCACTGAGGCCAGGATCGGCTTCAGCGCCCCTTCGTTGGCATCGCTGTAGAGGCCGAGGCAGCCCGGCGTGATCCGCCCGATATCCTCGACATGGGTGGCCTCGATGCAGAACATCGCCGCGCCCGACAGCGCCAGCATGTTGATGTGGGTGAAGTGCCAGTCTGTGGCGGAGCCTTCGACGGCCGAATACTGGCACATCGGCGAGACCATGATGCGATTGGAGAGTTTGAGGCCGCGCAGCTCGATCGGGGAAAACAGGGTGCTCATAAGGGGAATGTCCGGGATCCGGGAAAGGGCACAACTAAAATAGGGGTCGCGGCCGCGATCACCAACTGCCCGGCGCGCCGAACTGGCCCGGGCGCAGATCAGCAATGCGATAGCGCCGACCCCTGGGCGCGACGCCTCATTCCACCAGCGTGAACTGCAGCAGCAGGTTGCGCTGGATCAGGGAGAAATTGTCGTCGGAGATCATGGTGAGCACGGTCTCGCCCTCCGCCGTGACATGGGCATCGATGCCTTCCATGTTGTCGATCTCGTTACCGAGATCGGCATTGAAGATCGCAGGGCCATCGACCACGGCACCGGGCGCGATGTCGGACAGCGCGAGGCGGCGGATGCGGATGCCGACGCCGCCGATCCAGGAGAATTTCCGCTCCAGGATCAACAGGTCGCCGGACGGCAGCAGAACCGCGTCGCTGATGTCGAAATTCCCGGTCCGGCGGACGCTGAACTGGCCCGGCGTCCTGCCGCCGACCAGGAAGGCGATCAGATTCCCGCTCGCATCGAGCCCGCGTTCCGAGAACGCGATCAGCGTGCCGGCAAGCCCTTGGCCCTTGGGCGTGATCTTGGGCGTGATCTTGGGCATGACCTTGGGCACGAAGACGAGCGCCTCCAGCCCCCTGTTGTTGGGGAGCTTGCGCGCCGCCGGGGGCAGCGGCACCACCTCGCCGCGCGAGCGGGTGAAGCCCTTGGCGAAATCGTAGCGCAACACCTGGTTGACCCGCTCGAGCCCGACATAAGCGAACGAGCCGTCGAGCGCGAGCGATTCCGAATCATACCAGCCGCGGGTCGCAGTGATCGGCCTGCCGTCGGCGCCGAGCAGCGGCGCCGCCTCGACATCGTCGAGCCCTGCCATCTCCCGGCCGCGATAGACGATGCGGCCGGTGAACCAGCTGCCCTGGTCGCTGACCGCGATGAAGCGCTCGCCGTTGGGATCGAGCCGGAGCGCGGAAAGGCCGCCGAAGCCGGAGAACGACGAGGTCAGGATCAGGCCGCTGCGATATTCCAGCGAGCCGAACCGCACACGCGCACGATCGCGGATGTCGAACGAGGCCAACGGCCGTGCGTTGACCTCGATCGAAACCGGTTCGTTGACGCGGTAGGGGCTCGGCCTGGCGGCCGGTCTCGGCGTCGCCGGCGGCTGCGCGGCGCTCTGCGCCAGCGCGAGACGCGGCAGCGCGGCGGCCGACAACCCCGCCGCCACATCTCTCAGGAAATGGCGGCGGCTAAAATGTGAGCGCATGTCTCACGAGTGGAGGCGGCGACGGGTGCCCTGCGCGGGCGCCGAGCCGTGGGTCTCGCTGAACAGCTCGGCGAGCTTTTCGGTGATCGCGCCGCCAAGCTCCTCGGCATCCACGATAGTAACGGCGCGGCGATAGTAGCGCGTGACATCATGACCGATGCCGATCGCGATCAGCTCGACCGGCGAGCGGGTTTCGATCTCGTCGATGATGTGGCGCAGATGCCGCTCGAGATAGTTGCCCGGATTGACCGACAGCGTGGAGTCGTCGACCGGCGCGCCGTCGGAGATCATCATCAGGATGCGGCGCTGCTCGGGACGCGCGAGCAGGCGCTTGTGCGCCCAGTCGAGCGCCTCGCCGTCGATGTTCTCCTTGAGCAGACCCTCGCGCATCATCAGGCCGAGATTCTTGCGCGCGCGACGCCACGGTGCGTCGGCCGATTTGTAGATGATGTGGCGCAGATCGTTGAGGCGGCCGGGATTGGCCGGCTTGCCGGCGGCAAGCCACGCTTCGCGCGACTGCCCGCCCTTCCAGGCGCGGGTGGTGAATCCCAGGATCTCGACCTTGACGCCGCAACGCTCCAGCGTGCGCGCCAGGATGTCGGCGCAGGTGGCGGCAACCGTGATCGGACGGCCGCGCATCGAACCGGAGTTATCCAGCAGCAGCGTCACCACGGTGTCGCGGAAGGTCGCCTCCTTCTCATGCATGAAGGACAGCGGATGATAGGGATCGGTGACGACGCGCGACAGCCGCGCCGGATCGAGGATGCCCTCTTCGAGATCGAACTCCCAGGCGCGGTTCTGCTGCGCCATCAGCCGGCGCTGCAGGCGGTTGGCGAGCCGCGCCACGATGCCCTGCAGATGCGCGAGCTGCTTGTCGAGATAGGAGCGCAGCCGCTCCAGTTCGTCATGATCGCAGAGATCTTCGGCCGCGATCACCTCGTCGAACTTCGGCGCGAAGGCGTGATATTCCGGACCGCGCGGCTCGTTCTGGCCGCGTGAATTCGGCCGCGTCGCCTCGCCCGGCGTCTCGTCGTCGCCGAGTTCGCCGTCGTCGAACGTGTCTGACGTGGAGGCCTGTGCGCTCTCCATCGCGCTTTCGCTCATCTCTTCCGCGGTGGTTTGGGCCTGGTCGGCGCTCATCTCCTGTGCGGCGTCGGAATCGGGCGAACCCTCGGCACCGGACTGATCGCTCTCGCCGTCCTGGTTCTCGTCCTGATCGTCGTCGTCGTCGGAATCCATGTTGCGGTCGTCGCCGAGATCGAGCGCCGACAGCAGATCATGGACGAGGTCGCCGAACCTCGCCTGGTCCTCGGTGAAACGGCTGAGCTGGTCGAGCCGCGAGCCGATCTTGTCCTCCAGCGTCGGACGCCAGAGATCGACCATCTTCCTTGCGGCCGCGGGCGGGGCCATGCCGGTGAGACGTTCGCGCACGAGCATGGCCAGCGCATCCGACAGCGGTGCATCGGCGCGGTCGGTGATCTCGTCATACTTGCCGCGGTGGAAATGATCGTCGAGCATCGCGGTGAGGTTCTTCGCAACGCCCGCCATCCGCCGCGAGCCGATCGCCTCGACGCGCGCCTGTTCGACCGCCTCGAACACGCCGCGTGCCTGCGGATTGCCCGGCATCAGCTTGCGATGCACCTTGGGATCGTGACAGGCGATCTTGAGCGCGATCGAATCGGCATGGCCGCGCACGATCGCCGCGTCGCGCTTGGTCATCTTGCGCGCCGGCTCCGGCAGCCGCGCCTTGCCGGGCGCGAGCCCGGGACGCTCGGCCGCGAAGCTGATCTCGAGCTCCGGCTTCTTGGCGATAGCCTTCAGGCACGCCGATACCGAGCGCTTGAACGGCTCGGTCGGCGCTTCCTTTGACCCGGGACGGAATTTGATGTTGGAGGCTGTCATAGCGATTTCGTAAACCAATGGCGCGTTACGCCGCCGGGATACCCCTCAATCGAACCGAACTCTTTATATCCGTTGACGCGGTAGAAGCCCGGCGCCTGGAAGCTCATCGTATCCAGATAGGATCGCGTCGCTCCGAAGCGCCGCGCCTCGTCTTCGATCGCCTTGATCAGCTTGGCGCCAAAGCCCTTGTTGCGAAACTTCTGCTCCATCCAGAACAACTGGATGAACAACACCGCGGTCCAGACCTCGCCGACGATGCCGCCGACAATCTGGTCGCCTTGCCGCAGCGAGATGGCGAAGCGCTTGTACTTCTGCTTCCCCATCTTCTCGTTGTTGTAGCGGAGCAATCCGCCGAGCACCGCCTTCTTCGTCTGTGTGACTGTGCGCTCGACGGAGATTTTCGGCATGGGCTAGCTGAGCGCCACGTTGACCGAGGATTCCGGCAGCTCGACGTTGAAACAGCGTTGGTAGAACTCGGCGACCAGCGGCCGCTCCAGTTCGTCACACTTGTTGAGGAAGGTGACGCGGAACGCGAAGCCGATGTCGCTGAAAATGTCGGCGTTCTCCGCCCAGGTGATCACCGTGCGCGGGCTCATCACCGTCGACAGGTCGCCATTGGCGAACGCGTTGCGGGTCAGATCGGCAAGCCGCACCATCTTGTTGACGATGTCGCGGCCTTCCTGGGTGCGGTAGTGATGCGCCTTCGCCAGCACGATCTCCACTTCCTCATCATGGGCGAGGTAGTTCAGCGTGGTGACGATCGACCAGCGGTCCATCTGGCCCTGGTTGATCTGCTGGGTGCCGTGATAGAGGCCCGAGGTGTCGCCGAGGCCGACCGTGTTGGCGGTCGAGAACAAGCGGAACGCCGGATGCGGCTTGATCACCTTGTTCTGGTCGAGCAGCGTCAGGCGGCCGGAGACCTCCAGCACACGCTGGATCACGAACATCACGTCCGGGCGGCCGGCGTCGTATTCGTCGAACACCAGCGCGATATTGTGCTGCAGCGCCCAGGGCAGGATTCCGTCGCGGAATTCGGTGACCTGCTTGCCCTCCTTGACCACGATGGCGTCCTTGCCGACGAGATCGATACGGCTGATGTGGCTGTCGAGGTTGACGCGCACGCAAGGCCAGTTGAGGCGGGCCGCAACCTGCTCGATGTGGGTCGACTTGCCGGTGCCGTGATAGCCGGTGACCATTACGCGACGGTTCTTGGCGAAGCCGGCGAGGATCGCGAGCGTGGTGGCGCGGTCGAAGCGGTAGTCGCTATCGACCTCCGGAACGTGCGGATCGACTTCGGAATAGGCAGGGACTTCCAGATCGCTATCGATCCCGAAGACCTGGCGAACCGACACCTTCATGTCGGGCAAGCCGACGGGTTCCTGCGCTTTGGTCTGGACGGCGGTCGTCATTCATCCTCCGAGGTCCCGGGCATTCCCGAAACCAGATTTAGGTCATTTGGCTGCGGATGGGGTGCTGCGCGCAAGCCTAGCAGAGAGCAACGGCTGGCAGAAGTCCGCGGGCAAATCAAAGTTCCATTGTTCTATCATGAAGATAGGAGTGAAACTCGGTTTTTGGAAGGCTGCCCTGCAAATCTCGCCGTACTTTCGCCGCAGCGCCACGGCGGCCTGCCCGACCGGGCACTTTTCAGCCCGGCGGAGAGTTGTTAGCTCTTAAATCCATATCACCGCCGCATGGGAATTTTGTGACTTCATTCCTTGACCCTTTGATCGCGTTCGTTTCGGCCCATGCCTGGCTCGCCTATCTGACGCTGTTTCTGGCCGCCTTGCTGGAGGCGGTGCCGGTGGCCGGCTCCCTGGTGCCGGGCTCGACCATCATCCTGGCGCTGAGCGCGCTGGTGCCAGGCGGCGAATTGAAGCTGTGGCCGGTGCTGGCCGCCGCGGCCATCGGCGCGACGTTGGGCGACGGCACGGCCTATCTGATCGGCTACCGCAGCCAGCGCGAGATCCTGTCGGCATGGCCGCTCTCCAACTATCCGCGCGTGGTCGCGCAGAGCGAGGCCTTCTTCAATCGCTGGGGCGTGCTCGCGGTGTTCTTCGCCCGCTTCGTACCGCCGATTCGCGCCTTCGTGCCGATCACGGCCGGCGCGCTCGATATGCCACCGGCCCGCTTCTATGCGGTCAACATCCCCGCCATCCTGCTCTGGGCGCCGGCGCATGTGCTGCCCGGCGTGCTCGCCGTCACCGCGCTGCATGACTATGCCGGCCTGCCGCATCACGAACATGTCGGGAAACATCTATGGATGTTTGCGGTCGCGGGCGCCGCCGTCATCCTGACGCTGGCGATCTGGACCATCCGCCGCCGGCATGGCGGCGGCCTGATCGAACCGGCCAAGCCGGCAAAGTAGCCCGATCTTTTGTGCGTATGATCTGTTCGGAAAACCGGTCCCCACTTTTCCGGCTCATGCGCTAGATGCTGTTGGCCGTACCGGCCCGCCCGGGTGACGGGCCGACATAACGCGCGCGCGGCCTGATCAGCTTGCCGAGCTGAAGCTGCTCGCTGGCATGCGCGACCCAGCCGACGCTGCGCGCCATCGCAAACAGCGCAAGCTCGCTGCCTGCGGGCATTCGCAGCGCATGGACCAGCACCGCCAGCGCGTAGTCGATATTCACGAATTCGCCGGTCGCCTCCGCGATTCTGTCAGGCACTTCCCTGGTGAATTTACGCGGTGCGCCGGCCCGCGTCAGGGCTTCGAGCAGCGAGATCGCGCGCGGATCGCCCTTCTTGTAGACGCCGTGCCCAAAGCCCGCGAAGCGCTCGCCGAGCGCGACGCGCTCGCGGACTACCGGCGCCACGTCATTGTCGATCATCGTCTTGACGAGGCGCGAGGCGAGCACGCCGGCGCCGCCATGCATCGGTCCCTTCAGCGCAACGAGACCCGCAATCACGGAGTCGTACAGATTGAGCCCGGTCGATGCCGCGCAGCGCGCGGTGAAGGTTGAAGCGTTCAATTCGTGATCGGCGAGCAGCACCAGCGCACGGCGAATCAGGTCGGGCGCGTGCTTGTTGTCTGGCGTCCAGACCCGCGCCACCTGATCATGCAACAGGTCCACCGACGGTGCCGCATTCAGCATGGTCGCAACCAGCAGCCGCAAGATGCGCCCGCCGACCATCGCACGGCCGTCGGGCGCGCGGGTGAAGGCGCCGGGATCGGCACTTGCCGCCAGCGCCAGCACCGCGACCGTGCGGTCGATCGGCTGGGCGCGGCGCGCAGCTTCCGCGATCGCGCGCATCTCGTCCGAGACATGCGGACAATTGTCCGCCGCGAACGGATCGACGCTGGTGACATCCCACAGCAGTGTCGCGGTGTGCTCCAGCGTGTCCCGCTCGGCAAGATCAACGCAATTCACGCCGCGATAGATCGGGCCCTGCTCGGTGATGGTCGCGATCGCCGAATCCATCACCGGCAGGTCGGCGTCGAAATTGCGAAACCCGCGCGGCTCCGGCGACGGCACGCGGCGCTCCTTCAACCCCCTGATGTCTTCGGCGCGGTAGCGATGGCTGCGCGAATCCGGCGACGGCTCGGAACGGATCAGCCCGCGGCTGACATAGGCGTAGAGGGTCGCCGGCGAGATCGCGAGCTCGGCGGCGGCCTCCCGGGCGGAGAGGTAAAGCTCGGCGGATTTTTTCATATTGATTTATATAATCAAGATTGATCAACTCGTCGAGAGGCCCGACCTTCAAGGTGTGAAGCAAGGAGATCGGGCCATGAACATGATTCTCACCAAGAGCCAGATCGGTCTGGACGGCG
This sequence comes from Bradyrhizobium sp. I1.14.4, assembly GCF_050435825.1. NCBI lineage: Bacteria > Pseudomonadati > Pseudomonadota > Alphaproteobacteria > Hyphomicrobiales > Nitrobacteraceae > Bradyrhizobium > Bradyrhizobium sp. I1.14.4. Next base: position 10,503 of record NZ_JBNDLA010000004.1, on the reverse strand, counting down.
TTCCCGCAGCCGAGACCGTGTTGAGCCATGTCGACGGCGAGCGCGGCGAATTGATCATCGCCGGCGAGCACGTCGCCAACCTCGCAGGCAAGTCGAGCTTCGAGGGCGTCACGGCGCGGCTGTGGAACGGCGCCACCGGCAAGTCGCTGAGCGAAGCCAACGTCCGCGCCAGCCTCGGCGCCGCCCGCGAACGCGCCTTTGCGCGGCTGCCGGACCTGCTGCCGGCGACGCGCGGAATGTCGATCGTCGACGGCTTCCGGGCCGCGATCGCAGGCCTGCGCGGCGAGAACGGGCTGGAGCACGAGGCAACCATCGTCGGCGCCTTCCCGGTGATCGCGGGCGCCCTAGTCCAGCACGCCAAGGGACATGCCCCGATCGCGCCGGACCCGAACGCCAGCCACGCCGCCGACACGCTGCGGATGCTGCGGGGGCGCAAGGCCGAGCCGCGCGAGGTCACGGCCCTCGATGCCTATTTCGTCACCGTCTGCGACCACGGCATGAATGCATCGACCTTCACCACCCGGGTGATCGCGTCGACCCAGGCCGATCTGTTCGCGGCTGTCACCGGCGGCTATTGCGCGCTGACCGGCCCGCTGCATGGCGGCGCGCCGGAGCCGGTGCTGGAGATGCTGGACGCAATCGGCACCCGTGAGCGCATCAAGCCTTGGGTCGACGGCGCGCTGGCGCATGGCGAACGGCTGATGGGCTTTGGTCATCGCGTCTATCGCGTGCGTGACCCGCGCGCTGACGCGCTGAAGGTCGCCATCGAACGCCTCGAGGCCAGCGGCGCCGACCTGCCGTTTGCCGGCGAGGTCGAGGCCTATATCCGCGCAGCGCTGGGCAAGAAGAATCCGGACCGGCCGCTCGAGACCAATGTCGAGTTCTTCACCGCGATCCTGCTCGACGGGCTGGAAATCCCGCGGCAGGCATTCACGCCGATCTTTGCCACCGCCCGTGCCGCCGGCTGGACTGCGCACGCCCTGGAGCAGCGGCGCACCGGACGGCTGATCCGGCCGAGCTCGTCCTATGTCGGGGCGGTGCCGAAGGGTTGAGGCAGCACGAAGCATCCGACGGCGGAGTCACAAACTCCGCCGTCGCCCCTGCGAAAGCAGGGACCCGTACGCCGCGGCCCATCAATAGGGCCGTCGGACTGATATCCTATGCAGACAATAACGGCCGGTGGTTATGGGCCCCTGCGTTCGCAGGGGCGACGAAGGCGAGAGTTCAGGCCTCACGCACCACGGTCTTCAGATAATTGTACGCCTTGATGATCTCGATCAGGCGATCCTCGGTGGAGCGGTCGCCACCATTGGCGTCGGGATGGTGCTGCTTCACCAGCGCCTTGTACTTCGCCTTGACGTCTTCCAGCGTCGCCCCGGCGCCGAGCCCCATCACCAGCAGCGCCTTGCGCTCGGCATTCATGATCTTGCGCGTCTCCGGCTTGGGCTCTGCGCCACCCGGTCCGGGGCGCCAGCGGCCGCGGCCGTTCAGCTCGGAGAACACGTGAAATGGGTCGGAGGCGGCATCGAGACCGCTCTCCTTCTTGCCGTTGTTGGCGCCCATCTTCCAGGTCGGACGATGGCCGGTCAGCGCGTCCTTCTGGTAGCGAGCGACATCGTCAGGATTCATGCCCTGGAAGAAATTATAGGACTGGTTGTACTCGCGGACGTGATCGAGACAGAAGTGCCAATACTCGCGCGAATTCTCACGACCCTTCGGGGCGCGGTGCGCACCCTTGTTCTGGCAACCCGCCCACTCGCAGGTCACAGCCTGCTCACCGGCCTGCGCCTGGCGCTTCGCACCCACCTTGGTCGGCTTGATGCGAATGGAGTCGAAGAATTTTGATGAATCGATCGGCATGTTCTCTTTGACTACGCAATGCACAATTCTTCAAGTCTTGACATTGCGCAGACCTCGTTTCCCGCTTGTACCATTGACGAAAAGCTGTCGCGGACCTAACTCCGCCGCCATGAGCACCAAAGACACTATCATAAACAAGTTGCGTGAAGCTTTCTTGCCGGAAAGCCTCGACGTCGCCGATGAGTCACATCTGCATGAAGGCCACGCCGGCCACAGGCCAGGCGGCGAGACGCATTTCAGGGTATATATTGTGTCTCCGGCCTTCGAAGGGAAGAGCCGTATCGAACGCCATCGCATGATAAATGCGACGCTGGCGCAGGAACTTGCCGGCTCGGTGCATGCGCTGGCGCTCCATGCACACGCCCCCGGGGAAAAGCCGCGCTAGTTCGGGCTTGCCTCAAGACGCCGCGGCGGTTTTCCTTTATGAGGATAGGAGCTTCGGCGATGGACCTGCCCCATAGGTGAGCGGGTGAACGATGGATCGCAGCGCCGCGCATGATATGGGGCCATTGATGATCCCTTGCTGGCCACGCTTCCGGTCGACCGTAACCGCCGCCGGCCTGCTCCTGATCTGCGCGATGCGTCCGGCCTCGGCGCTGGATATGCCGAGCCCGTTCGTCCAGGAGGTGCTGATCAAGAGCATCCTGGTGTCGCTCAACGATGCGGTGGCCGCGAACAATTTCACCGTGTTCCACGCCAAGATCTCGAAGCCGTTCCGCGACCAGTTTCCACCCGACAAATTGCAGACGATCTTCAAGGATCTGGTCGACAAGCACGCCGTGTTCGACGCCGTGGTGGCCAAGCCGATCGTCCTCGATGAGGACGCCAGGATCGACGACAAGGGCGTGTTGCGTCTGAAGGGCCATTTCGACACCACGCCCAAGCAGGTGAAGTATCAGCTCGGCTTCATCCCCTCCGACGGCGCGTGGAAGCTGTCAGGCATCTCGATCGATATCGAGTAGCCCTGCCGCGTGATCCGTCATCCTGAGGAGGCCGCAACGCGGCCGTCTCGAAGGATGCACGGCCACCAGTCGGGCCGTCGTGCTTCGAGACGCGCGCTTTGCGCGCTCCTCAGCATGACGGTGATAGATCGGCACCACCGCCGAGCGCTAAAACGCGGTGCCGGCCCGCTTCGGCTTCTTCTCGTCGAGGTCGGCGGCCTCGCGCGGCACCGCGACGATGCGCAACGCAGTGATGCGGTTGCGCTCGCGGCGGAGGACGCGGAAGCGGAAGCCGTGGAAGGTGAAGCTCTGGCCGCGGTCCGGGATCGAGCGTGCCTCGTGAATCACGAGACCAGCGACCGTGGTCGCCTCCTCGTCCGGCAGGCGCCAGTCCATCGCGCGGTTGAGATCGCGGATCGGCACCGAGCCGTCGACCACGACCGAGCCGTCCGGCTGGGCACGCACACCGGCGACGACGACGTCGTGCTCGTCGGAGATGTCGCCGACGATCTCCTCCAGAATGTCCTCCAGCGTCACCATGCCCTCGACCTCGCCATACTCGTCGACCACCAGGGCGAAGTGGGTCTTGCGGCGGCGGAACGCCTTCAACTGGTCGGAGACCGGGCGCATCTCCGGCACGAACCAGGGCGGCAGCGCGATCGCGGAAGCATCGATCGCGGACATGTCGCCCTCATTGGCGCGCATCGCGCGCAGCAGATCCTTGGCGTGGAGCACGCCGACGATGTTCTCCGGCTTCTCGCGCCACAGCGGGATGCGGGTGTATTCGCTCGCCAGCACCTCGCGCACCAGCTCCTCGGGCGGCAGGTCGGCGTTGACCATGGTCATCTCGGTGCGATGGACCATCACGTCGGAGACCTGCAGCTCGCTGAGGTCCAGCAGGCCGCCGAGCATGTCGCGGTCCTGCTTCTCGACCTTGCCTTCGTGATGCAACAGATCGACCGCGCCGCGCAGACGCTCGGTCGGCGACAGCACCGCCTGATGCGCCCCGACCTTGATGCCGAGCAGCTTCATCAGCGCCAGCACGATGGTCTCGATGACGGTGAGCAGCGGCCCCAGCACGAAGATCGTCAGCCGCATCGGCCGCGCGACCAGAAGCGAGACGCGGTCGGGCGCGTTGATCGCGATGGTCTTGGGCAGCACCTCCGCGAACACCACGACCATCACGGTCATGACCGCGGTGGCGTAGAGCACACCGACATCGCCGAACCAGGCGGTGAACACGCCGGTCGCCAGCGCCGAGGCGCCGATATTGGCGATGTTGTTGCCCAGCAGCAACGCGCCGATCATCCGCTCGCGCATGTTGATCAGCTTGGAGACGACGCCGGCCTCGCTGTTGCCCTGCTTCGACAGCCGCAGCATGCTGGCGCGCGAGGCGCCGGTCAGCGCCGTCTCACTCGCCGCGAAGAACGCGGAGATGAAGAGGCAGAGCAGCACGATCGAGAAGGTGAACCATCCCACTGACGTGATCCGTGGCTTAAGCCTTCAGCTTGGCTTGCAGGAAGTCGCGCACCAGCTGCGGCTCGACATTGTTGGCGATCACGGCGCGGCCGACCGCCTCCAGCAGGATGAAGGTGAGCTTGCCGCGCTTGACCTTCTTGTCCTGCGCCATCAGCGCCAATAGCGCGTCGGCATCGGCCAGCCCTTCCTGCGTGAAGCCTGCGATATCCTGCAGGCGCGTCGGCAATCCTACCGCGGACAGATGACGCGCGATGCGCCCCGCATCGTCTGACGAAATCATGCCGAGTTGCGCCGAGAATTCAGCGGCAAGCACCATGCCGACCGAGACACCCTCGCCATGGAACAGGCGGTCGGAGAAGCCGGTCGCGGCTTCCAGCGCATGGCCAAAGGTGTGGCCGAGATTGAGCAGCGCGCGCTCGCCGGTCTCGCGCTCGTCGCGGGAGACGATGGCGGCCTTGGCGCGGCAGGAGGTTGCGATCGCGTGCTCACGCCCGGCGCCGCCTGCGACGATGTCGCCATGGTGCTTTTCGAGCCAGGCGAAGAAGGCTTCGTCACCCAGGATGCCGTATTTCGCGACCTCGGCGTAACCGGCGCGGAACTGGCGCGGCGACAGCGTATCGAGCACCGAGGTATCGGCGACGACAAGCACCGGTTGATGGAATGCGCCGATCAGGTTCTTGCCCTGCGGCGAGTTGATGCCGGTCTTGCCGCCGACGGAGGAATCGACCTGCGCGAGCAGCGAGGTCGGCAGCTGCACGAAATCAACGCCGCGGCGCAGGATCGCGGCCGCGAAGCCGGCGAGATCACCGACCACGCCACCGCCGAGCGCGATCACCAGATCGTTGCGCTCGATCTTCGCCGCAATCAGCGCTTCGCTGACCTGTGTCAGCGTGCCGTAGCTCTTCGAGCCCTCGCCCTCCTCGAGGACGATCCGCGACGTCGGCACGCCTGCGGCGGCCAGCGATGCCTCGGCCGGCTCCAGCCAGTGCTTGGCGACGGTGCGGTCAGTGACGATGGCGGTACGCACGCCGGGCCGCAGCGCCGCGATACGTTCGCCGAGCGATTGCAGCACGTCGCGGCCGATGACGATGTCATAGGCACGATCACCGAGCGCGACCTCGACGGTAACGGAGGCGGAATGTTTCACGGGCGCAGTCATGAGGTCGCGTTCAATCCATCAGGTGGTGACTCGCCGGCCGGACGCACACCGCACAGATGTGCATGCAGGGCCTCAAGGCATTCGTCGACGATGCGGTCGTGCGGCACGTCGCGCGAGGCAATTGTCAGATCGGCATTGCGGTAGACCGGCTCGCGCTCGCTCAGCAGCCGGTTCACGGTCGCCTCGGGGTCGGCGGTCTGCAGCAGCGGACGATCGGCGCGGCGGCGGACCCGGCGCATGATGATATCACTGTCGGCCTTGAGCCAGATCGAAATCGCGCGCTCGCGAATTCGGTTACGGGTCTCCTCGCGCATGAAGGCGCCGCCGCCGGTCGCCAGCACGATCGGGCCGCTGTCGAGGATGCGGGCGATCACCCGCGCCTCACCATCGCGAAAATACGTCTCGCCGTGGGTCTCGAAAATCTCCGGGATCGTCATGACCGCCGCCGCCTCGATCTCGGTGTCGGCATCGGTGAACGGCAGCTTGAGCCGCGCCGCCATCCGCCGGCCGATCGTCGATTTGCCGGCCCCCATCATGCCGACCAGCACGATCGACCGCGTCCCCAGCGCGGCCGCGATGTCGGCCTCCAGGGTCGGGTGGGTGGGCGCCGGTACGGCTGCGTCGGACATCAAAAAGCTCGGATACTGGGACGAATTGTTCAGAATTCGAGCCACCTATACTACCCCCGGCGACACCGTTACCAGCGACTCTTGCAACGGCGCGGGGAACATGTTGGATGATTTCATTGGTTAATTCGCCGCCCGAGTCGCCTCCATGCCCAGCCTGTTCCGCTTCCTGACGGTCGTCGCCGTGCTTTTCGGGATCGGCTACGGCATCGTCTTCGCACTGGCCAATTTCGTGCACCCGAAGCCGCGGGAAATGACCGTGACCATCCCGCCGGATAAGTTCCTCAAGAAATAGGCGCTATGATTCTGGCATGCCCGCTGCTGCCAAGAACCCCGCCAAGACGCCCGCCAAGACTCAGGCTAGGTCGTCCGACGCCAAACTGACCGCGTTGTTCCTTGACATGCTCGCCGCGGAACAGGGCGCCGGGGCCAACACGCTCGACGCCTACCGGCGCGACCTCACGGATTTCTCCGACTACCTCGCCCGCGCCGGCGCCGATTTCACCGGCGCCGACACCGAGACGCTGCGCGGCTACCTGGCCGACCTCGATACCAGAGGCTTCAAGTCGACGAGCGTGGCGCGGCGGCTGTCGGCGATGCGGCATCTCTACCGTTTCCTGCTCAACGAGCGGGTCCGCGGCGACGACCCGGCCGCGATCCTGTCCGGGCCGAAGCGCGGCCGCGGCCTGCCCAAGGTGCTATCGATTGCCGATGTCGACCGCATGCTGACCCGCGCCAAGGAGCTGACCCGGACCGACGTCTCGCCGGCGCAGCGGCTGCGCGCGCTGCGGCTGTACTGCCTGCTCGAGGTGCTCTACGCCACCGGCCTGCGCGTCTCCGAGCTGGTGTCGCTGCCGGTCTCCGCGGCGCGGCGAGATGCGCGGATGATCGTGGTGCGCGGCAAGGGCAACAAGGAGCGGCTGGTGCCGCTGAACGACGCCTCGCGTCAGGCGATGGCCGACTACCTCGCCGCGCTGGAGGTCATGCGGCCGAAGGCAAAGAAGGCCGCGCCCTCGAAATGGCTGTTTCCCTCCTCCGGCGAGAGTGGCCACCTGACCCGGCAGCATTTTGCACGCGACCTGAAGGAGCTCGCCGCGGCCTCCGGACTTGCGCCGCGCCTGGTCTCCCCGCACGTGCTGCGCCACGCCTTCGCCAGCCATTTGCTGCACAATGGCGCTGACCTGCGCATCGTGCAGACCCTGCTCGGCCACACCGACATCTCGACCACCCAGATCTACACCCACGTGGTCGAGGAGCGGCTGAAGAGCCTGGTCCGCGACCTGCATCCGCTGGCGGAGAAGTAAGTCCAGCGCTTCAGGACATCGATACCTTCATCTGATCCGCCTTGACTTCCGCGGCGTCTCCGCAGAAAGAGCGTGGCCTGCCTGCGATCCCGAAGCGTGCATTCCACGCGGATGCCCGTTAACCGATTGAAGTTACAAAGCTTCTCTTTCCACTGCTGAAACCGCTTCGCCCCTCGCATTGTTCCTCCCTATATTGAGTTGATGCCCGACCCGATGCGCAGCTATCTCGACTTCGAAAAACCCGTCGCCGAGCTTGAATCCAAGATCGACGAGTTGCGCGCGCTCGCCGCAAGCGGCAGCGACATCGGCGACGAGGTCGCGCGGATCGAGGACAAGGCGGCGCAGGCGCTCACCGAGCTCTATGCCAGTCTGACGCCGTGGCAGAAGACGCTGGTGGCGCGGCATCCGCAGCGGCCGCACTTCACCGATTTCATCACCGGCCTGATCACCGAGTTCACGCCGATGGCCGGCGACCGCAAATTCGCCGACGACGAGGCCCTGGTGGGCGGCTTCGGCCGCTTCCGCGGCGAGAGCATCTGCGTGGTCGGCCAGGAGAAGGGCGCCACCACCGAGAGCCGCATCAAGCACAATTTCGGCATGGCGCGCCCCGAAGGCTACCGCAAGGCGGTGCGCCTGATGGAGATGGCCGACCGCTTCGGCATCCCGGTGCTGTCGATCGTCGATTCCGCCGGCGCCTATCCCGGCATCGGCGCCGAGGAACGCGGCCAGGCCGAGGCGATCGCGCGCTCGACCGACGCCTGCCTGTCGCTCGGCGTGCCCAATGTCGCGATCGTCACCGGCGAAGGCATGTCGGGCGGCGCCATCGCCATCACCACGGCGAACCGCGTGCTGATGATGGAGCACGCGATCTACAGCGTGATCTCGCCCGAGGCCGCGTCCTCGATCCTGTGGCGCGACGGCACCAAGGCGCAGGAAGCCGCCAACAGCATGAAGATCACCGCGCAGGACATGCTGCGCTTCGGTGTGATCGACCAGATCCTGAAGGAGCCCTCCGGCGGCGCTCATCGCGACCCCGCCGCGATGATCACGACCATGGGCGACGCCATCGCCCAGGCGCTCAACGACCTACGAAATCTTGATCCGGACGCGATTCGCAAACAGCGGCGCCAGAAGTTCCTCGATATCGGCCGAAAGCTCGGCTGACCCGCCCAAACGGCCCGATTTTTCGTCCAAATCGAGCAGTTTTGCCGTAATTGAGCCCCGAGCCGGGTCTTTAACGTTCCTTGAACCATGCCTGCTACCGTGAGGGCTGTCAGCCCCGGTTCAGGTTGCGAGCAGGGGTCGTCGAAGGCTAATATTTTACACAATGGCTTCAGGGCATATTCGCCGTGTTGGGGTCGCGAAAATCGCCCGGTGGGTGTGGAGCTCGGACTTGACTCATCGCACGCTCGTACGCGCGCTTCTGACTTCCGCGGTGCTCGCCGTGGGCGCATTGCTCGCCGGCTGTGACAGCGACCAGATCTCGCTCGCCAACAACGCCAAGGCCAATCAGCCGGTCCCGCCAAAACTCGTCGCTGCCATGGCCGAGAAGGACATGGATATGCAGTCGCCGATCCTGGTGCGGCTGTTCAAGCAGGAAGCCGAGCTCGAGGTCTGGAAGCAGACCCGCTCCGGCCAGTTCGCGTTGCTCAAGACCTATCCGATCTGCCGCTGGTCGGGCGATCTCGGTCCGAAAGTCCGCGAGGGCGACCGCCAGGCGCCCGAAGGATTCTATTCGATCAACCCGAGCCAGATGAATCCGCAATCGGCCTACTACCTCTCGTTCAACACCGGTTATCCGAACGCGTTCGACAAGGCACTCGGCCGCACCGGCTCGCAGCTGATGGTGCATGGCGACTGTTCTTCGCGCGGTTGTTACGCGATGACCGACGAGCAGATCGCGGAGATTTATTCGCTCGGCCGCGAGTCCTTCTTCGGCGGCCAGAAGGCGTTCCAGTTTCAGGCCTATCCGTTCCGGATGACGCCGGTGAACATGGCCAAGCACCGCAACAATCCGAACATGCCTTTCTGGAAGATGATCAAGGAAGGCTATGATCATTTCGAGGTGACGAAGCAGGAGCCGAAGGTCGACTTCTGCGAGAAGAAATACGTCTTCGATGCGGTCAGGGCGCCGAACGCAACGCGCGATCCGGTGTTCGATGCCTCCGCGAAGTGCCCGGCCTATGTGATTCCCGAGGAGATCGCGAGCGCCGTGCGCGAGAAGGAGCAGCGGGACGCCGCCGAGACCGCCAAGCTGGTGTCCAAGGGAACGCCGGTTGCGCGCCTCAACACCGGCATCGACGGCGGCATGAATGCGATCTTCGCCTCCAAGATTCCGGAAGGAAACACCGGTCTCTCCGAAGGCGGCGACAGCCAGGCGCTGCAGTCGATGTCGCTGGCGCGCGCGCCCGGCACGATCCCCGGCACGGTCAATCCGCCGAAGCCTAATCTCGCGGTCCAGCAGGAAGAGCCGGTCGTGGCGACGACGTCGTCGACCGCGTCATCGGCCAGCACCCGCGTTGCGTCGGCGAATGCGTCCGACAAGTCCGAAGGCTTCTTCTCCAGCTTTGCCCGCAAGGTCGGCATCGGCGGCACCGCCGACGCCAGCAAGACCACGCCAGCTCCGGTCGCTGCTGCACCTGCCAAGCCGAAGGTCGCCGAGGCCAAGCCGCAATCGGTGGTTCGCGTCGCACCGAAGGCGGAGCCGAAGCAGGCCGCCAAGCCTGCACCGAAGCCGCAGGTCACCAACACCGCCGCAGCCGCACCGGCCCCGACGACGTCAACCCAGCTCGCCGGCTCCGCGCCGGTGGTGCAGACGAACTCGTTCGACACCCGCTTCTCGGCAGTGAAGTAAGCGCGATCCGCGGCTCTCTCCATCGTCATTGCAATGACGAGGGTGGGTTTCTGATCCAACTGGCAAACAGCCAAGTTCCTCGGTGTCGTCACCCGCGAATGCGGGTGATCCAGTATTCGAGAGACGCCAGTGCGTGAGCCGAGAGGCCGCGGCGTCCTGGATGCCCCGCCTGCGCCGGGCATGACTGCGGATTCCGATTTATTCCGGCCGGGTATTCCGACTTGAAGCCGGCCACCGTTCCGATTTGAAGCCGGCCACGATTCCGAAATGAAACCGGCCG